>SIHH01000011.1 GCA_004299065.1 Phormidium sp. SL48-SHIP | reverse complement strand
ACTGTTGAACGGGTGTAGCCCGATTATAGCGGATGTCCTGCTTGATATGGCAATTATCAGAGAAAAACCAGAGAAAAACCCCTCATCGGGTTTAAGACGAGGGGTTTTCGGGATCGGGTTAAGATGATGAGCGCGATCGCAACATCAAACCGAGATCAAAACCAGATCAGAACGATGAAACCGAGTCTCTAGGCGGTCACCGTGGCTTCTTGGACGTTGGTAATGGAGTTGCGGAGGCGATCGCCATACAGGTCTAACGCATTTCCACCGAGGAGGGCCGCGAGGTGGTCGCGATCGTAGTCCGCCACCGTCGCTGCATCGCGGACGCAGTTAGGAAGGACACCATCCCAGTGACCATAGTCGCCGGAGAAACAAGCCACTCGTTTACCCACTTCACCCATGGCTTGGGGAAGATAGGCCGGACCGGGATCGTCAGACTCAAAGGTGACAAAAATTTGTCCCCGTTCAAAGTACTCCATCGGGTCCCGATGACGTAAATCGTAATGTTCGTAGAGGCTGGCGTCGTCGATGTTGCGGGGGTCTTTTTCTTTCGTCCACAACATATCAAACAGGTTTTTCACCTGGCTGAAGATATTGACGCTGTTCCCCCGTTCTTTGATCATCAGTTGGGTGACTTCTTGCAAAGAGGGTTGGTAGGGGTTTTTGGGATCGAAGTCACGAATCCGTTTTTCCCAATGTTCGTGGAAGGAGTGGGAGAGGTCAGGAAGCCAACCGCAACCGCCTTCAACGAAGCCAATCCGCAGGGTGGGGAATTTCTCAAACGCACCGTCAAACACCATCCGCGCCATGGCCATTTGTTGCTGGTTGCGCTGGACGAAGATGTGGTTGAGGACGAAGGTTTCCATGTGATCGGCGATTCCACCCACCATATCGGAACCGGGTCCACCATGTAAGCCGAGGGCGATGTCGAGATCGACGGCGGCTTCTAAGATGGGGTAGAAGTCCGGGTGGCTGATATGTTTGCAGGTGCGGATTTCGGGGAAGGCGTTGGGGGCCGCCGGGTGGGGAATGGGGATGTTGGGAGAGGTGGCCACGCCAACCATACCCAGTTCGTTGACGCAGCGATACATTTCTTTGACCGCTTCATCGACGTCTTGCAGGGGAACGACGCCGATGGGTTTGAGGCGATCGCCCCATTTGCGGCAATCTTCGGCCATGTAGTCGTTGTAGGCTTTGCACAAGGCGACGGCCAGGTCTTTGTCGAAGATGCTGGAGAAGGTGAGGTTAAAGGTTCCGTAAATGACGTGAACGTCAACCCCTTCTTGGTCCATGTCTTGGATGCGGCGGCTGTTAAACAAGGCGCCGAGGGTGGTTTCGGGGTGCAGGGTGCGGAAGCCACCTTTTCCGAAGCCTTCGGGTTTGGGGAAAATCCGGGGTAAGTCGGTGGTTCCGGTGACGGGGTTGTAATCCATCACGCGAGCGCGCTGATCGCCGAGGCGATCGACAATCATACCAATACGGTTACGATAGGCGGGATCGACATAGTCCCGGAAAATCATCGGATTCTCGACTTTGTGTGCGTCGGCATCGATGACTAAAAGTCCGTCGTACATAATGTTGTTCTGTCCAGTGAAAATGGAATAAATGAAAATGAATGCCAGGATTCTAACAAAACCTTTAAGATAGGAGTCGGTTTTGCAAAAAGCCTATCTGAAGATAGCGGATTTTCTGGCAGATAACAAGGTTGCCCCTGTTGGGTCACTTTTGAGCAGCTTAATGGGACGGCTAGAGGGCTGTTTGTGCCATATTTTTAATTGGCACATAATTGGCACATACTATTGCCCCAGCCTCCATTAAACGGGGTTGCGATCGCCTTTCACGAGCAACTGACGAAAGCCAAACCAGCGTTCAAATGACCAGGCAAATGACGCCAAAATGGTAATGCCAGGATACTTAAAAAAGGCGGGGTGATTTTTCTCAAATACGGCATGACCGCCCCAGGCAAAAATTTGACTAATCACCAAAAAGACAATGCTAATTTTGGGATTAAACCATAACAATCCAATAGCAGAAAGGGCTAAAAAGTTGGTGATATGGTGCAAGACCTGATTGATGGGATGTTGATGACTCGCCTCAAAATGGGTTTTGGCTTCTTGTAAAATACTCATCAGATATGACTCCTTACACAGATTAAACGTTTGCTTGAACGTTCGGTTGAAGTTCGGTTGAACGTCGGGTTTCAACTTAAAATGGCGATGGTTAGATGGCGACTACGATACCATCACTAACACCACTTACCACCATTGCAATTCTAAGTAGCCCCGTTGCGGAACTTGGGGATCTTCGTCGGCGAGCCAATCAACTTTTTTATAGGTTCCAAAGACGTAATCCCACCAATCGACGGCTAAGCCGAAGTTGTGATGCCACATCTGATATTTGTGATGGACGTAATGAACCGGCATCGACATCCAGAAACATTTTCTGGGGTTCTCATGTTGTAACTGGTGAGCGTAGGCGGAAAAGAGGGCAAAGGCTAAGGCCCCAATCAGCCAACCCAAGCCGACATTGAGGGAAATGGCGAAGGGTAACAGCATGGCGATCGCCGCACCTTTGACATAATCGCGAAACTCCCAAACAACGCCTTGTCCTTCGTTGCGGCGATGATGATCTCGGTGACGTTCCCCGAAACGAGGAGAATGGTGCATCAGCCGATGAATCCAATACTCAACAAAGCTCGAAAAGATAAATGCTAATATCCCAACGGCGATCGCAGTCCACATACACAACTCCTTTTCCTTGTCAAGTGTTTTGTAAAAAATTACCGGACGGGGGTTCCAAGTCCGTTAATCGCTTAATCGACAATCAGTGAATAACTTTAATCTTGAACCGACGGATGCGGCCTGTCAATGTGCCAGGTCGAGAATTGTCCACCGAAATCCGAGAAACCTCCGTCTAACCCCCAATACTACCAAGGATTTCCGATATTGGTGAACGCTGACCAGTAGTAGGGATGAGAGACATCGAAACGCTCTACATTCTCAGGCAAAGGAGACCCCACTAAGGTTCCTGCCGGTAAATTATCGCTCATCGGTGGGGGCGTAAAGTCCAAATCCCCTCGCAGGGCCGCTAATTGACTACGACGCAGAGCAACCGCCGGATTGGGGGCGGTTTTCAGTTGCTCGTAAAACTCCGTCATCAGTAACAGGGTTCCCACATCACTGACGGCCCAAAGACTGGCTAATACGGTGGGAATCCCCAACTGAACCGCCAATCCCGCAAACCCCAACTCCGCCTGGGTATCGCCCCGAGCCGTCGAACAGGCACTCAAGACTAATAACTCCACTGGAGGACTCGTCCAATCTAACTCCCCCAGGCGATTCAGGGAGACTCGTTGATCCCAGAACGTCAGATAGGAGTTGTCGGCGTTCCCCGGTTGAAACTGAGCATGAGTGGCTAGGTGGATGATACTGTAGTGTCCTTCCTGGCGTTGGTGTTGCAAATTGGCCAGGGTAAATCCGTCATTGAGGAAACTGTTGCCCTGCCAGAGTCGTGGCACAATCGAGGCGAGTTCCAGGGGAACAGCGGGTAAGGGGGCAGCATCGGAAAACTGGGAGGCTCCCATGGCTAAGACTTGGGCCGGTTGCAGCGATCGCGGTTCAGCGTCCATCAACAGATAGCCGGGAATCCTCCCTAAACTATAGCGTTCAATCAAAAAGCCCTCACCATCATGAAGGGCGGCCATCGGTAAGGTGCGTAGGCCTTCCCCTAAGGAGAAAATAATCTGTTCAATCCCCTCGGCCTCAAGTTGCTCCTCTAACGGGGCGACGAGCCAATCGTAGAGTTGTTGGGCTACCGTCTTATAGGCGGTGCTGCGACGTCGTCTCGGGTTAATCAGTTCATGTTCAAACTCGCGGGCCTGAGCGAGTAGTTCCTGCTGCGTCACCGGAACCCGAACCTGAACCGCCACCCCGCTTGAGGTGGCTAAAATCAGTTCTAATTCCTCGTCATGGGGAATCGCATAGAGAATGGCTGAGGTTTGACGATTGGCCAGCGATTGTTGGGCCAATATCTCAATCATCTCCTCAAACACCGGAGGGCGATCGCTCAGAGAGCGGCCAAAATACTCGGAATAGTCCTCTTCCCAGCTATTTTCCAGGGTTTGCCAACGTTCAATCAGGGCCTGGGTATCGTCAGCTCTTGGGGGCCAACCGCTCGACGTCAGACTCATCAGCGTCACCAGGGTCAGCGTAGACCGTTGTAGGACTTTAAATATCATGATCTCTTGATGGGTTAATTAAATTTCCCCCTATCCTAGCGAGTCTTATTTAAGGTTCACGGCCGAGAACATCGGGAAGAGTTTGAGCCAACGTCGAGGCATCCACCCCCAGGGAACTCCGTTGTTTTTGAGCCTGTAACGCCCCTTGTGCGTGCCACCAGACCGCTGCGGCGACGAGGGATGGGAGGGGATGCTGTTGACGCGCTCCCGTGGCAACTAGCCCCCCGATTAGCCCGGTTAGGACATCTCCTGAGCCACCTCGGGCTAGGGCGGGGGTACTGTGGGGGTTCATGTGAACCTGGCCCTCGGGGGTGGCGATCGCCACTCGCGCTCCTTTAAGCACTAAGATGGCCCCGGACTGTTTGGCGGCCTGTTGGGCGGCCTCAGGGGGAGAGGGCTGAGATAGGTTGGGAAAGAGGCGGCGAAATTCTCCGGGATGAGGGGTGAGGATGAGGGGGTGGTTACGCCAAAATGTCGTCTCGGGTTGTCCCTGTTGCCAGTCTGAGGCGGCGGCCAGGAGATTTAGACCATCGGCATCGAGAATGAGGGGAGCGCGATGTTGAAGGCTTTGCTGGAGTAAAGAGGGGCTGTTTTGGGTTAGGCCTGGACCGAGGGCGATCGCATCATAGCGGCTTAGGTCGATGTCTGAGGGAAGTTGGGCGATCGCCCCGTCAGGGGTTTCGGGACAGCTGAGGACTAAGGCTTCGGGAAGTTGGGCATTGAGGAGCGGTTTAAGAGACTCAGGAACCGCGAGAGTCACCATGCCCACGCCACTGGCTCGCGCTCCCAAGGCCGCTAAGATGGCAGCACCGGCATATTGACCTGAACCGGCGATGAGTAACAGATGGCCCTGTTGATATTTATGGGTTGATTGGGCGCGAGGTAGGGGGAGAGCCTGTTTGGCCCAATCTGAGGTGATTCGTTGCCAGGCCGGAGATGGACCTAAAACCGCTTCGATGTCAGCTTGGGGAATATCGAAATCGATGCGTTGGACTTGGCCGACATACTCCAGGGCGCGATCGCAAAGGAGTCCCCGTTTCCAGAGTCCTAAACAAAGGGTCACCTCGGCCCGCAGGGCCACCCCTAACACCTCCCCGGTATCGGTGTGCAGGCCTGAGGGAATATCAATGCTAATACAGGGTTGCGGCTGTTGGTTGAGCCAGGTCACCAGTTGGGCTAAGTCTCCCTCTAGGGGGCGAGTTTGCCCAAAGCCAAATAGGCCATCGAGGATGAGATGGCAGGATTTGAGATCGTCGTAAGTATCAAGGATGGGAATCCCCAGGGATTGGGCATAGTTGAGATGGGCTTGGGTGAGGGATTTGGCTTTGTCTAAGGGGCGATAGAGGCAGATGGGATAGCCCTGTAACCACAATTCTCGGGCTACAACGAGGGCATCGCCGCCATTATGACCGGGGCCAACGAGTACCCCAATCTGAGGCCGGTTGGGGTACTCGTTGGCGGTCTGTTGCAGCCACTGGCTGAGCCATTGGGCGATGCGGCCGGCCACTTTCTCCATGAGGGCGGCCACGGGAAATCCGGCGTCAAAGAGGCGTGTTTCGATCGCGGCCATGTCCGAGGCGTTGACGATGATGCGATCGCGGTTGAACTCGATAGACTTCTCGATAGACATAAGGGCAACATCCTGACTCCTAGCATCAAGATCATCGTACAGTTCATCGTACAGTTCATCCGACAGTTGAGCGATGGCTGTTAAACAATTGCCCGTTGGCCGAGGTCAGGGGCATCGACTGAATATATTTATCGAGGACTTGTAGTACATCCCGCCGTTGGGCCGGTTTAGCGAGAAATTCTGAGGCCCCAGAGATGTTGGCGCGAAGGCGATCGACGGTTCCATCACTGTTGGTTAGGATAACAATGGGGGTGGCCTGAAAAATAGAGGTTTTGCGTAAGAAGCTACAGAAATCACAACCGTGAATCAAGGGCATATTTAGATCTAAAAAAATTAATTCCGGTTGTTGTTTTAATAATAGGGGTAAGTCTTGTAATGGGTTTTGAATAAACATCAATTCAAACCCTTGTGGCTCGATAATCTGGCGCAGATACGCCCCAGCGGTGGCACTGTCGTCAATATAGGCAATGGTACGACGAGGAGGCGCGACGGCGGCGGCCACCATCTGCATTTGTTCGATGGGTGAGGGTAAATCGCCGATATCTCGCAGTTGTAGGGTTCCTTGATTGATAAAATGATGCAGGGTGCGGGTGAGATCACTCAGCGATCGCCGTTGCCGTTGGGCAATGTCCCACAGGGTATATTGTCCGTTAAAAAAGGTCCGGGCCGAGCGGGTGGTTAAGGCGTGTTTAGAATCCCTAGTTTTGCCCGTCCAGAGGGCGGCGTGATCGGGGCTAATGTAGGTTAAGCCCAATCCTTGCCATTGTTGCCATAGCCCCAAAACGGAGTCAAATAAACGCCGAAATTCTTTGGGGGATAAGGCCAGTCGCGATTCATGCTGGGGGGGGTGATGAGAGGGCGTCCATTGACAGGTGATGTCCGTCGGCCGCAGGCTGGTAAAGAGGACTTCAGCGGCGATCGCGGCTAAAATGGCTTTGCCGGTGCTGACTTCGAGGGAACCACTCGATACGGCACGATGGAGAAGTTGATATTCCCATAATCCCTTGGGGATTCCGCCCTGGATGTCGATGCGCCAATGGGGACAGTGACGATTTAAGGCCCGTTGCCAACGACGCACCCGATGGGGGCCGCCTGAGGCAAAGAGAAAGCGGCCGTCGAGAAAGTAGTAATGCCACTGTTCTCCTTGAAGAGTTAAGCTAAGTTTTCCGGTTTTCGTGGCGGTATGGATATCTGTAAACGCCCTAAGGAGGGTGTTTACACCGGGTAAATCGCAGACCATGATGGCAAGGTAGAAGTAATGTCTGGCTTTATTGTAGTGCCGTAGAATCACGAATTCCTATCCGTAAATTCCCCTAGATGATGGGGACGGGATCAGTGATTGTGCGGGGGCAAGATCTTAAGAAAAATAGCCCAGTCGTTCCCTGAAAATTGCCGATAAAACGCGAGAATGGGATTCCCTGTTTCTTAAATCGCCGCGAATGACGGCTGTTGACGGCAAGGTCTGGCCGTTCCCGACGGTTGAGGGTTCAACATTGTTCCGGATGTTCTGGAGAGTTTCCGTCAGGGTATTCTCAGGGCGATCGCGATCGAACTTCGGCTATGCTGGATTGACTGTTGTTTGAGTCACGGCGGGCGTTGGCTTAACTCGGGTGCAGGCTCAACGCCGCGATGGTTCCGTAAATCGTCTCATTGAAGTCCAATTTAATCGTCTTTAATACCCTCATGATTGGTTCTCAACGAATGGTTCGTCACCTGTTAATGGGGGCGATCGCCTGTAGTCTTGTGGTGATTCTCTCAAGTTTGCCTCACCCGAGTCTGGCTCAGTCCCCGTCTCCTGTTTCTGAGTCTGATGTCTCTGATTCCTCCATTGCCACCTGGATGGACTTGGGGCGCGATCGCTATGAGGCGGGACAGATTGAGGCGGCCATCGCCGCCTGGGAGGAAGCGCTCCAACTCTCGCAACGGCTGCAAGTCCCAGTACAGCAAGCTCTGGCTCACACCTATTTGGCAACAGCGGCGGGGGATCTCGGCCAATGGCAGATCGCTCAATCGCGCTTAAATCAGGCCCAAGCCAGCCTAGAGGATGCAGCGGATGATCCTCGGGCCGCTCATGTCTATGGTCGTATGTTTAATAGTCTGGCAACGCTTCATTATCACCAAGGACAAGGGGAAGCTGCCATTGAGGCTTGGGAACAGGCCGCCGATTGGTATGCTCAAGCCGAGGATGATTTAGGGGTTTTGGCCACTCAAGTCTCCCGCGCTCAGGGCTTACAATTGTTGGGCCATCATCGGCGATCGCGGCGGCAACTCGATCAGGCCTTGGATCACCTCCAAAGCTTCCCCAATTCCGAGATTAAGGTCATTGGCCTGCTGAACTTAGGCAATAGCTTACTTGCCCTGGGAAACAGCAACGAAGCCGATCAGGTGCTTCGCGAGAGTCTAACCACCGCTGACTCGCTGGCCGAGGACTTCGATCACAGCCCCATTTTCACGGCCTTAGGCAATGTCGCTCGGCAGCGGGGAGAGGTGGCGCAAGCTCTCTCCTATTATGAGCAAGCTGCGAGGTCTGAGACTCCTTTAACTCGGATTGAGGCCCAAATCAATCGTTGGCATCTGCTTCTCGAAACCGCTACCCCTGAGGCGATCGCTCAATTTCAGGACCAATTCCCCTCCCTGCAAGCAGACTTGCAAGACTTACCCGCAAGTCGCCGCAGTATCTATGCCCGCATTCATCTGGCCCAGGCTTGGTTAAATCCCCTCCTGAGCGCCGCCTCAGAGGCTGAAATTGCCCCGTTACTCCCCTATCGCTACCCCATCGCCCAATTGCTCGCCGAGTCCGTAGAACAGGCAAAAAACCTCGGCGATGACGGTTCCCGTACGCTTCGCGATCGCCGGGCGCAAGCCTATGCTATGGGACAATTGGCACAGTTGTATGAGCAAAATCAGCAATGGTCCGAGAGCGAATCTCTCACCAAAAGGGCGTTGGCCTTGAGTGAAGCTCTCGATGCGTCGGATTTGCAAGCCCGTTGGCAATGGCAGCTTGGACGCATCTTACGAGCGCGTGACGATCGCGCCGGGGCGATCGATGCTTACAACAGTGCGATCGTCAATATCCAACGGTTACGCCAGGATCTCGTCAGTATTGACCCCGAGGCTCAGTTTTCCTTCCGGGATCAGGTTGAACCCATCTATCGTGAATTAGTCGATTTACTGCTAACGCGAGATAGCCCCCAAGCCGAAATTCCCCAAGCCAATCTACGACAGGCTCGGGAAGTGGTCGAGGCTTTGCAATTGGCGGAACTCGATGACTTTTTCCGGGAAGCCTGTTTAGATACCCAGCCGGTGGCCATTGATGAGATTGACGCCGATGCAGCCACCCTCTATCCCATCATTTTGCCCCAACGATTGGCGGTGATTCTCTCGATTCCGGGCCAGCCCCTGAGTTATGCCGAAACAGCGCTTCCTCAGGAGCAGGTGAATCAAAGCCTCGATGAGTTGGCGCAACTATTAAACCCAATTTTTCCCGAGTCGCGCCGTTTGGCGGTGTCCCAACAGCTCTATGATTGGTTGATTCGCCCCCTAGAGCCACAACTGCGTCAACAGCAACCCGAAACCCTCGTCTTTGTTCTCGATGGCAAATTGCGTAATTTACCGATGGCGGTGTTGCATGATGGGGACGGGTATTTGATTGAACGCTACGGCTTAGCTGTTGCGCCGAGTTTACGGTTGTTATCTCAGGCCCAGCAGGGTTTGGTTACTGAGAAAACGGTTCTGATGGGTGGGTTATCTGCGTCTCGTCAGGGGTTCTCGGCTCTACCGGGGGTTGAGCAGGAAGTTGAACAAATTTCGGCACAGTTATCGGCGAATGTGCTGATTAATGAAACGTTCACCACGTCGGATTTGCAAGAAAGTTTTAATCGGGGCCGGTTCTCGGTGTTGCATTTGGCAACCCACGGCCAGTTTAGTTCGGATCTCGATGAGACCTTTTTGGTCACCTGGGATGGACGGTTGGATGTGAATCAACTGACGGCGTTGTTACAGTCCCGAGATCCCAATCTGGCCAGTGGGATTGAGTTATTGGTGCTGAGTGCCTGTCAAACGGCGGCTGGAGATAATCGCGCCGCGTTAGGGTTGGCGGGGTTTGCGGTACGCTCTGGGGCGCAAAGTACGTTGGCGACGTTGTGGTCTGTGGGGGATTTGTCAACGGCGCAGTTGATGAAAACCTTTTATCAGATTCTACAGGAGCAACCGCAATTGACGAAAGCTGAGGCTCTTCGTCAGGCTCAGTTAACGTTGTTGCGATCGCCGGAGTATTCTCATCCGTTCCATTGGTCACCTTTTATTTTGGTCGGCAATTGGTTGTAGGATTTGTTGGGTAGGCGATTCGTTGTATACCCGGTGATTGTTGTTATTTAATCATCGGTTAAGATAAGGGTTTCCTCGTGTCATGCCTCCAGCCATTTCCCCTTTCCTCGTGCCATAGCTCCAGCCATGACACGGACGTTGGGCGGCTCTGCCGCCTGCACTCGGGAGGCAGAGCCTCCCCAGGGGCATGACTTGGCTGAAGCCAAGTCACGAGGGGCGGAAACGAAAACGAATCAAACAGAAGTTAAACACAACAAATGATAAAATTATGGTCTATTCTGGAGAGCGATTAAATGGCAATCAAGAACAGGAATGGTGGGTTGAGCAATGGCTCGATCTGTTGCAAAAATATCGCTTCAAAAAACGCCTAGAACGAGGGCGAAATTACGCACGACAAGGGAATGTCTTAACGATTCGCTTTGAAGATAAAAAGGTTTTGGCTACGGTTCAAGGGAGTGAAGATAAGCCCTATGAATTGTCAATTTGGCTCGATGCCTTTAGCAATGAAGATTGGCAATATGTGGTGAATACCTTATCAGAACAGGCGCTCCATTCAGCGAAATTATTAGCCGGAGAAATGCCCACCAACATTGAAGATGTGTTTGCGGCCAATGGCTTGCGGTTATTTCCCTTTAGTTTGCAAGAGGTGCGATCGCGCTGTTCTTGTCCCGATAAAGCGAACCCCTGTAAACATATTATTGCGGTCTATCATCTTCTCGGCGATCGCTTCGGTGAAGATCCCTTTCTGCTCTTCCAGTTGCGAGGCCGCAGTAAAGAGGAGATTATCGCCGCGCTGCGCGAAAAACGGGCCGATGTCTCCGACTCTCTTCCCAGTCAGCCATCTGAGGAGCCGCCGCAGGCCGTCGCGTCCTCCCCTCCCCTGAGAATTGAACAATTTTGGACCTATGACGAGGCTCTCGACCCCTCGTTAGTGGTGATTACGCCTCCCCCGACGCAGGAAACCGTCTTAGATGTTCTCGGCCCGATTCCGGTTCTCTCCCAGACGGGAAACGCCTCCTTAGCGCAAACAGCCGCTCTCGAACAGCTACGAGGCTATTTTCAAGAGGTCTATCAAACCGTCAGCCAGACGGCGGTTACTCAGGCGATGGCGACTCCTGAAGGCGATTCCGGCCCGGGATAGTCGAGAAGGGATACGATTACCAAGGATTACCGACGAGACTAAAGGCTGACCAAAAGTAGGGATGGCTAAAGTCTCGGTCGGGGATTTGTTCGGCCAGTTCCCCGGGTAGAGGGAAGGTTAATTCCGAGGTAATCAGTTGACCGTTTTCAACCCGGACATCGCCATTTAACAGGGCAATTTGGGCTTGACGGATGGCCTCAGAGCGGGTGGGGGCCTGACGCAGTTGGGTATAGAACTCGGTCATTAGGCCGAGGGTTCCATCGTCGCTGACATACCATAAGCTGCCTAGGGCGCTTTTGGCCCCTGAGGCCACGGCCAGTCCGGCAAATCCTAATTCTGCCTCAGTACTACCCACAGCGGTGCGACAGGCGCTTAAGACGAGGAGTTCAACGGGGGGACGGTTGAGGTTGAGGCGGCGAATTTCGTTGAGGTTGAGCCGTTCATCCCAGAGTTGGATATAGGAGTTACTGGCATCTCCATCGATAAATTCGCCGTGGGTGGCGAGGTGGATGATGCCGAAGGGGGTTTGTTGTCGTTGGCGGCGTAGGTTCTCGATGGTAAAGTCTTCGTTGAGAAAGCTGACTCCCGGCCAGAGTTGTTGGCTGATGGTATCGAGTTCGGTGGATACGGCGGGAAGGGGGCTGAGGTTGTCGTTAAAGGGAAAAATCGAGGCCCCCATGGCTAAGACTTGGGTGTTTTGGATGTTGCCACGCCGGGTATCGGTGAGGCTCAAACTGGGAATTAAGCCGATGTTGTACTGTTCGATGAGGAACTGTTCGCCGTCATGTAGGGCACCGAGGGGTAGGGTGCGCAATCCTTCGTCGGAGATAAAGGTGAGATTGGTCACCTCTCGTGCTTGGAAGGTGGATTGGAGGGGACGAATTAGGATGTCGTAGAGTTGTTGTGAGGCGTCAAGGTAGCGATCGCTCCGGCGTAGGCGAGGGTTGGTGAGGTTCGATCGCAACTCGAAGGCCGCTTCCATCACTTGCGATCGCGTCACGTCATTGAGAACAACGCGAACTGGCTCTCCGTCAGCGGTAACCACCAGCATTTCCAAGCCATCATTGAGGGGATCTGTCTCGATTTGCAAGAGTCCTGAGCCGATCTGTTTGAGATTCTTTTGGCTGCGATCGAGTTGAACGCTGGGGAGAAACTGTAGGTAAATTAGGGCCGGTTTTTGACCGGTTTCGGCTTCGATGTCCGTTAACAGGGCGCGACTGTCATCTAAACTGACGGCAACGGTCGGCTCTAGGTCTAAGTAGTTGCTGAAATCATTGGTGTAGCTAATTTCAGGGTTGAGAGGGGTCTCGAATCTTTCAATCTGGGCGATCTCTTGGCCGGGAATCCGTTGTAGCCGTTCGATCTCCTCGCTGGCTTCAGTCTCTTCCGGCTGGGGGGGTGGCTCTGGGGGAGCTTCGGGGGACGTGAGGGTAATGGTGCCTTGGCTGAAGGTTCCGGGAATGGAGGTGGCGGGGGCATCGAGGCGATCGCTCTCGGTGCTGAGACTGCTGGAACTGCCACTGACGCTCGGGTTGCCCACTTCAAAGGGAACGCCAAATTCCGTCAGTTCCACTTGGATGGTTCCCCCGTCTGAGGTGGCCAGGGAGAGATCTTCATCGATAATCAGGCCCGAGGACACGGTTCCGGGAACTCGTAGGCGAGATTGGCGTAGGTTGAGGTCGCCGCCGGAGGTGGTCCCGCGACCATCGACGGAGAGGATTTCGGCCTCTCCTCCGGCGCGGCTGCTGATGTTGCCCCCGGCACCCCCTAGGCCTTCGCTATCGAGGGAACCGGTGCGGATATCTTCGGCGGCGTTGAGGCTGATATCGCCACCGGAGACACTGGTGGCGCTGATGTTGCCGGCCTGAATTGAGCCGGAGGCGCTGTTGAGGCTGATCTCACCCCCTCCCGAAAAGAGGGACTCGGTGGTTAGAGTTCCGTCTGACTGTAAGCGGATGGCTCCGCCGCCGTCGCCGCTGGAACTGTTGATGTTGCCGGTGCTGAGGGTTCCGCCGGCGTCGATGACAACGCCTTGACGATTTTCGCCGCTGGGGGGTTGTAGGTTGATGTTGCCGATGTTGACATTACCCGATTGGATGCGGGGAACGTCGCCGGAGGTGTCGAGGGTGCGATCCTCGCCTCCCTCGCGATCGGAGCCAGTCAGGAGTTCTGGGAAGTCGGTGAGGCTCTCGGGGGTCCCGGAGAGGTCGAGGCTGAGGACAAATCCTGGTTGGCTGATGCGGAGGGTGGCTTCTCCGGGAATCGCTTGAATTAGCACTTGTCCGGCGCTGAGATCGCCGCTGGCGTTGACCTCTCCTCCGAGCAGGGCCAGGGTATCGGGGACTTGTAGGGGGGCGAGGCTGGTCATGGCCCCGCCACCGTTGAATTGAAAGCCGGTGGGAGCGCCGGTGAGGGTCTGATAGTCGGGGGTATCGAGGAGGTTAAAGATGCCGTTGTTGAAGGTCACGGCGGCGGCGGAGGTGGCGAATAAGGAGCTGGGCAGATTGAGCTGAGCGTTTGCGCCGAAGAGAATCCCGGCGGGGTTGAGGAGGTAGAGGTTGGCGCGACTTCCGGTGAGTTGCAGGAGTCCGTTGATTTGGGAGGTTTCACCGCCAATGCGTCCGAGAACGTTTTGGATTTCGGGGGAGGTGAGAAAGTTGGCGGTTTCTCCACTGTTGAGGTCGAAGCGATCGAAGCTATGGAAGAGGTTTTGTCCGTCTCCTGAGAGGCTCCCGCCATCGATGTCGTGGCGATCGCCGTCGCGGATGATTTGGGTTCCGGTTCCGTCATTGGCGGGAATAAGGGTTTGAGCTTGGCTGGGATTCGGGTTGAGGTTAAGCCCGATTAGGCTGGTTGTGAGGACGATCTGGAGCCAGACTGGGGCTGAACTGGGAGAAAAACAAGTCGCCACGGGTCAATTCACCTCAATAACATGGAACGGTTAACAACGAGATTATCCTGTTTGAGTCGTTTCGGGGGAAGAGCAGGAATAAGGTTCGGGTGATCAGGTGATCCGCGCTCTCGGGCTGGAGCGGGAGTCGGTGGATGGGTTAGCGAGGAGAGTGTCAACTCCTAGGGGGTGGATTGGGATTGGGCTTCTTGGCGATCGATCCAGTTGACGGTTCGCAACCAATGCCAAATTCCGGTTCGCCGCCGGATTTGGACGCCCTGACTATGTTGGGAGATGACGGTTTCTAGATCTTGGCTGGAGAAGTCATAGCCCAGGCTTTCGCTAATTTGGAAGAAGTCTTGGGGCGTTTTCGCGTCCTCGAATGCAGCTCTTAATTCTGGATTGTGAAGTGCATCTTTTAAAAATTGTTCGGCATTTTTAACAGACATGATGTGTGAGTCAATCTCCGATAATTGGGAATTTGTCATAATTGTAAGGACACCCTGATGACAATGGTATGACCGTTTTATCCTTGCCATTCCCGTGGGGAGGAGGACGCATCGTAGCCTCCGGTACGCATGAGCCGTTCGAGTTCTCCTGGATCGGGAGAGATTTGATGGGCATCTTCAATGGTAATGCGTCCATCGAGAATTTCGCGATAGAGGGCTTGGTTGAGGACTTGCATTCCTTCGATTTGGTCGGTTTTCATGAGGTGGAAGGCTTCGTCTTCTTCACCCCGGATCAGGTAATCTTTCATGGCGGGGGTGTTGATGAGAATGTCATGGACGGCGACTCGTTGGCGATCGGTTGTGGGTAGGAGTTGTTGGGCGATGACGGCGACGAGGGATTCGGCGAGTTGCAGGCGCACGATGGACTGTTCGTCGGGAGGGTAGAGGTTGACGAGGCGGTTGACGGAGTCGATGGCGTTGCGGGTGTGCAGGGTTCCCATGACGAGGTGTCCGGTTTGGGCGGCTTGCAGGGCGGTGTTGATGGTGATGCGATCGCGCATTTCCCCAATCAAAATGACGTCGGGATCTTCGCGCAGTACGGCTCGCAAGGCTTGGTGAAATTCGTGGGTATGTAAGCCGACTTCTCGCTGGCTAATTAGGCTTTTTTGTGAGTTGTGGACAAATTCGATGGGATCTTCGATGGTGACGATATGTTTGGCAAAGTTCTGATTGAGATGTTGGATGGCGGCGGCCATGGTGGTGGATTTTCCGGAACCTGTTGGTCCGGTAATTAGGACGAGTCCTTGGGGGGCTTGGACGATTTTTTTGATGACTTGAGGAAGTCGTAAACTGTCGATGCTGGGAATTTCTAAGCTAATGAGTCGCAGCACCATGGCGCCTCCGGAGAGGCTGTCGAAACAGTTGACTCGACAGCGCACGAGATTGGGGTAAAAGATGGCGGTATCGAGTTCTTTTTCGGCTCGAAATTGTTTTCGTTGGGCGGCGGGGATGATCTCTCGCAGATATTGATCGAAAATTTCGGCGGTGGTGAGCATTTCTTGACTGAGTTCAACCATTTCGCCGCGAATGCGCACGCGGGGTTTATGAGCCACGCGAATGTGAATATCAGAGGCTTTTTTGTCTAGGGCGGTCACCACCAGTTTTTCAATGGAGGTGTCAAATGTTGGGGGTTTGGCTTGGCTGGCGACTCGCCGTTGGGGGGGTGGGGGAGGCGGTTGTCGATGGCTGCTAGATTTGGCGTTTTTGGAGGAACTGGAATTGCCGGAATGACTAGGTTGGTTGACCATAAGAGTTTATCAATCCTCAAGTTTAGGGGTGATGGTTTGGGTCTGTGGTCTCATGCTGATGTTGGGATAGGCTGTGCTGAGAGTGTTGGCTAGACCCGTTAATACGCAAGTTTAATAGAGGTTCAGTTTCTGTTATTGGTTAGGGGACTAGGGTCTGGGGTTTAAGGATGACTCAGATCGCCGGTTTTGCTTAGAGATTTCGTCATCGTTGCTCACTCTGCCCCCTGGGGTGGTGTACACTAAAGGATAAGTCGATCGCCAGGGAAAAGGATAGAGTCCCTAGGGATGGAATGGTGCGATCGCCTTTCGGTACATTTGACACTTAATCGAATCGTCTCAGCCATTGTCCCCGAAACAGTCCCATTTTATCTATATTTGGCGTGAGTTGTTCGCGTCGAAACCCGCCGAGACCGATATTGTTTACGTTTAGCGTTATGGTTCATATGAGGTCAACCGATTCACCGTCGTCTGGAAACTGGGCGATCGCCAAAATTCCGGGACTCAAGGCCGCTGACTGCGATCGCCTTGGGTCTTGTGGGATTAAAACGACGTATCAACTCCTGAATCAAACTCGTAAACCCCAGGGTGTGGAAGATTTGGCCGCGAAACTGAAAATTTCCGCCCATCATGTTAAGAAATGGGCGGTTTTAGCTGATTTAGCGCGGATTCCTGGGGTGGGATATCAGTATTGTGGGTTAGTGCTGCACTGTGGTGTGGTCTCTCCCCAACAACTCGGACAAACTCAGATTCAACGGTTTTATCCTCAGTTGATGCGCCTCTGTGTCTCGGCGACACGCCAGACGACGGTTTGTCCCTCTCGTGGCGATGTGGTGAGTTGGATTCAGGCCGCTCAATGTGTCAAACCCCTTAATTAAGGGAACGGTTAAGGCAACGGTGGCCATCGAGGTGGCCACCATTACCGCTTAGGCTTGCCGCTGTTTCGCGGTTTTGCGGGCAACTCTGAGGTTGAGTCCTGGCGAAACGAGGGTTAAGGACTCTTGGGTCGATTGACTGGCCAGCAAGGCTAAGGCCGCCTCCCGAACCACGGGATCGAGATCCCGCGTCAGTAAGACCCGACAACAATCGAGAATGGTCTGTTGTTCTTGTTCGTCCAGGAGTTCCCCAAGAATCCACCGTTCGAGTTGACGCAGGGCCATGACTTGTTTGAGGGGGTCATCTTGGCTCAGTTGGCTCAGCATTCCGTTGAGATCGACGTGATCTCGTCCTAACACTCGATGGAGGGTTTGCCAGGCGAGTAATCCTAAGATGGCTAGGGTGGCGAGTCCTTCGAGGATAAAGCCGCTGGCCATCCAGTGATTGTCGGAGGTGACCCAGATGGCGGTGGCCATGTAGGTCGAGACGGTGGTCAGTCCTCCGGTGACGGCGGCTAGGACGATGGGCCGTTGGGACCCGGAGAACCAGCGGCGAAGGTCGGCCCAACGCAGTCGCCAGTTGGACTGCACGAGGAGATAGACTCCGAGGGTGGCACTCATGCCGGTTCCGGTGGCCAGAAAGAGTTTCCAGTTCCACACGAGCATGGTCCCGCCAAGGGCCGCAGCGGTTCCCCAAGCCAGGGTTTCCCGTTGCAGGCGGGGTCGTTTGAGGCCTGAGGGCAACGGGAACTTACGAGAGCGGCGAAAGGCGGCTCTGGGGGCTTTGAAGCGAGATTGGGGATGAGAAGCTGAAGCCACGGTACTTAGGTCGGTACTGATATCGGTACTGATGTCGCTGGGACGGGTGCATGAATGCAAGTTGTGACCAATTTATCACATTCAGGGGGACCTGTTGGCCTCAGTTTGATGTGGGTTATTGGATGTGGGGGAGGGGGTCTGTAATAATGTCTGAAATCAATCTGAAATTCATCTGAAATTAATATCCGAAACTGATGTCATCGACGACGAGTTCACCGTCAAAGGCGTAGAAGGTGACGCGGTGAATGTCGGGCGATCGCACGATGAGTTGTTGGTTGGGTTCGACGCCGGAGTTGGAGTTGGCCAGGTTCGCGGCCGGGAGTTCGCCCCGAGTGATGGTTTGTCCGAGGTGGTTGTAGGCGGACATGGCGGTAAAGCGAGAACTGGTGACGTACCCGGAGACGAATTGCACGGGCCGCTCGAAGGTGAGTTCGAGAAAGCCACTTTTGGGGGCCGCCATGAGGACGATATCGCCGGAATGGGTGGGATAGGCTGGATTGGATGGGGTGACGGCGATGGCATTGTCGAAGCGAACGCCCCAACGTTTATACTGGTCGCAGACGACCTCGAAGCGGGTTAGTCCCTCGAAGTCGAGGCGGACGCAGGGGGGAAATTCCTGGGCGGAACTGTCCCAGGTTTGGGAGTCGTCACGCTCAACAGCGGCAATGATGCTTTTCACAACGTTGGGGCGGTTGTACATGGGACGATCAACGTCTGTTGACCGAGCTACAGTTCCTAGGGTATCCCACGATTGAGCCGGTACAGATGACATGATGGGTTCTGGGACAAGGAACTCGGGCGGCTGGACGCATCTGTTCCTTGTTGATAGGGTTGGACAAGTTAATGGTTTATGGGGTGAGGGGTGACACCCCCCCCACTGTGTTTTTTATTGTATCAGCAAAGTTCGGGCTTGGTTGACTGGGTGTCCCTAGAATTCGGGCAGATTGTTAACTACACTTGACCTATTGATTGGTCCTTGAGCCCGGTTGTTTGACCCGGTTGTTTTAATTGTATGCCTCCTAAATGGTCTCGAAAACCTGATCGCAATGATCCTGAGTATCGCCGGTTGGGCGATCGCATTAACTTAGCCTTCCATCTGGCCCTCTTCTCGGCGATCAACTCGGGGGCTTGGTTTTTTGCCATTCTCTACCGATGGGATGCTCCCTGGTTAATCCCAATGACGGGAACCTGGGGGGCGGTTTTGGTGGCCCATGCTATCTATGTGTTGGCCCTTGCCGACTATTCTGAATCGGCTTGAGTGGGAAACGCACTGACGAAACCCTGATACACTGAGTGGGTGGTCTAAGCCAAACACTGTGATTCAGCTTGAGATGGAAGTAGGTCAAAAAGTTAAAGTCCGCCGTATTCGCGATCGCGTCTCCGATGATGTGGTCAGCAAAATTAAGCAAAACCCCGTCGGTACCATTTCCGATTACAAGATGGTTGATGGTAGCGGTATCGGGGCTGTGGTTCAGTTTGAAGGTGGCTTTTCCACCTGGTTCTTTGAAGACGAACTGGAACTGCTGGCTTAACTCGGCACTCCCCCAGGGTGGGAGATCCCGACTGGGTCACTCTCCCACTCTGAATTTCTGATAATTGCCAGATGAAGTAAGACGTATTAAAAGCTTCAAACGACGATTATTTCGTTGTTCTTGTAGTATTCATTGTCCATTTTTGATTGTCCATGGTTCAATGACCCAGATATTGACATTTTTAGGAAAAGGTGGTATAGGGCGCACCACATTGGCGATCGCCACCGCTAAGCAACAGGCCAGTCAAGGGAAACGGGTTCTCTTGGCGAGTCAGGGATCGGGGCCGGAATTGTCCCTGCTGTTAGGGTTGCCCACTCCCCCGGAACCGACAGACATCGCCGCTAATCTCAAGGTGGTGCAGTTCAATACCCCCTATCTTTTAGAACAGGGGTGGGAACAGGTGAAAAAACTCGAAGCCCAATATCTGAAAACTCCCTTTTTTAAGGAAGTCTATGGCCAGGAGTTGGCGGTGTTGCCAGGGATGGATGCTGCCTTCGCTCTCAGTGCGGTGCGGGATTATGATCGCAGTGGTGAGTATGATCTGATTGTCTATGATGGAACCGGCGATCGCGAAACTCTGAGAATGTTAGGAATCGCTGAAATTGGTGGCTGGTATCTGCGCCGTTTCAAGCAAGTTCTGGAGGGTTCGGATATTGTGCGGGCCTTATCTCCTTTTTGGCAACCGATGAGCGGGGCGGTCTTGAATGTAGACTGGAGTCGGACTGAGTTTAGTGGCGATCGCATTGACGAATTTCTCAATGAAGGCAAATCGGCCCTCAGCGATGCCACTCATATCGCCGCCTATCTGGTTAGCGGAGATGACGCTGCTTCCCTGGCCGTCGCTAAATACCGTTGGGGAGAAGCGCAACAAATTGGCTTAACTGTGGGCGGAGTGCTGGTGAATCGGGGCAATGGCGGGGCGATCGGTGATGAGTTTGACCCCCTCCCCGTGACCACCATTCCCGCCAAATCTGGGGACGATTGGCAGCCGCTGATGGAGGCCTTGCCCAACTTCAGCCGTCAAATTGCCAGCGCCCCTAAACCCATGGACGTCGATAGCGCCGCCCAATCGGTGCGTCTGTTCTTGCCGGGATTTAGTAAACAAGACGTCAAACTGATCCAGTCGGGGCCGGAAGTGACCGTCGAAGCCGGAGAACAACGGCATAACATCTATCTTCCCCCAGCCTTGCAAGGAAAACCCGTTAAAGGCGCTAAATTTCAGAACCAATATCTGACGATTTCGTTCTAAACTGCTATCTAAATTGCTATGACGCCGACCTTGATCTTAGTCCTAGTTGCGATCGCGGCGATCGGCTTGATTGCCTATTTCAACGCCGCCCGCAAATACCAATCCTCCGATACCGTCGCCAACGCCTACGACGAATGGACCCAAGACGGCATCCTGGAATACTACTGGGGCGAACATATCCATCTGGGCCATTACGGTTCCCCGCCGGAGTCTAAAGACTTCCTACAAGCCAAGTCGGATTTTGTCCATGAGATGGTCCGCTGGGGCGGTTTAGACAAGCTACCCCCTGGAACGACCGTGTTAGATGTGGGTTGTGGGATTGGCGGCAGTAGCCGCATTCTCGCCCAAGACTACGGCTTTTCCGTGACGGGGATTACCATCAGCCCCCAACAGGTGCAACGGGCCGGGGAGTTAACGCCGGAAGGGGTAGATGCCCGGTTTGCGGTGGATGATGCTATGAATCTCTCGTTTCCCGATGGCAGTTTTGATGTGGTGTGGTCCATTGAAGCGGGGCCACATATGCCCGATAAGGCGGTGTTTGCCCGCGAATTGATGCGGGTGGTGAAGCCGGGGGGAGTCTTGGTGATGGCGGATTGGAATCAGCGAGATGACCGCCAAGTTCCCTTAAATTTCTGGGAACGTCCGGTGATGCGACAATTATTAGATCAATGGTCTCATCCGGCGTTTTCGAGTATTGAAGGGTTTGCGGAGTTGTTGCAAGAGACGGGATTTGTTGAGGGTGAGGTAGTGACGGCGGATTGGACGCAAGAAACCCTCCCCTCCTGGATTGATTCGATTCGCGAGGGGATTGTCCGGCCCCAGGGTTGGATGCAGTTCGGGGTGTCTGGGTTTCTCAAGTCAGTGCGAGAAGTGCCGACGCTGTTGTTAATGCGGTTGGCGTTTGGGGCCGGGTTATGTCGGTTTGGGATGTTCCGCGCGGTTCGTGGCGAGGGACCCGAGTCGGTGGAAACTCGGGATTCTCAGGAGACGGCGCAGGTTTGAGGGTCTTGTTTCGTCGGTCTTTTCTCGTTCTAGGCGCTTGTTAATTAGGGTACTCTCTGCTAGACAGTACCCTAATTAAAGTAAGCTCTGGTCAGGGTGTGATAGCATGATTTTATTCATACCTCATCCAAATTCGGGGACGATGACATCTTGGACTTGTGCTGATATTTTTTCTGGAATTGGCGGTTTTAGACTTGCCCTAGAACGCGCCGGTTTTGACTGTCTATATTCCTGTGAAATTAACTCAGCCTGTCGTAAGGTTTACCAAGAAAACTTTGGCGAAGAACCTTATGTAGATATTTCTGAAGTCAACTTTTCAAAACTTCCCGATGTTCATTTAGTCACAGCAGGCTTCCCTTGTCAACCTTTTAGTATCTGTGGAAAGCGTCAGGGATTTTCGGATAAGCGAGGAACCATATTTTTCTATATTTGCGAATTAATCCGAAAAAAACGTCCTGATGTTGTCATTCTTGAAAATGTAAAACATTTACTACACCTTGATAAAGGGGCTACTTTTCGAGTTATCCTAAATGCCTTAAAAAGCTTAAATTACTTTGTAGAGTATCAAGTCCTGAATGCTAAAAACTTTGGACTTCCTCAAAACCGTGAGCGACTGTTTATTGTTGCATCTAAGCATAAGCCTTTTGACTTTAGTCAAGTAAAAACTACGTTTCCAACACCCAAACTGATAGACTTCTTAGATGAGGAGGGTGAATTTGAGTATTTAGATCCCTCAGAATATACATTGATTGACAATCCGAAGCAACAAGAGTCAGGCTTGATTTTTGTGGGTTATCGGAACAAAAGCATTTGGAAAACAGGAGTTCGTCCGAATACGGAACATCTCTCGCGAGTTCACCGTCAACCCAACCGAATTTACTCTGTGAATGGGGTTCATCCGACGTTACCGTCTCAGGAATCATCAGGGCGTTTTTTTATTTATTTACCCAACCAGGATCAAGTTAGAAAATTGACCGTTAACGAATGTTATAGGATTATGGGATTTCCTGAAGAGTTTAGGCGAACTAAGAACTTAGGTGATGCTTATAAACAGATTGGAAATTCTGTAGCCACCACAGTTATTTATAAGTTGCTCAAAGCGGTTGTTAATCAAGATTTATTTCAAGGTTCATCAACTCCTTACATTTTTAAACACCGGTTTAAAGATTCAACTCCAGTACAGCTAACTATTCCTGGATTATGGTAAAGAAAAATCATCGGGACAAACTTCAAGAAATTTACGATAAATCCTTATTTGCGTCAGAAAAGCGTATTGAACAACTACAAGCGAAGTTGCCTAGGGAAATTATCAAGTATATTCAAACGATTGCTGGAAATGTCCTTAGCCACATCGGTGTGTATACCGTTTTAGTGACGTTGTTGATTCATAAGATGTTGCACAAAAAACAGGATATTCGTTACCATCAAGAGCAATTAAAGAATGGATTTTCAGGAAGAACAATTGATACTAAGTATATTACTCCAACCTTAAAAAAATTAGGTTTGCCAGCCATGTCAGAAACAGGTTGGTTAACTCGCTCTTTAGAACAACCTCAGCCGTACACAGTCAACTATCGGGGTAATATCAGAAATTCAGATGTTAAAACAGCTTTTTTGAAAATCATTGATTATGTTCAAGTTCGCCATCCCGAAGAGGCTGAGACTATATTAGTTATACTACTCAAAAAAGTCATACAAGAAAACGAGCCGATAGCAATCCAGCCAATTCAAAATCCAGAATCTATTAAGATATCGCAGATTATAGATATTCTCAAAGAACATTTCGAGAGTACCTATAAAGTACGGGGAGCTTCTAAGCTTCCTGTGCTATCCTTTTATTCTATGTTTTCTATATTAATGAAGGAGCTAAAACGATATGACGGATGTTATTTGGGAGATTTAGGAAGTCATACGGCTTCAGATCGGACATCAAACACGGCAGGTGATATAGAGATTTTTAGGTCAAATCATCAGTTGATTGAAGCCTTGGAAATAAAACATAAGAAAACCATTGATGCTTCAATAATTCGCGTTGTTAGAGATAAAATTTACAAATTCAACCCCCAACGATATTGTATATTTTCATCTGGAAATGTTGAAGTTTCAGAAATCGAGCCTTTGATTCGGGAAATTTCCGAAGAACATGGCTGTGAACTGATCGTCAATGGTATTTACCCAACTCTTCAATATTATTTTAGGTTGATTGACTCACGCTCTGATTTTTTGAACAGGTATTCTAAGCTGGTAGAGAGTGATCGTGAGCTTAAGCCGATTCACAAGGAAAAATGGAACGAATTAGTCAGGGAACTTAATTCTAACTGATTTCTTGGAGCCACACGGTTCGTGGCGAGGGGCCGGAGTCGGTGGAAACTCAGGATTCTCAGGAGACGGCGCAGGTTTAATCGTCTTTATAGCAGCGGGGACTCTCGCCACCGGGCCGGGAATAGGCGGATCGTTTACCACAGGACCGGCCGGCTTTGTCGGTGTCGTAGGGACATTGGCAACTCCCGGATTTGGGCGATCGCACGGGGACGTGAGGGGGTTTGCGGTCCGAGGTGCTTTTGGCGAGTTGGATGGTTGGCGTGGCGGGTGGCTGGGGTTCTGCGAGGGCGATCGGACTACTGAGGGTCCAAATGAGTCCCAGTAGTAAACCGAGTCCGAAAAGGCGTTTTAAGTTGTTCATCATCACTCTATTATTAACTCTTTAAGGTTAACGTCCCATTCTCAGCCAACCAAACACCTCAGCGGCGGTTAAGCTTAAGGGAATCGCCTCTAATGTGGGTAACGAGTCCTGATGTTGCCTCAAAATCGGCCGAGAGTCGGGGAGGAAGACCAAAATACTGGCATCATCGGGGTCTATAAACCAGCCTAACTGACTACCATGTTCTAGGCAATGTAACAGATTGCCAATTACCCGATTCGGTCGTTGTTCCGGGGAAAGAATCTCAATGACCCAACTGGGGGGGATATCAAATCGGTCGGGAACCTCTCCATTGGCTAGCAAGGGGATCTCATTCCAGAGAAATACGGCCACATCAGGAACTAGGGAGCGATTTGCAAAGCTACAGCGCAGTTCCGGGAAGGCGTAGGCAATTTTGGCAGCTTCCGTCAGTTGGTTGATTTCCTGACAAAGCTTTCCCTGCAAGCGGCTGTGTCGTCCTTTCGGCATGGGTTTTTGCAGAATCTCCCCGGCGATAAACTCACAGGCGGGTTTGGTTTCCGGTTGTTTTAGAAATTCCTCTAAGCTGAGTTGTGTTGAGATTTTCACCATGAATTAAACTCCTATATTTGTACCTGACCCCAAAATGCCGATATAAACGCAAATCAAAAACATTTTCAAGCCTGGGCATTTGTAAAAATAGGCAGGGTAAACGCATCAAAAGAGGAATAGACTGGTGGCTATTAGCCATACTCTACTGCATTTCCTCAAACCTCCAACTCGCTAACTAGCAAAATATTTAACTCAGCTATCCGCTTTAGCTGAGCATCATTTGTCAGAAATGCCTGACAGCCAGCATCCATCGCGGCGGCAATTTGCAAGGCATCGGGAAGTCGTAGATTATATTGAACTCTAATCCGTGCTGCGTCCTGAGAGATTGTCAGGGTATTCTCCACAAACAGTACATCATCGCTTTTAAAAATAGCTACATAAGCTTGTTCTAAATCCGTTAAGCTCATCTGCAATGCACCCACTAAACATTCGGCAACCGTCACTGATCCCACCACTGGTGTAATCTCAGACTCGAATCGCTCAAATATTGGATCGACTCTATCGACAAAAAGAGGATTCCGTTCTACAAAGTAAATGACAGGAGCCGTATCCAAAAACAACCGAGATACACCCGCCAAGGCTGTTTCTATTTTCATCATCCACCTCGCCACATCTGGCTTCGATGGTCATCCCCTTCCCGCCGAGTGCGTGAAACCCATTCTTGAGCATCTTCTCCCATCATTGGATAGGGAGCCATTCCTTTTAAATCGCTCCATCGAGGTTTAGCCTTGACAGCCGTATCAGACGTTTTTAACCCCTGTGCAATTTGCCGAATTAACTCTAAACGCTCCTCAGGAGTAAGTTGCTCAGCTTGCTGTAATAATTGGTCTAGTGAAGGACTCATCACCCGAACCTCCCCAAAATTTCCTAATGTTAAATCTCTAAAATCCCAAATCTAACTTGGCGGCTTCGGAAATTTCCGCCACATGGTCGTCGGACAGGTCATCTAAATCTAAATCTCCTACCTCAGTATAGAAGGTTTGGTCATAGGGACGAGTCTGAACCACCACAGGCATGGGAACCGCATGGCCCAAAATTAAGGCTTGCTGCTTTGAGTCTAACTTCGCTAACACCGATCGCAAATTCTGTCCCCCCGATACCCCGGTAAAAATCGCATCAATATCTTTGTCATCATTCAACAGGGCCGTAATCCGAGTTCCTACCTGAGACATCACTTCATTATCAATGCCCGAGGGACGCTGATCAACCACTAACAAGGTGACAAAATACTTGCGCATTTCTCGGGCGATGGTTCCGAAAATGGTACTGCGCACGGAGGCGGTATCTAAAAAGCGGTGGGCTTCTTCAATGGTGATGACTAATTGGCGCGGTTTGTCAAGGGGATTCTTACTCTGTAAATACTGCTCGGATTGGTTGACATAATGTTGGTGAATGCGGCGAGTAATGACGTTGGTTGCTAACATATAGGACAACATATTACTCTGAGAGCCAAATTCAATGACAACGTGTTTGCCCGCTTTCAGAGTATTGAGGATTTGATTGACATAATTCTGGGGACAAGTGTTGCGGATATATTTCAATTCGTCCAGGCGCATCAACTTGCGCTGCAAGGCCATGATTGAGGATTTGTTGCCCCGTCGTTCTTCACAAAAAACCTG
Source organism: Phormidium sp. SL48-SHIP (assembly GCA_004299065.1). Classification (GTDB taxonomy): domain Bacteria; phylum Cyanobacteriota; class Cyanobacteriia; order Cyanobacteriales; family Geitlerinemataceae; genus Sodalinema. Next base: position 7,344 of record SIHH01000011.1, on the reverse strand, counting down.
GATATGCTCATTTTCCATCGCCAATAATTCTGTGATCCAGGTTCTGCCAAACTCGTTGCGGAGAATGATGGCATTTTCAATTGCGGCTTCGGAGAGATTTAATTCTCGTTGGACTAAGCTAATGTCTTCAACTTCAATTTGGTCATAGCTTAAATACAATTCTTGGGCATCGCGAATGCCGCGCCGTCGGGTGGATTCGGGGTCGAGGGTGTACATTTCCACTTTGCCGGGAAACAGTTGCCGCAAGCCTTTGACGGTATTGATATTTTTGCCTTCACATTGGGCTTCCCAGCCGTACTCGGAGTGCATATCAAAAATCAGGTTGACGGCGGCATCTTTGCGGATGACTCCTGAGAGAAGTAGGCGGGTTAAAAAGGATTTTCCGGTTCCTGATTTGCCAAATACGCCGTTACTGCGTTCGACGAAGCGATCAAGGTCGATGCAGACGGGAACATCCATATCAAGGGGTTTGCCGATCGCAAAGTTTTTTCGAGTCGGGTCATCTTCCCAACCAAAAACAGAGCGAAAATCCGTTTCTAGGGCTTCATAAACTTGGGAAAAGTGGCTAGGAATGGTTTTGACGGGGAGTAATTCTAATTCGGCGCTACTGTTGGCTTCAAAGGAGGCTAATTTTTTGGATTTTTTGCCTTTGCGTCCATTTTGATTCGTGGCTTGGCCGCTGGCTTGCAACATGACGCGGGCCAGTTCCTCGGCATCCCGTGTCATTAACATCAACATGGGAGTTAGTTCTAAGGTTCCGTAGGTGCCACTTCCGGCGAGAACCGCTTGTAGGAAGTCGTCTTCGGGATGGGGTGGGTTGGCGAAAACACGCTGACTGGCGGTTCCGAGGGAAACATCGGTGAGGAGACAGAAAAAGCGGGCGCGGCTTCCCTGTACGACGAGGAATTTGCCGACGCGCATTTCTTCGACAGACACATCGGGATGCAGACGAATTTCTAGGCCGTGACTGAGGGAACCTTGGATGACAGAACCGAGAGGGCGATCGAACATGGGTAGGAGAAGGGAACAGGGAACAGGGAACAGGGAACAGGGGGGAGAAGGCAATGGGCAATAGGCAATAGGCAATAGGCGGGTAGGGTGGGTTTCGGCTTTATTTAATGTTTAGCTTAAACCGACAAGCCTGAAACTGCCGGAACGCACCACTTTTTGAGGCAATCAACTTAATTGTTGATTCTTAATTGTCCATTGTTCGTTGCGGTAGACTGGGGAGGGCTTGATGGGAGGTGAGTTGAGTGGTGTGGGAGGCGCTGGTTAAGGCGATTTTGTTGGGAACGCAACGGTTGGGAAAACGACCGTTGGCTGAGATTGTGCCGCTGTCGGAGGAGATTGAACCTCTGATTGATGGTGATAGCTTAGAAGCGCAGATTTTGCAAGGGCTGGCCATCGCCAGTGTACAACGTCAGGCGGGACGACGGTTTCCTAAGCTGGAGGTTGAGGATTCTCCAGGGGTGGCGCCGGAGGAGAGGTTGCCCGTCTGTTCGGCGGCGGCGAGTCGACGGCTAGAGGAGATTTTGGCCGGGGAGGAGGTTCCCGAACGATTGCCTCTTTGGCTGGGTTGGGCGCAACGTTGTCAGGTGCGGGTTCCACCGCAGTTTTTGCCGGCGTTGTTGGAGGTTGGCCGACAAGGGCGGAACTTGCGGCCGTTGCTGTTGCCGGTTTTGGGCGATCGCGGCTACTGGTTGGCGGCCCAAAACCCGGATTGGGCTTATGGGGCGTTAGTTGTGGTGGGCGTGACGGCCCAAGAGGGCTGGCGCGAGGGAAATTTGCCGACTCGTTTGTTTTGGTTGCAGCAGATGCGCCGGCAAGACCCTGCCCTGGCCAGGGATTGCGTTAGAGAGGTCTGGGCGCGTCATAAAGCGGGCGATCGCACGGAATACCTCAAAACCTTCCATCAGAGGTTAACGGCGGCGGATGAACCGTTTTTGCTGGAGGCGCTGGGGGATAAGAGTCAGCAGGTGCGGGAGATGGCGGCGCAACTGCTGACGCAATTGCCTGAGTCTGAGTTTGTGCAACGGGTGACGCGGTGGGTGGCTGGGCGGTTGAGGCGATCGCCCCAGGGGATTATCGTCACCCTTCCTGAGACGATGACCCCTGAGATGCGGCGAGATGGGGTGCGCGAGAAGGCCCCGGCGAAGCTGTCTCGGCCCCATTGGTGGTTTTTGCAACAGTTGGCCCGAGTTCCGCCTCGGGTTTGGGCGCAAGGAGACGAGATTGATGACTGGTTGCAGATGGCGGCAGATCATCCCCTCAAGGATCTGTTGCTGGAGGGTTGGGCTGTCGCGGCGATGGGTTATGGGGATGTGGAGTGGGGGCGGCGGTTGTTGCGGTGGCCGATTCCGGGACGATTGGAGGAGGTTCAGGGGCGCGATCGCCGTCTGTTGGGCCGTCTCCCCCAAGAGGAACGCGAAGCCTGGATTCTCGCACATCTCCAGGCCCACCCGCAGACGATGAGTAAGCGTCACCCCAGTTTAAGCCGCTTACAGATCTGTGAGTGGGACTGGAGTGATGGCTTTTCTCGGGCAATTTTTCAGCGATTTTGCCAGGATATTCTCGCCAGTCAGGATAAATATGATTGGGCAGTGCGGGCAACCTTTCGCCAATTCGCCACTTGGATGAATCCTCACTTAGAGGCGGAGTTCCGGGAAAGGTTGTTACCGAAGATGAAACCTCAATCCTATTGGCGGCAAACCGTTGAGGCGTTTTTGGCGATGTTGCGCTTTCGCCAAGAGTTGCAGGAGGCCTTTTCTGGGAGTTGTGGGAGTTGTGGGAGTTCAGAGACGGCGGAGAATCCTTAGAAACCTTTAAGCTTCGATCGCGGCTCTTCGATCACCCCCACAATGATGTTAGACTCGATACACTTAAGCAAGCTAGGGGTGCCTGAGTCGTCAGGCTGAGATTACACCCTTAGAACCTGAGACCGGCTAGTACCGGCGAAGGGAAGCTGTTTATCGAGGAAATTCAATATGCGTACAGACTGGGTAGCTAAGCGACGCGGTCAGGGTAATGTATCCCAGATGCACTACGCTCGTCAGGGAGTCATTACTGAGGAGATGGACTATGTCGCCAAGCGGGAAAATCTCCCTCAGGAGTTAATCCGCGACGAGGTGGCCCGAGGACGGATGATTATTCCGGCCAATATCAACCACATCAACCTCGAACCGATGGCCATTGGCATTGCATCGAAATGCAAGGTCAACGCCAATATTGGGGCCTCGCCCAACTCGTCTAACATTGATGAGGAAGTGGCGAAACTCAATTTGGCGGTCAAGTATGGTGCAGACACCGTCATGGACTTGTCTACTGGCGGCGGGGACTTGGATGTGATTCGCTCGGCTATTATCAAGGCCTCTCCGGTTCCCATCGGCACGGTTCCTATTTATCAGGCCCTTGAGAGTGTCCACGGTAGTGTGGAAAATCTCACCGCTGATGATTTCTTGAATATCATCGAGAAACACGCTCAGCAGGGTGTGGATTACATGACGATTCATGCGGGAATCTTGATTGAACATTTGCCGTTAGTGCGCGATCGCATTACGGGGATTGTCTCTCGCGGTGGCGGTATTCTGGCCCGCTGGATGTTACATCATCACCAGCAAAACCCCCTCTATACCCATTTCGATGACATTATCGAAATCTTCAAGAAATATGATGTGTCCTTCAGTTTAGGGGATTCTCTGCGTCCGGGTTGTACCCATGATGCCAGTGATGAAGCGCAACTGGCGGAGTTGAAAACCCTCGGACAGTTGACACGCCGCGCCTGGGAACATGATGTTCAGGTGATGGTCGAAGGTCCGGGCCATGTTCCCATGGACCAGATTGAGTTCAACGTCAAGAAACAGATGGAAGAGTGCAGCGAAGCACCGTTCTATGTGTTGGGTCCGTTGGTGACGGATATTGCGCCAGGGTATGACCATATTACCTCTGCCATTGGTGCTGCTATGGCCGGTTGGTATGGAACGGCGATGTTGTGCTACGTGACGCCGAAGGAACATTTGGGGTTACCGGATGCTGAGGATGTTCGCAATGGCTTGATTGCCTATAAGATTGCGGCTCATGCGGCGGATATTGCTCGTCGTCGTCCGGGTGCGCGCGATCGTGATGACGAACTCTCGGCGGCGCGGTATAACTTCGACTGGAACAAGCAGTTTGAGTTATCTCTGGACCCTGAACGCGCTCGGGAATACCATGATGAGACGCTTCCGGCGGATATCTACAAGTCGGCGGAGTTCTGCTCGATGTGTGGACCGAAGTTCTGTCCGATGCAGACGAAGGTGGATGCGGATGCGTTGACGGAGTTGGAGAAGTTCTTAGCTTCGGATGAGGCGAAGGAGAAAGCTGTCGTGAAGGCGTAAGCGCTAGACTAAAGGGGTGAGCATTGCTTGCCCCTTTAGTTTTGTTCTCCTCCTCGTGTCATGGCTCCAGCCGTGACACGCGCTCCGGCGGCTCTGCCGCCTACTCGGGAGGCAGAGCCTCCCCAAGGACATGACTCGGCTGGAGCCAAGTCACGAGGAGAAATTTTATATTTTAAATTCACAAGTTTTCTCAAACGAACTGATGAACTATGGCTCAAAAAATAGCACTTTTCAATCATAAAGGTGGTGTTAGTAAAACCACAACCACCTTCAACTTGGGCTGGATGCTTGCGTCGAAAGGAAAGCGAGTTATTCTGGTTGATGCCGACCCACAGTGTAATCTAACGGGAATGGTTTTGCGGGAGGAAACTGAGAATGACATGAATCGCATTGCCAAGATTTATCAGACCCAGTCTAATCTTAAAACCGGTCTTGCGCCTGCTTTTGAGTCACAGCCTAAACTCATCGAACCCGTTGACTGTATCCCCGTTGAAGGGCAGGACAATTTATTTCTGCTTCCGGGTCATGTGGGTCTTGCTGAATATGAAGTAACTCTGGGGATTGCACAAGAGCTGAGCGGTTCGGTTCAAGCACTTAGAAATATACCGGGAGCGCTAAATTATTTGTTTGAACAAACGGCCCAGAAGTTTGAGGCAGATTATATTTTGATTGATATGAGTCCTAGCTTAGGCTCTATCAACCAAAATTTGTTAATGATTAGCGACTTTTTCATTGTTCCAACCACGGCAGACTTCTTTTCTGTTATGGCAATTGATTCTTTAGCTAAAGTTATTCCCAAATGGGTTGCTTGGGCCAATAAAGCTAGTTCACTTTCTATCCTTAAAGAAGCAATCTATGCCTTCCCAGATGTCAACTTAAAATTTCTGGGTATTATTGTTCAGAATTTTCGAATTATCAGGGGAAAGGAGACACAAGCATTTGAAAAGTGGATTACTCGTATCGAAGAAGATGTCGCCTTGAAAATTGCCCCAGCGTTTAAGAACCAAGGTATCATGCTTCCCGATATAGCATATCAAGAGGCAGAAGTTGACAAGAGTTTTTGCTTAACTAAAATTGCGAACTTTAACAGCTTAATTGCTCTATCTCAAAAGCATCGAACTCCTGTGTATGATTTAACACCAGAGCAGTTAAAACAACGGGGAAAGGTCTTAACGCAGAACCAGAAAAAACAGGAGGAGTTCCGACAGGTGTTTTCGGATTTAGCGGATAAAGTGATTCAACTAACGTCCGAGGCGTATGCAGTCAGCGTTTGAGCAGTTCCACATTAGTCTCGGTCGTGTTCGGGATCTGATTGCACTCCACAATTCACTGAAAGCACAGTCTACTCAGGTTTTAGATCTTTCAGATATTCTGAGATCTGCCCTTGTGTTAGCGGTGAGTGCATTGGATTACTATGTTCATGAAGCGGTTACGTTGGAAATGTTGGAAATTTATCGGGGTCAACGTGCTGAACCTCCTCCATCCCGAAACAGTTCTCGCTCTGGTTTTGGTCGGTTTCAAGTTCCATTGGGAGAGGTGAAACAGGAGCGGCTAACTCTATTAAATATTGAGGATTGGCTGGAAGATGAAATTTGCGTCAGTCAAGGTGAAGAATTTTTAGAAGGGCCTTATAGGCTGGGAGAGTTACTCCCTTATATTTCTCAAGCGATGAGCAATCGGCTAGGGGATACCTTGTGGTTGGAATTGGAAATTCGTCAACGTCTTGGTTATCAGAGTTTTCAGCATCCTGATAAGATTGCTGAGGCAATTCGCTTGATTTCTAATAAACCGTTATGGCAAGATGTCGGCGAGTCTTGGGGACGGTCTCATCAAGAGATTAAGAAGCAACTCAGTTTAATTGTGGAACGACGTAATAAGATAGCGCATGAGGCGGATATCAATCCGACCTATGAGATTGGTACACGCTGGGAGATTAATGAGGAGTTGGTCTTGGAGGCTGTTGACTTTTTGCAGAAACTTGTTGAGACTATTCATGACATCTTGAACAGTCCCTAAGGGTTTGAGGCTGGGGTCGTTGTGATAATGAACTCTCGAACTCTCAGCGTTGCGGTATAATTTCAACTGGAACACGCCGTTTGAGTTATCCTTACTGGAGTACAGTTAAGCCAAGATATGACCCTCGATCGCCTCCTAGAGGAACTGGCCGAGGACTGTCAGGTGACCCTCGATTTGTTAAACCAGTTACGATCGCCCCTTTCCGACAACGATCGCGCCACCATTATCGCGGAACTCGTCGCCACCACCATTCATCTGCATAGCCATTGTGATGACTCGTTGCAGGATAGACTTTGGCAAGAAGGCGATCGCCTCTCGGATATAGACGCTTCTGAGGACTCACAATCGTGACCGCCAACCTGCAAACGCTTCAGGTTTCTATCAATGAATACCGTCGCCGAGAAGAGATGGCCCAGACTCGTCATGAGTATCGTGATGGCGAGGTGGTTCCGATGACGGGTGGAACCTACGAGCATAATGGGATTGCCTTAAATTGGGTAACTTACCTGAATCTGGGCCGACAAGACCAATCCTATCAGGTTCGCGCTGGGGATATGCGCCTCTGGATTCCTCAATATCAACAGGCGGTTTACCCTGATGTTCTGGTGATTGTAGGAGAACCCCGGTTTAATGGCGATCGCCGCGATGAAATTCTCAATCCCTGTCTGATTGTCGAAGTCCTCTCCCCTTCTACTGAGGCCCGCGATCGCGGGGACAAGTTTCGTTATTATCAGTCGATTCCTGAGTTTCGCGAATATCTATTAGTTCATCAAAATGAACCCCGTGTGGAACAGTTCCTGCGTCGGGATGAGAAGGAATGGTCGTTGCGACTGTACGATCGCCGAGACACGACGATTTCTTTGAGTGCGATCTCACTCGATATTTCCCTGCAAGAGATTTACCAAGGGATTCTCGAACCATGACCACAAGCCAACGGCAGTCGCTCAGTCTCAAG
>SIHH01000196.1:1714-7552 GCA_004299065.1 Phormidium sp. SL48-SHIP | reverse complement strand
GCCAGGTTAGAGGGCCAGGTTAGAGGGCCAGGTTAGGGATTAATATGTTCGTCGGGTAGGGGGGTCTGAAGTAACTCTTGAAGCTGACGGGTATGGGGTTGAAAGAAGGCTTGCAGATCTTGACGAATCTCGGGGTCGGGTTGGTATTGACCGGGATTGCGGTTGCTAGCGGAGGGGAGGGAGTATCCGGGAATGTCTAAAAACTCACAGAGGCGATCTAGGGTCGCTTGGGGCTGTTGGAAGAGGGTTTCGCTAAAGATAATGTGAATTTGCTGGCGGGGGAAACAGGAGAACCAACGGGTGAGGGGGGGAACATAGAGGCTGCTAGCGAGGTAGTTGTTGAGTTTGTTGGGGTCATGGCTGTTGGTGTCGAGTTGCTGACGGTGCGATCGCAAGGCGTCGCCTAGGGACCGCTGTTCAACCCCTTCGCGACAGGCATGGTGGTAGTGAGAAATGGTACGGTCAACGGGGTTCCGTAACACGGCCACGATCTTCATGTGGGGATAGGTTTGCGCCAGCCGTTGGGGCGCCTTTTGATGGGAAAAATAGGTCGGACTGGCATCGCCGCTGATATAGGTTCCTGAATCGGGTAATGGGGCAAAATGGGCGAGATACCAGTCTAATCCCCGCTGATATCGCCAAGACCAAAAGTCAATTTCTTTGCGGGCGCTGGGGACAATCTGGGGGTGATGACTGAGATAGTGATAGAGAGAGGTGGTTCCTCCTTTCATGACCCCGATGATGGTGAACTGGGGGCTAGATGGAGTCGAAGTAAGCTGGAGATGGGGCTGGAGATGGGCTAAATCGGGGCGATCGCACGCCAGGCGGTTTTCCACGGCGCGACGATACCAAGGCCGGGCCGCCTCAAACTGTCCGAGGCGGGTTAAGGCTTCGGCGAGGTTTAAGGCACAGGTTCGCTCTTGAGGATGCTGTTGGGCCAAGGTTTCTAGGATGTCCACGAGTCTCTCTCCCCAGGCGGCTACACCCGGTTGATGGGGCTGTTCCAGGATAGCCCAGAGTTGAAAACGGCTCAGCCAATCTTGGCTGGGTTGAGCTTGAATTGCCCGAGAAAAGGCGGCTAATGCGGCTTCTTGGTTTTGCTGTTGCAGCAGTTGTAAGGCAATTTCATCGAGGGGTTGCCCCGAGGTCTTGGGGGAGGTCAGTTGATGATAGAGAAGGCTTAGGTTTCCCCTGAGTCGATAGAGGAAGGGGGAGAGTTTCATAGGATATTTTGGCGGGGATTTTTTAGGGAGTGATATCAATACTGATCGGGCTTACCAGCTAAAGTCACACTTGAGCAGAGTTTGTAACTCCTGATTATAAGGTTCATAAAAGGCTTGGAGTTCTTGACGAATATCCGCCTCTGCGGGTCGGTAAGACCCGGCATTGTATTTACGATGGTCGGTTAGGGGATGGTCAGGGATATCTAGGAATTGATAAACCTGTTTCAGACTCGCAGCGGGGTTTTGATAAAAGGCTTCACTTTCTAAGAACAGGAACTGCTCACGGGGAAATAACGAGAGCCAATGCTGGACAAATTCCACATAGATTCCTCGGGCGAGATAATTACTGGGTAAATCCCAAGCATTGCCCTGTTGGTCTAATTCTTGTTTGGCGGCGGCGATCGCCTCGGGCAAGGGTAGAGTTTCCTGTTGTCGTCGCACCCAGTGATAATAGTGGGAAATAGCCCGATCTACGGGATTTCTAAACAGAACGATAAATTTGACCTGGGGTAGAAACTCCCGGATTCGTTCTGGTGTGACATAAAAGTCCAAATATCCAGGACAGGCTTCCCCCGTTAAAAATTTTCCTCCCTCGGGTAGCGGTGGAAAATGAGCAAAGTACCAGTCATGACCTCGTCGATATTTCCAAGACCAAAATTCTACTTCTTTGCGCAGCGCCGGAATCACATTAGGATGTTGTGTTAAGTACATATAGAGGGAGCTAGTCCCTGCTTTTTGCGCCCCTAAAATTATAAAATCTGGCTTCGTTTTGAGGTCGCTTCTATCTGAGTCAGCCTCACAAAACTTTGCTAATTCTGGGTAAGGTTTTGCTAATTGCCGTTGCAATGCCTGTCTATAGTACGGGAGGGCATCACTAATTTTGTCTTGATGGCTGAGAGCTTCTCCTAAATTGATATAAACTTCTGTGCTGTTTGGATGTTGTTTTAAAGCATTTTTGTAGGCTTTTTCTGCTTCTGGAAGTCGCTCTTCAGCTTTGAGGGTTCTCCAAAAAATAAAGTGATAAAACCAGGAAAACTCTGGATCAACGTCGATTGTTTTGAGATAAACTTCACTCAACGTCGAGGTGTCTTTTAAGCGTAATAATACCCCGGCGTAGTCATAAAGCAGTTGAAAGGGAGGATTTTGAGATTGTGATGCTAGATCAATCGCCTTCTGGTACGCTGTTGCGCTGGCTTGCCATTGTTTAGCCTGGCTATAGGTTTTGGCTAAATTATGATGAGTTTCAAAGCAGTCGGGAGCGAGTTGTATCGCATCTTGATAGGCGCTAATTGCACCCTGCCAATCCTGTTGATGTCGTAGAGCATCCCCTAAGTTATGATGTGACCAAGAAAACTCGGGTTTGAGGGCGATCGCCTGCCGATACGCCCCCGCTGCCGCCTCGAATTTCCCCTGTTGTTGCAACACATCTCCTAACTCATGGTGAGCGAGGGCGATGGCTTTGTCCAAGGCGAGACAGCGACGAAAAGATGCCTCGGCCTTAGACCAGTTTTGCTGCTGGAGTTGCGCTTTTGCCAAATGATAATGAGGCCAAGGATTGTGCGGTTGAATCCGAGTTAAAACCCGCCAATAGACAGACTTAACGTGCAGTGGACGAACGGTTAACCACGTCCGACCCCGTCGTAATTGTGATTTGATTTGAGCTTTCATGGTTAAACGGTCTAGGTTGAGCAGGTTGGAGTGTTGAGGTGGCTGTTAAGCATCCGAAAACGCATCAACTGGAACATCCATTTTGGTATATCCCAGCAAATCTCCATGTAACCGGGGGAAGGTGGGAAATCGTTGTAACACGGCTTGAGTCCAAGTTTGGGGACAGAAAGCGGTGATCAGAATCCGCAACCAGAGTTTAATGACAAAACGGCGTTCTTGCCAGAGTTGGGGTTCATACTGTAGCACTGTCCAAAACAGTCGTATCGCTAAACGGCCTTGTTGCGGTTTTGGGTCGCCCTCTAAGGCCTTGAACGTGAGATACTTATAGGAGTTGGCGTAGGTTTGGGCGCGATAGGCCGGCAAACGCTCTGGGTTTTGGGCAAAGGGGGGAACCTGAGGCGCGCGCTCAAAGGCGGCGTCTAACACTCGCAACTGCGATCGCTCCATGCGCACAACATTCGCCGATTGGGAAGTAGGAACTTGTCGATAGCGCAACTGAGGCTTCTCCACGGCCACAAAATGAAACTTCTCCGCCAGCCGCAACCACATATCTCGATCTTCGGCGGGAGGAAAATCAGGATTAAACCCCCGAACTTGATAAAATGCACCTCGCCACATCATCGCATTGGAACCGCCAGCAATGAAATCACTTAGCAAAAGTTTAGGATAAACATAGCCATTGCTGGTGTACTCACAGCCGCGTTGCAGAAAGCGACCCGAGATATCAATCCAATCGACCCAACTATAGGCCACCGCCGGCTGACGGGTCTGATAGAGGGATTCAGCATTGGCGGGAGGCTGCCACTCAACAATGGCGCGATATTGGGATTCAAGTTTATCAGGGGTCCAAAGGTCATCGGAATCTAAGAAGGCGAAAAACTCTCCGATGGCGTGACAGGCGCCGCGATTACGACTTTCTCCCTGGCCCGCATTGGGGTAGGAGAAGAGTTTGAGGCGAGGGTCGTCGATCGCCTTGACAGCGGCGACGGTGTTATCCGTCGAACCGTCGTCGATGACGATGATTTCCAAGTCTGTCCAGGTTTGAGCTAAAACCGATTCTAGGGTTTCGCCAATGGTGTCTTGGGCGTTGTAGGCGGGGATAATGACGGAGATGGCGGGATAGGGACGCGATCGCGTGTATTGGAAGAGATCTTCAACTTGGGGAGTCAGGGAACCCGCGTCACAGAGGCGAGCGGCCAAGCGGGGAGCATTATCCTGGTAAATGCGGCAGAGGGTTTGTAATTCCGTCAGTAGGGGTTGGTAACGGGGAGCCTGAGAGTCCCAACCTTTGATATTTTGTAAAAACCCCAACGCCAGGCGACAGTTGTCCGGCGTGAGAGGAGGCTGTAAGGCTCGATAACTGAGGTATTGATACAGATTGGCAAAACTCTGCGATCGCAGGGGCTGTAGGGCTTGCGGGGCATCGCTAAACGCCCGTTCTAACACCGTTAAACAAGCCGCCTCCTGTTGCTGCAACTGCGAGGACATGGAACTGGCGCTAACCCGATAATAGACTTGTGCTTCAGGAACACAGACAAAGAAATGACGGCGGGCCAGTTTCAGGAAAAAGTCCCAATCCTCGGCGGCGGGGAGAGACTCATCAAATCCCCCCACCGCTCGCGCGGCGTCAGTCCGAACCAGGGCATTCGAGCCACTTTCAAGGAAATCCGCCAGTAGCAGGTGAGCCAACGCATCGCCGTCGAGGGTCAGATGACTGCCGGGTTTAAGGACGTTGCCGGACTCGTCAATATAGTCAGTCCAACTGTAGGCCACACCATAGAGCGATCGCAGATTGGCGTGAGTCTCAGGGGGATGCGTCAGCCGTTGATATTGAGCCTCTAGCTTCTGGGGATGCCAGAGATCATCGGCATCGATGAAGGAAATATAGGTTCCCCGAGCCTCCTGTAAGCCGCGATTGCGACTGGCGGCCAGTCCAGCATTGTCGTAGGCCAGCCGTCGCAGTCGATAGTCGCTGATACGATCAACGATCGCCGCCGTGTTATCAGTGCAGCCATCGTCGATAATCAGCAGTTCAAGGTCGGTGAAGGTTTGTTCCAGGACCGAGTCGATGGTGGCCGCAACGGTCGCTTCGCCGTTATAAACAGGGATAACTACCGTAATCAGCGGTGTTGGTGTGACTTGCAGGGTGGCTAACCAGCGATCGCTGAGGTTTAAGCGGTCTCCTGTGGCCAGTCGCCGGTAGGTTTCGACAATTAACGCTCCCTCATATTGAATGCTGGGGTCATTCTGATACAGGGTTTTGAGAATGGGTGGCACTTCAGCGGCCAAGTCCGGGGTCAGAGAACCGCACAAGGCGCGAGCCAACAGATACTTATCTAGGTTATGTTGAGCCTTGCTTTGCCGATCCTGGGGGTCTTCGGGAGTGATGAAGGTGGTGAGGGTTTCCTGTAAGGCTTGTCGCAGCTGCTGCCATTGGCTCAAGGTTGGCGTTGTCCAGGGAGCCAGTTCAACTAAACTCTCATCGAGGGCGATCGCCTGAAACTGTTGCGTTAGGGCCACCGCCATGCGCCAACCACCGCAAAAAAGGTCGGATATCCCCAGTCCGAATCCCTCCCCAGCTACGGCTAACCAGGCTTCCCGGCGAATCAGGGGATTCGACAGGGTTTGCCAATGGTAGTAGAGCCGCAGAGCGTCATGGAGCGTTGCTGAGGGAGCATCCGGGGGGATGGTGGGGATGGGGAGGGGGTTGCCTTGCTGAGAGACCCGGCTGTAGGCGATCGCCGTCTGGGGGTCGTCAGCGGCCGCTAAGGCGGCCACCTGTCGGCTCAGTTTCTCAGGCTGCCAACGGTCTCCCGGCTGAATCCAGGTGATCAGCTCTCCCCGACTCTGGGCCACGGCTTGCTCCAGTGCCGTTAAATTGCCAGTTGGGGAGGGTTCAACCCAGCGCAGTCGGGAGTCGAGTTGCTCTGAGTCGAGTTGCTCTGAG
>SIHH01000196.1:0-1614 GCA_004299065.1 Phormidium sp. SL48-SHIP | reverse complement strand
GGGTTCAACCCAGCGCAGTCGGGAGTCGAGTTGCTCTGAGTCGAGTTGCTCTGAGGCGAGTTGCTCTGAGTCGAGTTGCTCTGAGGCGTTGCCCGTTTCCCCCGCTCCGATGCAAATGAGTTCAAACTGTTGATAGGTTCCCGCCAGAACTGACTCCAGACTGGCTCGGGTTTCGGCGGAGTCTAGGTCTGTCGGGAACGCGGTGCAGATTACAGAAACGAGGGACATGAATCGTCAACACTGGGAGAGGGATAGGCAGACACGCAGGTCTTAGAGGACAGGATACAGCGGTTATAGCCTATCATCAGCGTGAACGTCAGGGTGATTCTGTTGAATCGTTAGATATCATCACTCAATCATCCCTAGACGGTTAGGTTAGGAGAATGACAGGATGAAAGTTGCCTACTTAAACTATTTTGATTTGTTGAACCCCCAGAGTTGGACTCGTTCAGAGTATGGTTTTATTTATACGAATTACAATAAGGCAAAAAGTTTAGAATCTTTTGCCGAGGTCACCTATATTTGTGCGTTAGACTATCAACTTTCCCCTTGGCGCAACCGTCAAGTTCAGGTCAAACGCTGGTGGTATGAGTCAGTTTGGAAGCAACGCTATGTTCATTGGGCAACGCCTCATTTGGGTCATTCTTTGGCGCAACAGATCCAAGAGCGGTTAAACCATGACCCGGTTGACCTGATTATTGGCTCGGATACTACGTTGGTCTCTCAGTTACGGGTGGATGTGCCGGTGGTTCTCTGGGCCACGAATTTGTTTACGCCTCTGTTAGATCGCTATCCTGATTATCAGAATCTTTGTGGTGAGACGGTTCGAGGCTTTAAAGACTTCGATCGCCAATCCTTAAAAACCTGTCAACGTTTTATTTTTCCCTCTCATTGGGCGGCGGATAATGCTCATCAGGTCTATGGTCTACCCAGGGAGCAAATTGAGGTGGTTCCCTATGGGGCGAATTTAGCTCATGAGCCAAGTTTAGAGCAAGTTAAGATGGCGATCGCCCAACGGTCTCAGAACACCTTAAATCTCTTGTTTGTGGGGGTCGATTGGCAACGAAAGGGGGGTGATTTAGCGGTGGCGGTGGCGCAGCGGCTGAATCAGCAGGGGATTCCCACTCAACTGACGGTGGTTGGGGGGCGGGTTCCTCAGGAGGTTGAGGCGTTGTCGTCTGTCACCTCGGCGGGCTTTATTGATAAGTTCAGTGAGGCGGGAGCCATGGCCATGGCGCAGTTGTTTGAGCGATCGCACGCGCTATTGTTACCCTCGGAAGCCGAAACCTATGGCAATGTTCTCTGTGAAGCGAATGCGTTTGGGGTTCCGGTTCTGGCGACGGCGGTTGATGGGATACCGACGATTGTTGAAGACGATCGCAATGGGCGAACCTTTCCTCGGAATCGCTTTGTTGAGGGGGCGTCGAGGTATTTACAGGCGTTGTTTGAGGAGCGCGATCGCTATCTCCATCTGGCCCATCAAGCCCGTCAGGAGTATGAGCAACGTCTAAATTGGCCGGTGGTGGGTGAGACGATGGCCTCAATTCTCAATCGATGTTTTTGAAGGCTAACATCTCTTGGGCGGGGGTGCGATCGCCAGTGCAGCTAATGCGA
>SIHH01000195.1 GCA_004299065.1 Phormidium sp. SL48-SHIP | reverse complement strand
CCTGTAGAAGAGGAACCAACTCCCATCCCGGCGGTGATTGCATCGAGCGCCAAAAAATTTACTCCCGACACCGATGAAGCTACCCTCGCCGCATCAGACATACCCCGCATTACCCTAGGAAGCCAAACCATTTACATTGGCGTATGGCAAAAAGGGGATAACAACCAAGATCCCATCATCGCCAGCTTTGACAGCGAAAACCCTGACAATAACTGGGTTCGCACCGACTACGAAGCCACCGGAGCCGATGGACGCGGTTATGGACTGTTCTGGGATGGAACCAGCCTCTATGGAGTCTTTGCAACGGATGGAACCCAAGGAAGCAGCAGTGAAGATTGGCGACGAGCCTCGGGAGATGTCACTCAGAACTGGCTAAGCAGTTATGGTTCAGGTGGGGGTGCAAAAGTTGGCGTTGTCGGTCGAATTGACCCCACTAGCGGGGAACTCCTCGATGCAGCCTATCTCTCAGCGGTGTTGAGCAGTGGAAATAGCAACAGTCTCGAAATTACCGACGTCACCACTAATGAGGCTGGAAATCTCGTGGTGAGTGCTAAGTCCTGGTTCAGTCCCCGTAACCCCAATGGTTCTCGCATGACTCGCATTGATGACAGCCTCGGTTCTCCCTTTGACTACACTGTTGAGATGACCTCCGATCTCAAGACTGTCATCAGCACTTCTGCGGTGGGTTGGGAATAAGTTAGACTGCGATTTAGCCTCTGCGGCTGTGCATCTACGTTCCCAATTCAGCGCAAACTCCTATGCTTTCATTTGATCTCAACACCCTCAGCGTTGTCACCCTCGATAACGGCGATAATCCCTTTACGGGAAACTCCCAGAGTCAACTGATTCTGGGAACGGCGGGAACCGATACTATCGCCGGTGTCGGCGGAGATAACTGGATATTTGGAGCGACGGGTGATGATGTCCTCGCAGCGGGGGACGGAGATGATGCGGTGTATGGGGGACAGGATAATGATGTCCTCTTTGCTCGGGAGGGAAATAACCTACTGAGTGGCGATTTTGGCAATGATACCCTACGGGGAGGAGCCGGTAGCGATACCCTGGTCGGTGCGGCGGATGATGATTTGATTCAGGGTCGCCAGGGTGAGAATTTTCTGTTCGGTAATCAGGGAAATGATACGCTCTATGCGGGGTCAGGAGAGGATAGTCTCTATGGCGGCCAGGGAGATGATTGGCTCTTAGCTGAGGCGGGGAATCATCTGCTGAGTGGAGATTTGGGTAATGATACGCTCTACAGTGGCTCGGGTTCCGATACTCTGGTTGGGGGTGAGGGTGCAAATACGTTTGTCCTCACGCCGGGGATGGGAAATGCGGAGTTGGCTCAGGCGGATTTGATTGTCGACTATACGCCGAATCAGGATTCGTTGGCTTTGTTGGAGGGATTGACTCCGGAACGTCTGGAGTTTCTGGCCGGTGAAGGGGAGTTTGCGGGTGATACGGTGATTCGCGATCGCACCAGTGGGGACTTCCTGGCAATTCTCAACGATATCACGGATCCCGCCGTCCAACTCGATCTCAATATCGATGCGGATGAACCGGATTTGCTCGACTTCGGTTTTGATTTAAACAACGACCCCGATCTCGGATTGGGAACTCCAGAGGACCCCCTCTCTCCTCTCCCGGCGGCTATTAGTTCCAGTCCAGTCCAGTTTACTCCCAATACTGACGAAGCTACCATCGCCGCCTCTAATGCACAACGCCTGACTCTGGGAAGTCAAACGATTTATATCGGATTCTGGCAGGAAAGTGGGAATAACCAAGACCCGATTATTGCCAGTTTCGACAGCGAAAACCCCGATAATAACTGGATTCGCACCGATTATGAGTCCACTGGAGCCGATGGACGGGGTTTGGGACTGTTCTGGGATGGAACGAGTCTCTATGGTGTCTTTAGTACCGATGGAACCCAGGGAACTCCCAGCGAGGATTGGCGACGAGCCTCGGGAGATGCGACTCAGAACTGGCTACGCAGTTATGGCGCCGGGGGTGGTGCGAAAGTGGGGGTTTTAGGTCGGATTGACCCCGCAACGGGGGATCTCGTCGATGCGGCTTATCTCTCGGCGGTGTTGAGCAGTGGAGAGAGCAATACGCTGACGGTGACGGATATTAGCCGCAATGAATCGGGGAATTTGGTTGTCAGTGCGGAGTCGTTTTTCAGTCCCCGCAACCCTGATGGTTCTGCGATGACTCGCGTTGATACGAGCCTCAGTTCTCCGTTTGATTACACGCTAGAAATTACCCCGGATTTGAGCCAGGTGGTGAGGACCTCCGCTGTCGGCTGGACGTCCTGATGGGTTAGGGTTGAGTGGCGATCGCCGAGTTGGCTAAGGCTTGTAAGCTATCTAAGGCCTCCGCGTCATCGCCACTAACGCCTTTGAGCGCGATGCGATAGCGAACTCCCTCTTGAGACCATTCAATGACTGGGGGGGAACAGGATGCACCGCACATCATGGGGTTAAAGTTTCCTGTAATTCCGTTATCGAGGGGAATGCTCTCTTGGAACTCCTCCCCAACTCCGTAATAGTCGTCATCGCTGGTGCGTCTGGCGGCGAAGAAGCCATAGGAACAGGCGGTGGCGCCTCGACAGTTGGGAGCCAGGGATAGATAAATTTGGTAACTGTCTGCGTCGGCTTCGGCTTCGACAAAGATGGGAAGTTCGTCATTGTCGGTGAGGGGAATCTCACTCGGAAGCCGAACCGGGATCTCGGTTGTGGACTCCACCTGTTGCAGAACTTCGGAAAATAGAGGTGCAGGCTCCGCTGGTTCGGGATTGGAGTCTGTATTTAAGTCTGTATTTAAGTCGGTGTTGGAGTCGGTGTTGGAGTCGGTCACGTTGGACTCTGTGACTCCCTCGGCGACCTCCAGGGGGGGGTCGGGTTGATTGTCAGATGAAGACTCGTTTAAGACGTCTTCTGGGGATTCCTCTGTTGGGGGGGTGTTGAGTGCTGTTTGGGACGGTGGCTCGGATTGGGAGTCGCGGGAGTCTTCCTGGACTTCGGGGGTTGGGGTCTCCTGGGAGAGATCCCCCGATGATGGGGTCTGACAGCCGCTGAGCAACATGAGGGGAGTGGCGATCGCCAACAGCCAGAGTTGAGTCCTGATTTGAGTCCTGATTTGAGTCCTTGTTTGAGTCTTGTGAGCCGAAAATTGTCTCATTGATACGCCTCCTATACCACAAAAAAATATAAATGTCAATAAAAAGGACGGGTAAATTCCTATATTTTCCCTAAATCCCCATTTAGCCTAGCATTCCCGCCACCTCGAATTACAACTTTGCTCAAGGCTTTATGAACTTTTGTAACAAATTTCCAGGATTCCCGTAAAAATCGTCTTCTGAAACCGACAGATTTAGGAACACCCCAGAGAGTATCGCCAAATGTCATAGTTCGCCGAGGAATCCCATAACTCATTAAATTGCTGATTGAGTTAGAGATTTGCGGTGTCTGTGCTGTGACTCCCAGGCCTCCGATAGACCCTGACTATGGATGACGAACAGTTGAATCAACTTGCTTTAGATGCACAAGGTAACCCTCCCGGAAGCCAGGCTCGACAAGTCGCACTAACTCGACTCATTAACGGAATGATTCATTCGGGTCGTCTGATCTATCCTTCTGGAATTGGCTTATCTCCGGATCGATATCACGATTACCGCGCCGAAGCGCTACAAAGTTTGTTTTACTACATTTGTCGCTCGATTGATGAGTATGACATCAAGTTAGCTTCGGTGATGCGATGGGCCAATATGCTATTGGAACGCCGTTTTTTTCGAGAGGTATCGGACCAAAGAAGGAGAAACAACAAACCGGTTGTGATGGAGCCGTTCGAGGAACGCCTGGTCTCGAAATCACAATGGGCTATAGTGTTGGGAGATGAAAAACCCTTTTTATCTCAGTTGGTTCGTGAGTGTCTTGAGGACGATGTTGATGGCCGATTTCGCGAGTGCTGTCTCCCTAAATCTCCTGAAGTCAACTTTCAGAAACTGGTCTTAAGACGGTTGGATGGCTATCAATGGCAAGAGATATCGGAAGAGTTTTCAATTAAAATGTCAACTCTAAGCACCTTTTATCATACTTCTCTGCGTCGCCTTGCACCCTATATTGAAACTTCAATTCGCAAAACCCATTCGTTATGATTTTTAATCGTGTCAACCTTGAACAAGAGTCTATTAAACCGATGACGACGAATCTGATATTTACCGTTCCATTGACCCAGCAGCAGCGCCAAGTGGCGACAAGCTGTAGTCAACGCTATTCTGATTCTGCTAAGGCGAATCGTATCTATCGCCAGATTTTGGCGCTCTATGCGGTTCGTTTTTATACGGATTGTATGGGGATTACAACAGACATAACAGCCAGTGGACTTTGCAATCCCATTGAGCAATTACTGGCGGATGTGGCTGAACTTCCGATTCCTGGATTGGGATGTTTAGAATGTGCGTTGGTTGAGCCGGCGATCGCAGACCCTCAAACCGTCTATAATCGAGCTGATACCTTAACTATACAAAGTTCCCCGGAAGCCTTAAGCAATCGCCTCGGCTATGTCGCTGTTGGCTTCAGTTCAACCGATGATGAGGCGTATCTTCTTGGCTTCCGAGACACTCTATCCTCAGCGGAAACAACTCTGGCGAATTGGGATAGTCTTGAACGCCTCTTTGGGGTGCTAGAAAACGCCTTAACTGCAACTCCCTTAATTTGTTTACGGGACTGGTTTCAGGATAAGTTTGACGAAGGTTGGGAGGATATTTCTGAGGAGTTTATCGCTGAAGATACGCAATCTGTCCCGGCGATCGCCTTCCGCACTCCCTCAACTGAACCGGCCATTCAACGAGCTAAACGTCTTCAATTTAGTGATGGACAAACTATCGCCTTAGAAGTGGGTGTCTATCCTCTCAGTGACCAGGAAATTGATGTCCGAGTGCGACTGATTCCCGCCACAGGTGCGGCTCTCCCTTCAGATTTAAGTATGATGATTCTTGATGAAATGGATGATATTGTAATGCAAACTCAAGCTCGCGGAACGTCTGTATTACGCTTAGAGTTTAGTGTTGAACCTGATGAAATTTTTAAACTAAAGCTACAACGAAATACAGTAAGTTTGGTTGAGACATTTTCGTTTTAGAAAGAAACAGGGAATAGAATAAACGAGGGAAAAAGCCAACGAAACAAAGGAGAAAAAGACAAGAATAGGGAACAGCGAAAAATTCTCACTGTTCCCTGAATGATGATTGAGAATTATTGAAAATTAACGAGTTACAGGAACCTTGGCTTTAAGATGCAGGATTTTGGCGATCGTTTCTTCGACCGATTTATCCGGCGTTGAAGCTCCCGAGGTGACACCGACGATGAGATGACCGTCGGGGAGCCAATTGTCGGTGACTTCTAGTTCATCGCGTTCCAAGGGTTTATGTTCAATGCGATTTCCTGGGCCAATGCGATCGGCAGAATCGATATGATAGGAGGGAATCTCTCGCTCGATCGCAATCTCTTGTAAATGAGTGGTATTGGACGAGTTAAACCCACCAATCACCACAATCACATCCAAGTCTTCTTCCACCAGTTGCAACATGGCATCCTGACGCTCTTGAGTGGCGTCGCAGATGGTGTTGAAGGACATGAAATGTTGGTTGAACTCCGTTGGCCCATATTTTTGTAACATGGTGTGTTCGAAGAGTTTGCCAATTTGCTCCGTTTCGCTTTTCAGCATCGTGGTTTGATTGGCAATTCCCACACAGTCGAGGTCGCGATCAGGGTCAAAGCCTTCAGAATGGGCGTTTTGGAACTTGTCCATAAATTCGGCTTTGTCGCCACCGTGGAGAATGTAGTTGGCCACATATTCGGCTTCCTTGAGGTTCAAGACGACCAGGTATTTGTCGGCAAATGAGGTGGTGGCTAGGGTTTCCTCATGTTTATACTTGCCATGAACAATTGAGGTGTGGTTACGTCGCTTGTGTTTTTCAACACTGTTCCAAACCTTGGACACCCAGGGACAGGTGGTGTCGACAATGGTGCAACCCCGTTCATCGAGAAGCTGCATTTCTTGAACGGTGGCCCCGAAGGCGGGAAGAATGACCACATCGCCTTTTTGAACGCCAGAAAAGTCTTTTTCGCCATCGATCACCTCGATGAATCCCACATTCATCTCCCGTAGCCGTTGGTTGACGCCGGGATTATGGATAATTTCGTTGGTGATCCAGATTCGCTCGCTGGGGAAGTGACTGCGGGTTTCGTAGGCGATCGCCACGGCCCGCTCAACTCCCCAACAAAAGCCGAAGGCTTCAGCCAGACGAATGGTGACCTGATCTCGTTCTAGGCGGTTCTGGTTGGCGCGAATCTCGCCGATGAGATCACTCTGATATTCGGTTTGTAGGAGTCCCTCGACTTCAACCTCGCGCCCGAAACCACGACGGTGATAGTTTTCTGATTGTTGGAGGGAACGCTTAAAGGCTTTGGTATCCATAGTGAATTGAATGAGTGAATTGAATGAGTGAATTGAATCGGGGTTCGCGATCGTCAGTCAGTCGATTTTCGGGTGAATTTCCGAGTTGGTGTCATTGTACCGAGTTCACGGGAGCTTATGGCAATTCCCTATTGCCTGTTCCGGTGTTCCGGTGTTCCGGTGTTCCGGTGTTCCGGTGTTCCCCCTACAACGTCTCGGCAATAATCAACGCCATACGCCAGAGTTCATATCCCTGTTCATTCAGGTGCAGTCCATCAGTGGTGAACTCAGCTTTGAGATAACCGGCGTCGTCGCTAAATAGAGGATAGAGGTTGAGATAGGTGGCCCCTTCAACGTCGGCGATCGCCGCTAAGCGTTCATTGAGTCGTTGGATACGCTCATTCGGCAGATCTCGCAGTTTCTCCCGTCCCTCCCAGGTCGCATCCTCGCCACTGTGGGGCAAAATCGACTGAACAACTACCTCAGTATTGGGATGAATCCAAAGGATATCTTTGATGATTTTGCGGTGATTTTCCAGAATCGTCTCGTCGTCCTCTCCCCGCAGCAGATCATTGATGCCAATCATCACAAAAATCTTATCGGGACGAGTGTTATCGAGCAGGGGGAGTCGTTCATAGAGTCCCTCGGACCCTTCCCCTGAAATCGCCTGTCTGAGCCAAGTAACATCGAGTGGCAGTAACGACTCAGGAAAACTAAGACTAATTGAGTCTCCGGCTAGCACATAGAGGCGTTCTGGGGACGTAGCGGCGATCGCCTCAGCCTCCTGTTCGAGCCGTTCGAGCCAATCTTGATAGGTGGCACGGGGTAACTCCCCCACCTGAGGCTGAGGAGAGGCCGTTGGCCGGGCCGTCGGGCGAGGTGTGGGACTCGTTTCAATGGTGGCTAAGGTATGACCATCCTGCACAGGCAAAGACCGTTCGGACTGTTGTCGCCCAATTAGAATCGCCACGGCCACTAACAACATGCCATTCGTAACCAAGGAGAGAATGCCCCAGGCTGGGATAGGCTTCGATACTCTAGACACAGGCTATGATCGCAAGACAGGTGCAACTTTCATTGTGCGTCATGGGGGGGAGAAGGCAAGAGGCAAG
>SIHH01000194.1 GCA_004299065.1 Phormidium sp. SL48-SHIP | reverse complement strand
GCTTCAAACTTGCCCGAACGCATCATTTAGGCAAGAGGCAAGGGGAGAGGGTCACCACGTAGGGGCAATCCCTTGTGGTTGCCCGAGGACACAGAGAAAAGGAGGAAGGAGGAAGGAGGCAAGAAGCACGAGGCAACAGAAAACAGACGTAGCGTTGCCACGTCTGTCTTGAAATCCCTTTAAGATGCCGCTCTCAGATGATCCGCGATATTAGGCGGTGCGGTTCCGTTTGCCTTTGAGCATCAAACCGCCTACCGCTAACAAACCTAAAATAGAAGCCGGTTCAGGAACAGATTCGGGGTCAACATCAGCAGATGCTAGGTTCCCCACCATCGCCATACCATCATTGACACATTCAGCGAAAATGTGAGCAATGAAGTCGCCGCTGGGTAATAAACTTTTATCAAAGCTGAAGCCAAAGGTTTCGCTTCCTACGCCACCGAAGCCAGCAAAATCTAATCCTAACGATGCCAGTGTCGTTGATTCGAGCATATTAATGCCACCAACCCGTTCTCCTGAGGCGATGGAGGTCACAACTTTGTAGTCTTCGGTGACGCCTGATTGCCAGTAGGCATCATCGCTGGCGAGGTCAGCCATGTTAGCACCGTCTCCGCCATTTCGATTCACACTAAGACCGTTCACCGTGTTGGCATGATGGTTTAAATCCCAGAATCCGGAGTTTTGTTGCGCGACATTTTTTCCGGTGACGTTTCGATAGACTCCAGCTTCGCTGACGCCGCTGTTAGTACGGTTGGCAAAGTTGATTGCGAAAAGATTGCCAGCGGCATCATCTAAGCCATCACCCGTGAAGTTGAAGAACAAATCGCCATAGCTAATAACACCGTCAGCAGCATAGCCGGAGTTAGCACCATCGAGACTTAGGTTAGAGTTCATGCCGATGTAGATCTGGCCATCTTTTTCCATCATGGCCATGCCATAGAACTCAAATTCACTCTGACTTCCCACTCTAGACTGGACATTGTGACCGTCGGTGAAGGAGTCCATTGAATAGTTCCACTGAGCCATGGATGGGTTCACGCCCAAACTCAGGGATGCCAGAGTGAATCCGGCGGTGATAAGAGATGTTTTGGTTAAAAAATTAGTATTCATCGTTAAGTCCTGGGTGGTTTACTCTCTGTCTGTACGCGATATTGAAATAGGTCGTTTTCCCTGACGTCTACAATCTATCCCCCAGCAAAGTACACGGCAAGGAACATTGACTGCTTTGTTCAAGTCTTTATATAAAAACGCTTTTTTTGAAGCTTGTGTAAAGACAAATCGGGCATTTTATTCTGGAACAAATGTTCCAGAACTCTCGGTACTTACGTAGAATTACTAACAGTAGCTTCAGTGGAATTACTGGATCGGCGGTAATTAACTCTCTGCTTTTTAGCACTTTAATAGGTTTGACAATCCGTCATACCAAAATATCTTCAAGACATCTCAGTATTTTTGATAATTTTTTTAAAATAAAGGTTTTTAATCAACACTATGGTTTTTAAGTGAACGTATTGGCGATCGCCTCCATCTCCAAAATGACCAATCTCCAGAAAACCTGCGTAAAAACCATGGTAATTTAAATATAGTTGTGTTCTAATTAAGTAAAAACACTTAATCGAGAAAATCTGAGGGAAAGATTAGACTCTCCCCTCGGCAACAAACCGGGTCTGGATGACCGGTAGAAGAGTCAGGCGATTGTGATCTCGATCTATCTGCGACCCCCAGATCTGTCACCCAGACGGTTGGGTAACTGTCACGAGCCTTGAGGATAACAATCAACCAATGACAGGGTTGAGATCGTCGCGCCATCTCAGATAGACCCAGATAATAAGGACAGTTGAATTGAGAAGCGCGATGAATCCCTTGAAATCTTTGAACCGGTCTGGTTCCGGTCAGCCGTTAGGCCCCAAAGCCTCTTTTGACTTACGAACGCAATTGCAAAGCCTATTGTGGTCTGTGGAACTGCTCGAATTGCGATTAGACCAGGATGTGATGGTACCGGTGAATCGAGATGCCTTGTTGCAGGAGATCCAACAAGTCCGCAACACCATCGAGGCCACCTGTAATACCTGCGATCGCCTCAGCTATACCTCCGACACACTTCTCGGCACTCGTTCTCCATGAGCGATCGCCTCCAATGAGACTCATCTTCAAGGTCGTTACCCTTGGCCGCGAATGTCCTTGCCCATGATTTTCTACGGATCTCGATCCGTAACGCCAGTATTTACACGTACAAAAAATTCAACTAGCTTAGTAGTCTCCGTGAGATTACGAGTACTTCGAGCCTCGTTCAACTAAGTTCTCTCACCGATTCCCCCAATTGACCCATGTTGCACTCTAGTTTGCCGATCATGACCGAGCCTCTATCGCGTCAACCCCAGTCTGACTTCCCCTTAGAGCACACCCATGAGTTCCGCAGCTCCCTAAACACCATTTTCATGTCCCTCGAACTGCTCAAGGATGACACCATTGATGAGGAAGAACGGCAGAGTTACCTCAACTTTATCCGAGCCGCCGCCGAGCAAATGAAAACAATTCTCGACCAGGCCCGCTAAATCGGGGATATCTCAACCCAGATTTCGTGGCATCATACTCCCAGCACTTTCCCTTCCCTTGACTTATGCCCTGGCAACGTCCCGATGGTCGCGCCCCGGATCACTTGCGTCCCATTCAATTCGATCTCAACTTCACCGATTTTGCCACCAGTTCCGTTCTGGCTCATTCGGGCAAAACTCAAGTTCTCTGTACCGTCACCATCGAACCTGGCGTTCCCCGGTTTCTCAAAGACAGTGGCCAGGGCTGGCTCACAGCGGAATATCGGATGCTTCCGAGTGCAACGCCGCAACGCCAACGACGAGAACTGCTAAAACTCTCAGGGCGCACCCAAGAAATTCAACGTTTGATTGGCCGCAGTTTACGGGCCGCCGTGGATCTCAAGGCCCTCGGCGAGCGAACCCTGTTGATTGATGCCGATGTTCTGCAAGCTGACGCAGGAACTCGCACCACTGCCATTACGGGGTCTTGGCTGGCTCTGGCCCTGGCTCTCGATCGCCTCGTGCAGGCCGGAGAGTTGGAGCGCTCGCCTCTAACTCATGCGATCGCCGCTGTTTCCGTCGGACTCATTGAAGGACAACCGCTTCTGGACCTAAACTATGAGGAGGACGTGGCGGCTGATGTGGATTTGAATGTGGTGATGACCGATCAACTTGAGGCGATCGAGATTCAAGGCACCGCCGAATCCGGCAGCTTCTCCCGCTCTCAACTGAATGCTTTACTCGATTTAGCTGAGCAAGGAATTGAACAACTCCTACGCGCTCAACACGAGGCCCTATCGAGTGAGCTTGATCGAGTTAAGGGTAAATAGACCCCGATGGTCTGTCTTGAAAAAGACCCGAACTAGCTTCCCTCTTGCCTCTTGCCTCTTGCCTCTTGCCTCTTGCCTTCTCTTCCCCTATTCCCTCTCTATGAACATTTTTCGTCAATATGTCGCCCCAGCTTTAATTGTTGTGGTGTTCTTGCTGGCCCTACTGGCCACCAGCGCTCGCATTTTTCTACCCGAGGGCTTAAGCTCCCCGGTATCCGTCGAAAGCCCCGCCCCCAGTGGGGTGAGCAGTTCCCCCACCTCCTAAGTCTTTTGTTTGTTCCTGGCTATCGTTTACGCAAAGGATCGACCATCGATCGCGCTCGGCTTGTCAAGTTTGCCCAGCGTACCTATGGTGAACTCTATCCAGACCAAGACTTTGCCCATTTACCGCGACTGGTGGAACAGTATTTGTCCTCCAAAACGCCCCTCTGGTGGGTTGAATCCCAAAACGATGACGACGCCGGATTTCCCCAGCATCGTCAGGCCCTGGGCTGTTTATGGCTGGGAAATGCCGTGGATCAACTCGACGGCGATCGCCACGCCCATGTTTTCCTGTTATATGTCGATCCCCAACATCGCCGCCAGGGGATTGGTTCAGCGCTGATTCACCACGCCGAAACCTGGGCTCGTCAACGAGGCGATCGCCAACTGGGCCTACAAGTCTTCGCCGACAACCAACCGGCCATTCATCTCTACGAAAAACTCGGTTATCAGACCTTTTCCCATTGGATGGTGAAGCGCCTCAACTAGCTGTTGCTGGCTCGGGCCTTTAACTGAGCCGCCATCGACTGTAACAGGCGCTTTTCTCGTCGTAGTTTTTCCTCTAGGGCCTGGATTTGCTCGCGGCGGGTTTCGAGTTCCACCGTGCGGCGGGCCAGATCCTGACTCTGTAGCGTCAGAGACTGTCGCCACTGTTCGGCTCGTTCGACTTCCTTCTCCAGAAACTCCGGCGTAATCCCCTTGCCAAGATATTGTCGAACTAAGCCTAACACCCAGTCTTTGGCCTCCTTGACATGAAGCACTTGACGGCCCGCCCCAACTTCGGCCAGCACTAAAATGCCCTCGTTGTAAACGTTGTTCTCCATGTCGACGAGTTCTTCCCCCGAAATTGGCGCCCAAGTCTCATCCGGTTTGCGGCGAGCCAAGAGTCGTAAGGTGGTTTTACCTAATAGACCTTTCTTTGTGACCTGAGCGAGATATAACATAGGGCGATCGCCTTGAAACCAACAGAGCCAACTCGCTGAGTTGACGAACGAAGCCAAGCCATACAGCTATAGCAGCAGTCAGACAAGATAGGACAAGCAAAAAAGGAAGAACCTATACTGTGAGGGAATTTACCTAGCTTTTATTGTCCTTTTTAAACTGTCAACTGTCAACGATCAACCCAACCTAGAGGCGACTCAAGCGATTTTGTAACATCGCCACTTGAGTTTCCGCCTCAGCTAGGGCCGTGCGCGCACCCTGTACCACAGCATCCGGGGCTTTGTTGACAAAATTCGGATTGCTTAATCGCCCCGCATAGGACTTCACCTCAGCTTCAGCCTTAGCGAGTCTCTTCTCTATTTTGGCGCGAATTTCGCCAATGTCCACCACACCCGCTAGGGGAATTAACACCTGAACCGTTCCTACCACACCGGCGATAGTTTGTCCAGGTTCTTCGGCCAGGACATCAGTGAGGGTGAACGAGTCAACTTTACCCAGAGTCTCAATATAGGCTTGTCCTCGCTCCAGGATATCGCGTTCGCGATCGCTCTGACTTTGTAAAATCACCGCAATCTTCAAACTCGGCTTAATCT
The DNA here is from genome assembly GCA_004299065.1 of Phormidium sp. SL48-SHIP. Lineage (GTDB taxonomy): Bacteria > Cyanobacteriota > Cyanobacteriia > Cyanobacteriales > Geitlerinemataceae > Sodalinema. The sequence continues at coordinate 2,432 of SIHH01000194.1, read as the reverse complement.
CCAACTCGGCCCGCAAGTTGCGAATCGTGCGAATGGCCCCAATCAACAACTCAAAGCCTGACTCCAATTCCTCATCAATCCAGGCCTCATTCACCTGAGGATAAGCCTGAGTCGCTAAACAGACTTCATCCCCCGATTGCGTCAACACCTGCCAAACTTCCTCGGTGATATGGGGGAGAAAAGGATGCAGCAATTTGAGAATCCCATCGAGGACAACCGCCAGCGTTTGCTGGGCCACCCGTTTCGAGTCCGCATCGTCACCCTGTAGGCGGGGTTTCACCAATTCAATATACCAGTCGCAGAAATCGCCCCAGATAAACTCATACAGTCCCTTGGCCGCTTCCCCCAAACCATAGTGATTGACATAATCAGAGGTTTGGCGAACCGTTTGCCCAAATCGCGAGAGAATCCAGCGGTCTGCCAATTCCAACGCCTCAGGATTGGGGGTTCCCAACTGCTGCGGCGTTTGTTCGGCCAGATTCAGCATCACGAAGCGAGAGGCGTTCCAGAGTTTATTGGTGAAGTTGCGGGAGGCTTCGACGGAGACGGATTCATCCTTCTTGCGATCGTATTCTAGCCGGATATCTTGGCCCGCCCCCGCCACTTCCCGAATTAGGGTATAACGCAGGGCATCGGTTCCATACTTATTGATTAACAACAAGGGGTCAATGCCGTTCCCCTTCGACTTGGACATCTTCTGATTGTTCTCATCCCGAACCAACCCGTGAATATAGACATCCTGAAAGGGCATCTTACCGGTGAAATAGCCCGACATCATCGTCATCCGGGCCACCCAGAAAAAGATAATATCAAACCCCGTGACCAGGGTACTGGTGGGAAAATAGGTCTCTAAATCAGCGGTCTTATGGGGCCAGCCCATCGTAGAGAAGGGCCATAGCCCCGAAGAAAACCAGGTATCCAGCACGTCCGGGTCACGAACGAGGTCGGCCTCATCGCCGAAGCGTTCCTGGGCTTGCTGGGTCGCCTCAGCCTCGCTTTTGGCCACAATAAAGGGGGTCTCGTCGGTGATGTCGCCGTCGGTTTCACTGACGACGTACCAGGCGGGAATTTGATGACCCCACCAGAGTTGCCGGGAGATACACCAATCCTGGAGATTGACCAACCAATCCCGATAGACTTTCCGCCAGCGTTCGGGGACGAACTGGGGCGAATTTTCGTCATCGAGACAGGAGAGGGCGAAATCGGCCAGGGGACGAATTTTGATGTACCACTGAGTCGATAGGAGGGGTTCGACGGGAACTTTGCCCCGTTCGCTGTAGGGGACGCTGTGGCTGTAGTCCTCGACTTTGACCAGGAACCCGGCTTCATCGAGGCGTTGTACGACGTTTTTACGGGCCACGAAGCGGTCTTGTCCCTGAAACTCCCCAGCATTCTCATTGAGTGACCCATCTTTGTTCATGATGTTGATTTGGGGCAGGTTGTGGCGTTGCCCCATGGCGAAGTCGTTGGGGTCGTGGGCGGGGGTCACTTTCACGCAGCCGGTCCCAAATTCTCGGTCTACTAAATCATCGGCAATGATGGGGATGTCCCGGTTCATCAGGGGCAGGGTCAGGGTTTTGCCGATGAGGGATTGATAGCGAGGGTCTTTGGGGTTCACGGCGACGGCGGTATCCCCCAGCATGGTTTCGGGGCGAGTGGTGGCCACTTCCATGAAGCCGGACCCGTCGCTGAGGGGATAGCGGAAATGCCAGAGATGACCGTTGACTTCTTTTTGGTCGACTTCCAGGTCGGAGACGGCGGATTGACTTTCGGGACACCAGTTAACGAGGTAGTTGCCCCGGTAAATCAAGCCGTCGTTGTAGAGGCGAATGAAGGCTTCGAGGACGGCTTCGGAGAGGCCTTCGTCGAGGGTGAAGCGTTCGCGAGTCCAGTCGACGGAGACTCCTAAGCGTCGCAGTTGGTTGGTGATTTTGCCGCCGGATTCAGCTTTCCAGGTCCAGGCCCGTTCCAGGAATTTTTCTCGGCCGAGGTCGTCGCGATGTTGACCGTCGGCTTTGAGTTGGCGGTCGAGAATACTCTGAACGGCGATGCTGGCGTGGTCGGTTCCCGGTAGCCAGAGGGTGTTACGACCTTGCATCCGCTGATAGCGAACGAGGGTATCGATGAGGGCGCTTTCAAAGGCATGGCCCATGTGGAGGCTGCCGGTAACGTTGGGGGGTGGGATGACGACGCAGTAGGGGTCGCCGGGGGCGTTGGGGTCGGCTTTGAATACCTGATGGTCTTCCCAGTACTGTTGCCATTTGGCTTCGGTCTGTTGAGGGTCGTATTGGGCGGGAAGATTGACGGTCATTGTGGCCTGCTTGGATGAATAACGGCGATCGCTGATTTTACATTATACCGGTAGGCGTAAGGGGTACGGTTGCCTATTTCCGGTTCCCTTCTTCCCCCCTCTTGCCTCTTGCCTTTTGCCT
>SIHH01000193.1 GCA_004299065.1 Phormidium sp. SL48-SHIP | reverse complement strand
GCCTAACTCAAATCCAAGACATCACTCAAAAACGGTTGCCCCTGACCCGATAAAGAATCAGCACCGGTCTCGAAAATGCCATCAACCTGGCCGCCAAACAAGAACCCTAAGCCATTGTCACCCCGGAAGCCAGCTTGAGCCGAATTGACAAAAGCGACAAACTTCCCAAAATTGATGGGTTGTTGCGTGTCAATAAAGAGACGAACCACGTCATTGGTCTCCATCCCCGTTAACGGGTCAAACACCCCATCTTCCCGTTCAGTTAGCCCCTGAATACGAGTGTCCGCTTGAGCGGGGGTTTCCGGCTCCATGAACGGTCCTAACGTGAGTAAATACTCCGCCAGGGCATCCTGTTCCGAGCCAGGCATTGCCGCCGTGGCTGCACCCGCCTCCGTCAAAACATCCGGTAACTCCACCACATTGGCAAACGCCGGATTCTGAGCCACAAAGTCATCGAACGGATACCCATCACCGCCTTCAGCCAAGAAATTGAGGGTCACTAAGCGGATGGGGCGATCGCCATCGCCGAAGACCTCACCGCCAATCACCAACGGATCAACAATATCACCCGACTCATCCACGATCGCCGCCGATCGCACCCGCTGGCCCGGAGGTAACGTAGCATCAAAACTAAACGAGAGACCCCCCACCTGAGGGAATCGTCCCGGGGTCTGACCTGGAGCCGTTTCAGCAACCCCATGTTCGAGAACTTGCCGTACCTGCTCAGCGGTGAGGGTCAATAGGGTCAATTCATTATTAAACCGCAGCGAGTTTTCAATATCCAACTGGGAAATCTGGCCCGTTTCCTTACCCGAAAGAGGATTAGCTTGCGGAGGAACCAAATCACCACTATCTCCGATGACTTCGCCAATCGCAGCGCGAATCCCACCGCCATTTTTCAGAGAGACCTGAACCGTTGGGTCAACCTGCTGAGCCGCAAAGAGATTAGCATCAGCCGTCAAATTGCCGAGGGTCGTTTCCTCCGTGCGAACTTTCTCGCGGCGACCTTCAATAAAGACGCTACTGGTGCCGAAAATCTGCTGATCCTTGGCCGTAACAACCCCTTGCACAGCATCCGTCAGTTGACGCACCACAGCTCCCTTGCGTCCAGGAGCAAACGGGTCTTCACCCGGAGCCGCCTGACTCCAAATCTCACTCACGCCTTGAGCATCACTGGGAACGGGGCCGCTTTCATTGGGGTTAATACTCCCAGGGAGTAGCACGCCATTGTCATCAAACTCCACCACCAGACGACCGACATAGGAATACTCGCCATCAGTGCTGACAATCACCGCCGGTTCGCCATCGGCGTTGGTCGTCAAGACTGGATAGGGGAGTGCCGCCGTATCGCCGGCCCGTAGCCGCGTTTCCGGATTGGCGAGAATGCTGTCTGAGCCACCCGAAACCGCCACATCGACCCCTCGCAGCAAGGGAATTAGCTCTTGTTCGAGTTGGAACTGCTGCAAGTGACTGACGGTGACAATTTTGTTAATTCCCTGTCCGAGCAGTTGGTCGATAGTGGGTTGAACCACATTGGCCAAGGCCGCCATGTCATTGTTGTTGGGGCCAATCACCGCCACATCTCCCGTAGAGGAAATCGTCTCCACAATCGGGGTTGTAATGCCGACTACGCCGATGCGATCGCCGTTGCGTTCAATAATCGTCGCGGGCGCCAGTTTAGGCGCGGCCCCTGCGGCATCCAAGTCCTCAGGCGTTGAAGCAAACGCCGTACTCGGGAGAATCTCAGAGGTCGCTAACCCCCCTAAATTGCTATCAGAGAAATCCAAATTAGCTGAGAGATAGGGGAATTGCGCCCCTAACCAACGGACATCCTCTGGCCCATCACCCCGGATATCAGGACCAATAATGTCAGCCAAGGTACTGGTTCCAGCATCAAATTCATGGTTCCCTACCGCCGAAGCATCAAAGCCAATGACATTGGCATTGGTGATATCAAAGCGGCCCACCCCTTCTCGGATATCAGACAAGTCAACGCCAAACAAATCGCTATAGACCCCTTGTAGAGTCTCACGAACCGAGCCATCTCCAGCCGCCGCAAAAAACGGTCCCGGTAAATAGTTGTCGCCAGCGGAGAGCAGAATCGAGTTAACTCCCTGATTTTGGGCATCGAGTTCCAACCCTTCCACCACAGCGGCAAAATTGGGTGCATCTTGGATCGCTCCCACACCGCCTTCTAAGTCTGAGGTATGAAGAATCTGCCAACGGTTCGAGGAAGGTGTGGTGGGGGGTGTGGGGGTTTCATCCAAGGCAACATTAAAGAGGGTGGTGGTTCCACTCACTTCATTGGCAACCACCACCAGAGGATTACCATTAGGGCTATCTTCAGGGGTGACAAAAATAATGCCCTCAGCGCCTAAATCGCCAGCGGTTCCGGCTTCGGGATCACCATTGAAGTCACGGTTATTGACGTACTCAACAAAAACAGGATTATTGGGGTCAGTAATGTCATAGGTCATGATTCCGCCCATGCGTTCTAACCCCACAAAGGCATAGGAGCGTCCATCAACTTGACCAATCGCCACGCCTTCAGGTTCTGGCCCCTTGTTGTCACTGCGGGTATCAAAACTATTCTCGTCGTTGTTGGAGTTGAAGTTGTCCGGGAAACGCTCGGCAGTAATGCGTTCAAAGTCCGAACCGGTATCAGCAATCAGATTTCCCTGGGTATCCCAAATCGAAAAAGACCGAGCGCCAAAGGCAAAGAGTTTGTCGTAGGCTTCGGTGGCGGTGACTTGTCCCCGCAGTTCTCCATCGGGGTTCGCTTCGGTGTGGATATTGACGTATAACCCCACTTCGTCATCGGGGTTGGCAGCGAGAAGACTGGGAATAAAGGCACTGAGGGCTTGGTTGGTGGCATCGCTGTCTTGCCAGACGCCGCTGAGCGTGGTTGAGCCATCCTCGTTAATTGTGGCGCCGAAGTCGCCATCTTGGGCGGGGTCGAGAATCCCTAGGGCCACGGGGCCATTCTCACCGGTACTGGCGGCGTGAAGATGAAGCCGGGTGACATCATCGGCTGTATCTGCGGTTTGGGGAGTTTGTCCGAGAATGGGGCCGAAGTCCAATCCTTCCACTTTCAGGTCATAGCGGAGGGCGGTTTGGTCGTCATTGAGTTTGAAGACGGCGCGGCCGCTGGCATCGGTTTCGACGGCGGGAACTTGGGATTCACCGCTGAGATCGGCGTTAAAGAAGGTTCCGTCGCTGCGTCCATCAACGGTGGTGATGGTAAGGCGGCCGAGGTTTTCGTCGGTTTGTACGGTCCAGAAATCCGGGAAAGCGTCGGGATCGAGGGTGATGTCTTTGACGCGAGCTTCTTCACTGAAGCCATCGTAGTCGCGGGCATCTCCTTCGTTGGCGGTGACGATGAAGGTTTGCCCGTTGGCTTCGTAGACGGCGATCGCATCGGGTTGATACATCCCGACGAGGTTGGGGTGGCTAGTGATGTTGATGGCGTCGTCGCGATCGCTGGCATCGAAACCATTTTCGGGGAGGCTATGATCTTTAAAGCCAAAGGGAACAATGTCTTCAATCCGGGCTTCGGCGATGTTGACAACGGCGAAGGCATTGTTTTCTTGTAGGGCGACGAAGGCGCGATCGCCGGCTGGGGCCACGGCGATATATTCGGGTTCGACGTCTTGGGCGACGCTGGCGTTGGGACCAAAGACACGCAGGCCAGCGTCGAGGAGTTCTTGGCGGCGATCGTTAAAGGCGGTAAAATCGGCGGTGCGGACTGTGGCGTTAGCGACACCGGCACTGATATCAATGACACTCACCGAGCCTTCGGGGTCGATGGTATAGTCATCGTTGGGTTCCCCTTCATTGGCCACCAAGACGGTCCTGCCGTCGGGGGTGAAGGTGAGCATATCGGGCAAGGCACCAACGGGGACCGTGTTGAGAAGGGTTCCGTTGATGTCATAGAAGGCCACCAATCCCGGTTCTTGGGTGTTATTATTCTCAACGGCAACGGCCACCAGACCATCCTGAACGGCAACACTATTGGCAATCCCTCCGAGATTGGTGGCGTTGATGTCAAAGAGTTTGCTGGGATTGCCAGGGTCACGGATATCTAAAACTTCGATGTTAGCGCTATTGGCATTAACGACAAATAAGCGCTGGCTGGCTGGATCGTGAGCGGCAATTTCTGCGGCGCTTTCGTCAAATATTCCGGTTTCAAAGCTTCCGATTGAGTTGAGTCGAATGGCCATGATGGTGAGATTCCCGCTGATTGTCTGATTGAATTGGAATTAGGCAGCAAAACAGCTAGTTTTTGGGTGTTTTAAACTGCCTCAATTAGAATCTCACAGCTTTGTTTAAATGGGGATTAAGAGTTTAATAAACCCAGTTTATATTTTGGTTAACGGATGGGTCGATGCTATAGCAAAAGTTGGTCTGAATAGTACAAAAAATAGGGGATAAAAAGGCAAGAGGCATAACCCACCCCTAACCCCTCCCAGGAGGGGATGGCAAGAGGCAAGAAGTCGGGGATTCTCTCCCAACTCAGAGTTATTCTAGGCCAATCTTCGATTGCTATAACTGATACAAACCCCTAAAAATGGGGGTTTTAAGTTCAAAAAAAATAGGGTGAGCAATGCGTTACTCACCCTAAAAAAGCCTAATTTCAATCCTAACGATAGTCTCGACTTTGGATATCGGCTAAGCGAGCTTCAGGACGCAAAAAGCGATCCATTTGTGCTTCAAAGAAGTCACGATTTTTCTGTAAATGTTTAGGATTAGGGTCATCCAGGGGATAACAGAGGGCTTGACGTAATGCCTGAATTACGGCTGACGTAACATTATACATCGAACGTTGGAAGGTAATCCCCAATTGAATTAACTGGTCATCTTCTCCCCGACAATGTTGACGATAATACTCTTGTAAATAGGGGGGCAGAAAATGGAACATATCCTGCATTAACAAGGTTGGAGGAATCCCAGCACTCCCGACGGGGAAGACATCGGCGTAAAGAATGCCATAGTGAAAGTCTTTCTGTTCTTGGGGAACTTGTTTGGCTTGGGCGTTATAGGATTTGGTTCCTCGGAAGGGTGCGGTTCGGTAAAAGACGGCTTCTACATAGGGTAATGCGGCTTCGTATAGCCAAGTAAAGGCTTTAGATTTGGGGATGATTTCGTAGCATTCGCCCCGAATATAGACGTGATGGTAAATGGGGCGACTGGCGACGGCAAAAATGCCATTAATTAGAAACTCCATAGCTTCGGGAACGGTGGTCATTTTCCCTTCGTCATAGAGGTCTGACATTTCAAAAAATACCGGGGCCATGACTTCCCAAAATAGCCCGAGGTTGGCATAGTAGGACAGTTGTCGCACTTGCTCGATAAACATCGTCGGGAAGAGTTTATAGAGTCCCAACATCAGGGGATTGCCTTTGAAGTAGGCGCGGATGGCGCGATCGCAGTTGGCGATATACTCGTCACTTTCGAGGTAGTCGTTAAAGCGTCCACCCATTCCTTGATGCCACAACATGGCTCGCATACAGGCTTCGGCGAACTCCATGTTGATGCGATCGTGCCAGAGGTGATGAAACAGCTTCGGCATTTTGCCGGTTTCACCTCGCTCGATAAAGTCTAGAAGTTCAGGATGAGCCTCACCTCCTCCTCGCCAAATCCGCAGTTCAGATTGGTCGCCAGCGTAGCTATTGTGACGGTCTAAATAGGATTTTGGGAGGAAGTATTTGAAGGCGGGAATGGGATTGAGAAAAACTTGTTCGGCAATATAAAGCAAGTTCCGCCAGTAGAAATCCATGGGAACGGCATAGGCTTTATAGATGCCGATGATTTGCATCAAGTTTTCTGGAGTATCGGGAAGCATTGAACCGCCCGCTTCCAAACGATGAATGATGTCTGCGTAGGGATGCTGGGAGGGAGGAAGGGCGTTTTGGCTGGGTTTGGTGGTGGTTTGGATCATGGGGGAAGAAGGGAATAGGGAATAGGGAACAGGGAATAGGGGGGAGAGGGCAAGAGGCAAGAGGCATAACCCACCCCTAACCCCTCCCAGGAGGGGATGGCAAGAGGCAAAAGGGGGAAAGAAGTTAAGAGGTAGTACCTAGCCGGACTCTTGTGATTGCTTTCTGGCGGTTTAGGGTTGGGGGTGTTGGGCGATGAGTTCTGGGGTTGGGGGGAGGGTGGAGGCGATCGCCGTGGCGGTGGGCTGCATCCAACGAATGAGGGCGTTGGGTTGTAGGCCAAAGTAGAAGATGGTGGCTGTTAGGATGAGGGCGGGGACTCGTTCGGACCAGGTGAGGCGATCGTAGTAGGCGAGGTTGTTGTCGAGTTTGCCGAAACAGGTGCGGTTGAGCAAAATCACGAAATAAACCGCTGTTAGCCCGGAGGAAAGGATGCAAATTAGGGTGGGAATGGGAAAAATGGGAAAACTGCCCTGGAAGACGATAAACTCGGCGGCAAAGCCCACTAAGCCGGGGATTCCGGCGCTGGCCATGCCGGCGGTGACCAGTAAGCCGCTGACGAGGGGCAGGCCGCGCACGGGGTTCATGAGTCCGTTGAGGAGGGAGAGTTCTCGGGTTCCAACTTTGCTCTCGACAATGCCGACAAGGTTAAAGAGTAGGGCCAGAATTAAGCCGTGGGCAATCATTTGGGCGACGGCGCCGAGAACGCTGAGTTCGGTTCCAGCGGCGACGGCGACGAGGATATAGCCCATATGGCCGATGGAACTGTAGGCGACCATGCGTTTGATGTCTTGCTGGGCGATCGCATTCAAAGACCCATACATCACACTAATAGCGCCAATAACGGCTAATCCGGGTGCGACGACAGACCAAGTCTGGGGGAACATTTGTAAGCCAAAGCGGATTAAGCCATAGGTTCCGAGTTTGGCCAAAATCCCGCCGAGGAGAATGGCGATGGGGGGAGAGGCTTCGACGTAGGCATCGGGGGACCAGGTATGTAGGGGAACCAGGGGGATTTTAATGCCTAATCCTACTAACAAGAGACTGAGGATAATCAGTTGCGCTCGTTGGGAAAGGTTTTGACTGGCGAGGCTATCGTAGTCGAAGTTGAGGCTACCACTGAGGAAAACGACTCCTAGGAAGGCGGCGAGAATGAGGATTCCCGATACGGCGGTGTAGAGGAGAAATTTCATGCCCGCGTAGCCTCGTTTTTCGCCCCCCCAGATGGCGATTAGGAGATAGAGGGGGATTAACTCCAGTTCAAAGAAGAGGACGAAGAGTAGTAGGTTCTGGGCGAGGAAGGCCCCGGCGACTCCGGCGTTGACGAGGAGAATGAGGGCGTAATAGAGTTGCGATCGCGCGATATTGGGGACACTACTATAGACCACAATCGCCGTCAGAAAGGCATTCAGCGCCAACAAGGGCATCGACAGACCATCAACCCCGAGGCTATAACTTAAGCCAATGGCATCAGCCCAGGGCAGATATTCGGAAAATTGCAGGCCATTGTTGCTCAAATCAAATTGACTGATGAGCCAGATGGTCCAGATAAAGGCGACTCCGGCTGTTGCTAGGGCCAAATTGCGGGCGGTGGTTCCCGATTTGACGAAGCTAATGAGTAAGGCTCCGATGAGAGGAATGACAATAAGGGCGGTTAGCATGGTTTGTTAGGAAGGCAAGAGGCAAAAGAAGGGAACAGGGAACAGGGAACAGGGAACAGGGGAAGAAAAGGCAACAGGGAACAGGGAACA
>SIHH01000192.1 GCA_004299065.1 Phormidium sp. SL48-SHIP | reverse complement strand
CATCCTCCCACGCTAATTCAAAGAATATAGCGTGGGATTCCCACCATCACTGATGAGGTTTCCTCTTTCTACGACTCGGCTTACCTTGAGGAGTTTCCCCACCCAAGCAGAGGTCGATGTCTCCGGAGGCGTGAGTTTCCGTATGCCCTACGGTACTTACTTCTTAACGGAAGGTTGTGATTTCTTAGCAGGTGTTACGCCTTCAAGTCCTCATAGGCTACCAAGTCGTTAGACTGGACTACACACAATGCCGTCTTTACCGCAAAGTCTTTACGTTACCTACTTACCTTGAAGTGTCTCCCTATTGTACTACAGTAGTTGCCGTGATTCATCTCAACGTTGAATCAAAGATTACAACGTGAGCCTTCTCGCGAGTGTAGGTAACACGTGGGAGAGGAAGGCAAGAGGCAAGAGGGGGACTGGGCAGGGGTGTACCGGAGGTGGCGCACCCGTTTCCGGCAGGGACATCTGGGGGGATGCCTTGATATCTAGGTTATTTTTTCATGACCGGGTCGCCGTTGGCATCTAGGAGAGCGCGTTTGGGGCCGTGAATGGGATCTTCGACGATGATGGTTTGGTGTCGGCCGGCGCCGAGGGAGACGATCGCGATGGGAACTTCCATGAGTTCGGCTAGGAACTTGAGGTAGTTCAATGCCTGTGGGGGTAAATCCTCTAGGCTGCGACAGTCTTCGGTGTTCGATTGCCAACCGGGGAGGGTTTCGTAGATGGGTTTGCAGTTGGCGAATTGGCGGGCGCTGCTGGGGAAGTCGGTGGTGCGCACGCCGTCGATTTCGTAGGCGACACAGACTTTGAGTTCGCTGAGGGTGTCGAGAACGTCGAGTTTGGTGATGGCGAGACAGTCCATGCCGTTGATGCGGACGGCGTAGCGACCGATGACGGCATCAAACCAACCACAACGGCGTTTTCGGCCGGTGGTGGTTCCAAATTCGGCGCCGCGATCGCAGAGGGTTTCGCCAATTCCTTCTACCATTTCGGTGGGGAAGGGGCCTTCGCCGACGCGGGTGGTGTAGGCTTTGGCGACACCGATGACGCGATCGACGATGGTGGGGCCAACTCCGGCGCCGATGCAGGCGCCGCCGGCGATGGGGTTGGAGGAGGTGACGTAGGGATAGGTTCCATGATCGAGGTCAAGGAGGGTTCCCTGAGCGCCTTCAAAGAGGACGTTACGACGATGACGGACGGCATCGTTGACGCAGAGGGAGGCATCGACGACATGGGGCCGCAGACGCTCGGCGTACTGGAGATAGACTTGGGCGACCTCTTCGGGATCGAGGGGAGGCAGGTTATAGAGTCGCTCTAGGATCTCGTTTTTGAGGGGAATCGTCCAGGCCAGGATGTCCCGTAGGCTGTCGGCGTCCATGAGGTCTAAGATTCGGACTCCGGTTCGCTCAGATTTGTCGGCATAGGTCGGACCAATTCCCCGTTTGGTGGTGCCGATTTTGTGGGTTCCGCGCCGTTCTTCGGAGGCTTGGTCAATCATGCGATGATAGGGCATCGTCACATGAGCGGTCTGGGCGATTTTCAGGTTATCTGTGGGAATACCGAGGTCTTTGAGGCGATCGAGTTCTTCGATGAGAACCTGAGGATCAATGACCGTACCTGAGCCGATAATACATTCGGTCTGGGGGTAGAGGATACCAGACGGGATTAAATGAAGTTTAAAGGTCTTGTCTTTGACGACAACGGTATGTCCAGCATTTACCCCTCCTTGGTAACGTACTACAACATCTGCCGATCGGCTGAGCAGGTCGGTTATTTTGCCTTTTCCTTCGTCGCCCCATTGGGCACCGATTACAACTACGTTAGCCAAGGGTCTTGATTAGGGTTAAGTTTACACAATCCAAAATTATGGATACTCCCCGTAACACTTGTCAACAGTTGGGGGGAAAACTTCGCAATACTTAGCATGGTTTAAATTCCATGACTTTTGCCAATGACCCAACTGCGGCGGAAGTAACGGCCCAGGGAGGATTCGTTGAGGGGGAGGTAAATGGGGCGTCCATGGGGGCAGGTGTGGGGGTTACGGGTCTGTTGCCAGCGATCGAGGAGTTGCTGCATTTCTTTGAGGGTGAGGAGGGTTCCGTTGCGAATGGCACTGCGACAGGCGGTGGCGACTTGGGCTTCTTCTAGGCTGCCTTGGCTGAGTTCTCGTAGGGCTTCGGGGCAGTCATCTCGTTGGGCGAGGGGGATGGGGGCTTGGCGCAAGGCCCAAAGTCCGTCGCCGAAGGGGTCAACGGTGATGCCAATGTTCTGTAGGTTGTCGAGTTGGGCGGGGGTGAGACTTGAGAGAATGATGGGCGGGTCGAGGTCTTGTAAGGCCCAGTCTTGGCGCAGTTGTTCGTAGATGACTCGTTCGTGGGCGATATGCTGTTCGACGAGCCAGACTCCCTCGGGGTGTTCTGCGACGATATAAGTGCGGTTGGCTTGACCAATGGCTCGCAGGGGCATGAGGGGGCGTTCAGGGGTCTTCTGGGACTCCTGAGTGGGGTCTATGGTGGCTTCTTGGACGTGGTACTGGCCGGAGGATTCTTGGACTTGCAGCAGTTGACGGACGCGGGAATGGTCGCTGCCGTCGTGTCTGTCGAGGGTGAGGGTGCGATCGAGGGTTTCACGGAGTTGGCGTTGCCACTGGTCGCTGTTTTGTAGGTAGATTTCTCGTTTGGCGGGATGGCGGTTCCAATCGATCTGTTGGGGGGGGATGTGGAGATGGAGGAAACAGAGGGGATAGCGGTGGCGAGGTAGCGATCGCGAGAGGGTACTCAGCAGGGTCTGTTCAAAGTTAGGGAGGTTGACGACTCGCCCGTTGACGGCGAATTTGAGCCAGTCGGGGCGGCCGCGATGACAGCGATCGGGCCGACCGAGTACGAGTTCTAAGGTCTCACTCTGGCTGTAATAGAGGTCGTTATGACTGACGCCTCGCAACAGTTGAGGGAGAATTTGCTGGGCATTTTGGCCAGGGCTGAGGCTAAACCAGGGTTTTTGACCTTTGCGGACTTGCCAGGAGACCTGGGGATGGCAAAGGGCCAGGTGATAAAGGGTGAGTTGGACGGCCCGCAGTTGTTGAGAGGGGTTGGGAAGGGCCTCTCGCCGTTGTTGCCAGCGTTGGAATACCTGATGCACTTCGACGACGGTTCCGGGGGCGACGGCGGCGGGGATGAGGCGGGTGATGCGGCCGTGACGGCTATAGGAGGCGTGCCAGCCGGGGTCCTCGCCCTGGCGACTGTAGATGTGGAGTTGGGCCAGTTGCGCGAGGCTATGGAGGGCTTCGCCGCGAAAGCCGAGACTGGTGATGCGTTCGAGGTCGTCGAGGTGGTTAATTTTACTGGTGCTGTGGGGGCGGGCGGCCTGTTCGAGGTCGTCGTGAGTCATGCCACAGCCGTTGTCGGCGACGCGGACACGCCACTGTTGGGGGTCTACGGAGACGGCAATGCGGCTGGCTCCGGCGTCGAGGGCGTTTTCTGCGAGTTCTCGGACGACGGCGGCCAGGGAGTCGATGACTTCTCCGGCGGCGATCGCATGAACCACATCGTCAGGGAGGGTGGCGATTTTGGACAGGGTGGGAGATAGAGGGGGAGAGGAAACAGACATTAGACTTGGCTGAAGAGTTGGCTGAGTGCAGTCGAGGGGGATTCTCTGAGGTGTGTTGTGAGACTGACTTGCAATTTGGGCGGCTCTGCTTTAGTCTCGGGGAAGTTTTGCATCGCATCCTGATGAAGGGTTAGGATGTGGTGTAGGATTGCGACTGTTCGGGACGCTCTAAGATTTAAGGTCGGGACGTTCTCAGATAAAATCAACGTTGTCATTCTAAGGGTTTTAATTATGACTTCAGAAACGACCCCCAACGGAGAACAAACCACAACCCCAGATCAGCCTGCCGCAGCAGTCGAATCGAAGGGTGGGGAACTTCAGATCTCCAACTCGGCGGGAAATACGGAGAATAAAGACCAGTTTAACGAAGTGAAGGCACAAGTCCTCTCGGTCTTGTCTGACCTATTTGGGATTGTGGGTCACTTTTTCTCAGAATACAAAAAGCCGCTCATCAATGTGGCGTTGGTTGTGGGGGCGCTTGTCGCACTCTACTTAACCTTGTCTGTTATTGATGCCATTAACGATATCCCGCTGCTGTCTCCAATCTTTGAGTTGGTCGGCATCGGCTATTCGGGTTGGTTCATCTTCCGCTTTCTGCTTACTGCTGAGGCCCGTAAGGAGTTACAAAGCAAGATTGTCAATTTCACCAATCGAGTCACGGGTTCCTAGTTCTTGGGAATGGGTGGGTTCTCGATGAGCCACCTAATTCTGCTGACCGGTAACCTAAAGGTCTCGATCGCTCCCCCCAGTCAAAGCAGCTTGTTCTGTTTCGGCTGGGGGGCTGATTTATGGGGGGTTAGGCTGTTGCACCGGGACCCATGCCGATGGTTCCGGCATAGACGGCGCGATCGCCGAGTTCACTCTCAATCCGTAGCAAACGGTTGTATTTAGCAATCCGTTCACTGCGACAGAGGGACCCCGTTTTGATTTGTCCGGCCCGAGTGGCGACGGCTAAGTCGGCGATGGTGGTGTCCTCGGTTTCCCCGGAACGGTGGCTAATCACCGAGCGGAAGCCATTACGAGTGGCCAAATCAATGGTTTCGAGAGTTTCGGTGAGGGAGCCGATTTGGTTAACTTTAATCAGAATCGAGTTCCCGGCGGAGCGCTCAATGCCTGTTTGCAGGCGAGTTTTGTTGGTGACAAACAGGTCATCACCGACGAGCTGACAGCGATGGCCCAGGCGTTCGGTGAGCAGTTTCCAGTTATCCCAATCTTCTTCATGGAGGCCATCCTCAATCGAGACGATGGGATAGTTCTCGACTAAGCCGGCCAGGTAGTCGATGAGTTCAGCGGGGGAACGGCTGGCCCCGTCATAGGTGTACTGGCCATCACTGTAGAACTCACTGGCGGCCACATCGAGGGCCAGGGCCACTTGTTCGCCGGGGGTATAACCGGCTCGTTGGATGGCATCGACGAGCAGTTCAGCGGCGGCGGTGTTGGATTCGAGGTTGGGGGCAAATCCGCCCTCGTCGCCGACTCCGGTGAGGAGGCCTTTTTCGTCGAGGACTTTGCTGAGGGAGGCGAAGACTTCGGACCCCCAACGCAGGGCCTCTTTAAACGAGGGTGCGCCAACGGGGACAATCATGTATTCCTGAAAGTCGATGTTGTTGGCGGCGTGTTCTCCGCCGTTGATGACGTTCATCATGGGAACGGGGAGGAGATTGGCCAGGGGACCGCCGAGGTAGCGGTAGAGGGGCAATTCTAGGGCGCTGGCGCAGGCGTGCGCGTTGGCGAGGGAGACGGCGAGGATGGCGTTGGCGCCGAGGTTGGCTTTGTTGTCGGACCCGTCGCGATAGAGCATAACGCCATCAACTTCGAGTTGGTTGAGGGCGTCGACTTTACCGACGAGTTCGGGGGCAATTTTGTCGATGACGTTTTCTACGGCTTTGAGGACGCCTTTACCGTTGTAGCGGTGGGGGTCACCATCGCGGAGTTCGTGGGCTTCAAAGGTTCCGGTGGATGCGCCGCTGGGGACTTTGGCTACACCGATGGCACCATTGGCGAGGCGAACTTCGGCTTCTACGGTGGGCCGTCCTCGGGAGTCGAGGATTTCCCAGGCTTCAATGGACTCGATGCTGGTGTCAGATACAAACATATGATTGTTTCTCTAGTAACGACAGGGCGAGCGTCTGGCAAGCCGCCGTGGGCTTCATGCACCCCAAATATCATACGGTGCATGGGGGAGTTCTTTGGCCCCGTTGGGGATTTCCTGACAATTGCTGAACAATTGCTGAGGGGTCTGGGTCGGGGGATGCTCTCTCAGAGATGTTCTTTGAGTTCTTCGATGCTGACTCGGGCGTCTTTGAGGATATGTTTAAGGGTTCCGGGGGGTAAGTCGGGATGGACGGGAACGATACAGGTATGGGTTTCTGTTTTTTTGAGGTGGGCATGGCTGCCGGTGATATGGGTTTCGGTGAAGCCTATTTTTTTGAGGGCGTTAATGATTCGTTGCCCTGAGACATGGGGCATTTCTGAAAAGATGAGGCGATAAATTTGGGTTGGTTTTTCTCGGTCTTCGGGGTCACTATCTTTGATGGCTTCTTCGAGGAGTTCGAGTTGATGGATTCGGGTTTCGATATAAATTTTATTGGCTTCTAGTTCAAAGTTGCGCTGCATTAATCTGGATTTTTCTCGTTCTAGGAGTTCGTTTTGTTCGAGGGCATACATTTCAAATTCTTGGTTATCTTCGATGATTTGTTCGATTTCTTCTTTGAGCTGTTCATTTTCTTGGAGAACTTCAAGTTCTCGTTCTTGCGCTTGTTGTTGGACTCGTTCTAATTCTCGACGGGAGGTTTCGAGGGCTTTTTTGAAGCCGGGGTTATCGACGTCTTGGTTGAGTTGTTGTTTGAGTTCTTGATATTGCTGTTGGGCGAGGTTGCGATCGCGGGTGAGATCGGCAATAATCTGATTGAGTTTTTCGGTTTCCTGTTGGGCTTTGGCGGCTCTCTTTTGAGCAATCTGTAAGTCTTCGCGCAACTGTTCTAAAACTTGGGTTCGTTCCCGTTGCTGCTGGTCTTTGTCCTGTTGCGCTTTCTTGAGTTGGGCGATGTTGCGCTCCCGTTCCTGGATTTGCTCTTGGGCCTCGGTTTTAGACTCAATAACGGTGGCTAATTCTTGCTCTAACTGTTGTAGGGTTTGGACGCTTTCCTGTTGCTGTTCTTCAAACTCGGCGAGTTGGGTTTCATAGTCGTCGATTAAGCTCTGCAAGTCTTGAGTTTGCTGTTGCTGTTTTTCTCGGTAGGCGTCAAGTTCCCGGCGAGCGAGTTCCCGTTCTTGCAGGAGTTTTGGAATTTGTTGGAGTTGACTTTCGAGCTGCTGTTTAAGGGTTTGAGCGTCTCGTTGCAGTTCTTGGCGTTTTTTGCGTTGACTATAAAGGATGATCTCGATCATCAGCCAAGTCATGACCCCAGCGGTGAGAAAAAAAATGGTGGTTAAGAGGTAAATAAACCGAGATCCATTGAGTTGGAGGGGATTAAGGAGCCAGCCGCGATAATCTTCAGCAAATGTGGGGGGAATGTGACGAAGGTAATAGACACGGCCGATGATGTCTCCGGTATTGGTTTGTCCTGTGGTGATGGGGTTGGCGTCGTCGGGTTGAGGATAGGTGAACTCGGCGAACAGTGGCGGCGGATCTCGGAGGAGATCGAAGGGATGATTTTCTAGGTCGCTGAGGGGAATGGAGGGGGTTTGGGGTGATTGGTGGAGGATGGTTTGGTTGGAACAGTCGATGCGATCGCTCGAACAGTCGGTGACAACGAGGCCAAATCGTCCATAGTTACTGTCTAGGGTCGTTTGTAGTTCTTGGGGTTGGTTTTCAATCAGGAGATAGGAGAGTTTGGTGGGTAAGCTGTGGGTGAGGAGGTTGAAGTCCACGGTTTGCACGCGAAACATGGTCCCCTTCCAGTAGTTGCGATGATTGGCCCAATTGGAGGCGGTGGCGATACTAACGGCGGTAATGCTAATCAGGCTCAATCGGCCGAGGCTATGGAGAAGGAGACGGCGATGGCGGCGAAGAAAAGGAAGGGTCATCGGGGAGGGTCAAGTCTGAAGGCTGCTGGTATCCCATTATACGGTGGGGGTTTTGGGGA
>SIHH01000191.1 GCA_004299065.1 Phormidium sp. SL48-SHIP | reverse complement strand
TCGTTTGCTGACGTAAGCTGGCATAATTGCCATGACCGAGAATCAAATGATCGAGGATGGGAATCGAGAGAATCTGACCAATTTGTAGAAGACGACGAGTTAAATCGAGATCCTGCGGACTGGGACTGACATTGCCCGTGGGATGATTATGAGCCACGATCGCCCGATTGGCCCCCTGACGAATCACCTCCCGGAAAATATCCGGCGGATGAGCCAGAGTTTCCGTCGCCGTACCAATCGTTAACACCTGAGTTCCCAAAACGCGATTGCGGACATCCAATAACAACACCGCAAAGCGTTCCGCCTCCTGCCACATGAGATCATGGCTTAAATAGGCCACCGCCGTCGCCGGATCTTCAATCACCTGACGTTCCGCCGGACGAGTTTGGAAGGCCCGTTTCCCCAACTCGATCGCCGCCACAATCGTCGTCGCCTTCGCCAAACCAATCCCCGGAATTTGCATCAACTCCTGAGGCGACACCGTGCGTAACACCTCCAACGGTTCCGGACTGCGATCGCCCAACTGACGTAAAATTTCTTGTCCCAACCCCACCGCCGAAAGATTTTCACTGCGAGCCCCCGTTCCCAACAAAATCGCCAACAATTCCGCCGTGGCCAAATGATTCGCCCCCGAGGCCACCAGGCGTTCCCGAGGACGTTCTGTAGCCGGCATATCTGCGATGCGAACGTTATACCCCATGACTGATCTCACCCTGAACTGCCCGAAATTGCCCGCCATTCTAAACGATGCTCCCAGAAATGTCCCTGAACACCCGTCAATTTCCGTGATTCCACCTAATTCTGGAGTCTCAAATTCACCTGACAAGACCCCTCACTGCTGACAGAAACACTCAGATAGCTGGGCAACTCCGGCGGCGTCAGCGGATAGTCAAACGGCCCCTGCGAGAGCGGAAACGCCTGTTGCTGTATCACTTGGCCCCTTCGATTGTGAAGTGTAATCTGTAGCTGTCCCTCTGACGCCGCCGGATCTGAACAATCCGACTGAAGTTGTCCCCGAAGCGAGTCCGTTCCCGTCAGCGGTGAGAGATGTAACACCGATAAGGGTGTTTCTCCCGATATCTGATACTCGCCAGCCGTTTTCGTCACCGTTGGCCCTGGGGGAACCGCTAACCAGCGTCGATGTCCTTGATAACGCGGCGCGATCGCCTCCTGCATCTTCGCCAACGTCTCAATCGCCGTCGCCAGATCCGTATCTCGTACCCGCCGATAGAGTCGAACATCGAGATCCGAAAGGGGAAAACTGCGATTTAACCGCAAAAAATCCCGAACCAGAGTCCATTCCTGATTAAAGGCCTCAGACACCACTCGGACTACCGTTTGTTCTTCCGGCCGCAACGTATATTGAAACGAATCGGGAACCACAACCGTATTGGCCCGCAAGAGATCCCGCAAGGGATAATCATCACTCGAATCCACTTGAGGAACCCGTAACACCGACAGTTGCACATCATCAGGATAGAGTTGTCCTTCCGCACTGCGAATGAGATCCGGGTTAATCACCTCAGACGACGCCGCGATATAGACGGGTTGGGGCATATCTCGTAATGCGGCCACTAATACCCCCACCTCGGCCATATCCTCGCGCACTAATGGCGGATAGCCCTCAGCTAATCCCGGAACTTGGGGCAACGATAAGGGAGTTAAACCCATCACCGCATTCAATCCTACTAAGATCCAGACTAAAACGCCGACCCGTCGTGTTTCCCAGATTAAGGCGGCAATTCCCCAGACGAGAAAAGGAGCAAAATGGAGTGTGTAATGGACATGAGTGTAGCGAACCACTCCCAGCCAGAGACCGATTTCCCAGAGGCCAACGAGAAAGGGAAAGGCTCCCCGTTGGGAATCTTGAATGGTCAGCCAGCCCAGGATTGCTAATCCCCAAAGGAGCCAACCGGCGCCGTTTCCGTAGTAGTGTAAGACCTCGGGAATTGGATAGGTAAAGGAGGAATAGAGCGCTCGATAGTTGCGGGTGAGACTGTCTTGTAAGAAATTGGGCATGGCGATCGCCAACGTCAAGAGAGCGGAGACCCCGATGGTGGTGGCTCGTAAGATTGTGGCGGCGATCGCCCGTAGTCCCCATGACCAAAAACTCGTGATTTCCCACATCAACATGGCAGCCAAGAAGGCGACAACGCTATAGGCAAAATGACGACGAAAAGCGATCGCCCCAGCCAACAAGATTCCCACCAGTATCAATGTAAAAACTGTTTGCAATCGGACTTTAGCGTTAGATCGATGACTTTTGAGATAGAGAAATATCCCCAAGCAAATTAGCGTCATTCCTCCTGTATCGGGTAAGCCTCGCAAACTGGTTGCTAGGGTAAACGGGCTTAAAAGACTCAGAAATACGGTTCCCCAAAATACCGACCGAGGCGGCGCTTGGATGATTTGAGTTGCTACAGCACCTAAGCTTAGAGAAAAGGGAAGTAGGTAAACTAAAACCAAACTGAGAATGTAGGTGAATCGAGACAGTCCAAAGGCATCAAGCACGGGCAAAAGTGGAGCAGTAAATAATAGATTATAAGAGGTTGTATCTCCCGATGAAAAAATAATCGTAAATGCTTGGTATGGGGATTCTTTATAAATATCAAAGATGTACTCAGTAAAGTATTGATAATTTATGAAATCTGACCAGTAATAGGTATTTTCGCGAGAGATATAGAGTATTGTAAATAGGCATAAGTCGAAACATAGTATCACAAAACAGGTTATGTGAAACCCCCTTTTGTTGTGATTAAATAGAGACAACTTATTCATTTTAGTTAGATTGTAGTGATAAACAAAAAAATAGGAAATACACAAAGTTAGGTATGGTTATTTCTCTATTTTCTATTAGTTGCCAATCCCAAGACACTCTTTTTTATAGTATTTTAATCACTGAAAACAGTAACCTAAATCTGTATAGTTTAGGTGGGCAATCGATTGCCCACCCGACTGAGTCTCGATGTTGTCACCCGTTCGGTTGATCGGAGTATCCTGTATCTTAATCCTTGTGAGAGACCCAATCCCGATCAAAAACCTCTAAGAATACAGAGCATAGTAGGTCACCATAGGAATTACCGTCGCCGCAATGAGTAGCACAATAACAAACGTCGTGGCATCACTGCGTTTTTCCGCCGTTTCCTCCGCCGTTGCGAAGGTTCCTTCCACTTGTACCTCTTTGACCTTAAGTTCCGGCGCACCGGGATCCGGTTCTCCCGAAAGAACAGCCACCAGGCGATCTTTGGCATCAATGAAGGCTTCATTGTACTTATCACCTTCGATGAGAGGATACAGCACCGTTTCCTGAGCGACACTCTTGGCAATCTCAGGCGTAAGTTGCTCCGTGAGTCCCGCTCCGACACGAATCCCGGCGTTATTCGTGACCACATCTAGGGCAATCAGCACCTGATTCGCTTGCTCCTCAGCGGTCGGAAACCATTTCTCAAACACCTTATCGGTAAAGCTTTGGATGGTTTCACCATAATCGACGTGACGGACGGTGACAAAGCGAACCTCAGCGCCGGTTTGCTGCCGCAGTTCCGTCAACGCCTTAGCAATTTGGATCTCGTTGATCCGACTGATGCTATTGCCTTCATCGACAATCCAAGTGTCTTCACCAGCGGCGACGAAGGGCATATTGTAAACACTAATCGCTAAAGCCGGGGGAGTCCAGACCCAGAGTGCGATCGCCGCGATCGCCGCCAGCAACCCCAGCCAGCGCCCTTGTGGGCCGCGATCGCCGTCATGAGCGGTCGATCCTGTAAATACTGTTTTCATCATTGGTTTCTTATCAAAAAATTGCGTCATTCCTCTAGGATACAAAGCGATCGCCCCTGCCGTTGCCTCTGTTAACAATGTTCTCAAGTCTGGGAACATGGCAAAATACAGGTCTGAGATCTTGCTCAGCCATTGCTAACCTCTATCTCTAACCGCGCACTGTGCTAGACATCAAACTCATTCGAGACAACCCCCAAGCCATCCGAGAGCAACTCGCTCGACGGGGAGATCCCTATGACTTAACCCCCCTTGACGCACTCGATCGCCAACGACGGGAACTCGAAACCGAGCGATCGCAACTTCAGGCTCGCAGCAACGAAATCGGCAAAGCCATCGGCCAGAAAATGAAATCCGGGGCAGATCCCCAAAGCGACGACATCCAAAGCCTCAAAATCGAAGGAAACCAACTCAAACGCCAACTGGCGGAACTCGAACCCCAGGAAAAAGAGATCAGCCGCCAACTCAACGCGCTGCTCCTGTCGTTCCCCAACCTCCCCAGTCCAAGCACCCCCGACGGAGACAACGAAAACGACAACGTCGAAGTTCGTCGCTGGGGAGACGAATACAAACCCAGCCGCGAGGGGATTCTCTCCCACATTGACATTGGCGAAGAAATGGGGATTATCGTCAGCGATCGCGCCGTCAAAGTGGCCCAGAGCCGTTTTATTGCCCTCATCGGTGCTGGAGCCGCCCTCGAACGAGCCTTAATCAGCTTCATGCTCGATCAGCAAATTGCCGCTGGCTACACCGAAGTGATGCCCCCAGTGCTGATTAACAGTCGTTCCCTCGAAGCCACGGGCCAACTGCCGAAATTCGCCGACGAGAGCTTTAAATGTGACGCCGACGATCTTTGGCTCTCCCCCACCGCCGAAGTTCCCCTCACCAACCTCTACCGCGACGAGATCCTCAACGCCGAGGAACTTCCCATCCACCATTGTGCCTATACCCCCTGTTTTCGCCGTGAAGCGGGCAGTTACGGCAAAGACACCCGAGGCTTAATCCGGCTCCATCAATTCAACAAAGTTGAACTGGTGAAACTCGTTCACCCTGAGCAGTCTGAAGCCGAACACCAAAAACTCGTCGCCAACGCCGAAGCCATCCTGCAAGCTCTCAAACTCCCCTATCGCGTCATCGAACTCTGCACCGGCGATCTCGGCTTCAGTGCCAACAAATGTTATGACCTGGAAGTGTGGCTCCCCTCCGCCGGAACCTACCGAGAAATTTCGAGTTGTTCCAATTGTGGCGACTTCCAAGCCAGACGGGGCAATATCCGCTTTAAGGAGAAAGGCAAAAAAGGAACCCAGTATGTCCATACTCTCAATGGATCTGGCTTGGCGATCGGCCGCACCATGGCCGCCGTGCTGGAAAACTATCAGCTTGCCGATAAAACCATCCAAGTTCCTGAGGTGTTACAACCCTATCTCAAACGGGAGGTTCTTTAACTCCTCGATATCCCCAAGCCAAGATACCCAAGCCAAGATACAGGGCCGACGGACAACTGCTAGAATCCAGAGGACATAGACTCGGCTCTGTTTAGTTTTAATAAGGACATAACCTATAGTGTTGATGCAGTACAAATCCCAATTGACCCGTTACAAATCCCTGGGGCTGAAACTCACCGTCGGCCTGACCTTGACCGTTTTGACTTTAGTCGGAAGCAGTCAAACAGTCTTGGCTCACCATCCCACTGGAGGCAAAACCCCCAGTACCGTTTTTGAGGCCCTACTCTCAGGCTTTGGCCATCCGATTATCGGCTTAGATCACTTGGCGTTTGTGATTGCCAGTGGCTTACTGGCGACTCAGCTACGTCGGGGTTGGATCATTCCGGTGGGGTTTGTTCTCACGGCGATGCTGGGAACGGGCCTCCATCTCCAGGCGGTCACCTTGCCGATGGCTGAGATGTGGATTGCTATTTCCGTGATTGTTGCTGGGGGATTGATTGCCAGCGAAAGTCAATGCCAATCGTCTGATTCGTCTTTCTCTGAATCGTTTGGCCTGACTCTGGCGGTGGCGATCGCCGCTGCGGTGGCTGGTCTGTTTCACGGCTATGCTTACGGTGAGTCGATTATTGGCGCGGAAATGGGTCCGATCGCCGCCTATTTGACTGGGTTTACGTTCATTCAATTGGTGATTGCCGCTGCAACCTATACCCTGGTGCGAGTCACTCTATTCTCGTCTCAATACCGCCGCGCCATCTTGCGTGCTTTAGGTCTGGCTATTAGTAGTTTCGGCCTTGTGGTTCTGGGAACTGGCCTGTTCAGTTAAGGCTCACAGCGGTTCAAAGACGGGACAGGTTCCGTCAGCGGTGACCTTAAAGCCGTAAAGCGGGGAGTTCTCGTTGAAACATTGTTGAGCGCGATAGTAGGCACAATTGGCACAACAAGGAAGGCTCGGGGGAATTTGCAAGGCTCGTTCTCGCCCCAAGAGTTCTCGTTGGGAAATCCCCCGTAGCACCAACTCATCCCCTTGCCAGCGGGTTTCCACCAGTCCAGTATCGGCGAAGTGATGCCAGCGGGAATCCCGGCTGAGGGCTTTATCGAATTGTACAGTGACCCCCCCGTTGCTCTCGCTGACTTCCCCTTGATAGCGAGAGTCGGGCAGTTCCGGCTGTGGACGTTTGTCTCGTAGGGGCAATTGCACCAGTTTCCCGGCGGCGGGACAGTGAAGTTGATAGCGGCTACAGAGTTCGTCGAGGTTGGCTAAGTCGGCTAGGTAGTTGGGGGAACCATGAACGAACACGATATGTTGTGGCCGCAGGTTATGGATGAGTTGGCTGGTTCCTGAGCGATCGCAGTGGGAACTGAGAAGATAGGTTTCAAGCTCGATGCGGGGATGCTCGTCTAGGTCAGCGTCGGGATCGCCATGGCCGGGATGGAGGGGGTAGAGAATTAGCCAAGATTGGTCCGGGTTGGCATTCACCTGTTTGGTACAAAGGCGATGCCAGTCGCTCTCGATGTCCGTCAGAACAAGGGTGGGAACCTCTCCCAAGCTCACGTCTGGGGTGAGTCGGCGCATTCGCGGCCGGATGCGATCGTCCCAGAATAGGGGTTGATGACGGGCGAAGTTTTGGACGGCGGTGGGAAGATGGGGGAGGAGGTCGAGGTAGCGATCGCAACCGGCGGCCAGGGATGCGTCAACCCAGATGTCGATGTTGCGGCCGGTGAAGTGATGGTGCGATCGCAACAACATCAGCAGTTCTTGCCCTAATCCCAGTCGGGGAACAGGCATTAGAATCAGGTGTTGCTCAGCGAGGGCGCGATTGATGCGTTCGGCTAGTTGGTTTTCTTGAGTCCGTCGCCGGGGATAGCGGGCGGTTCCATAGCTTCCTTCGGCGATGAGAACATCGGGGTGCCAGTTGCGGACTTCTTCGAGGGGGAGGCCTTCAGCGAGGCGAGAGTTGGAGAGTAGAAAGTCGCCGGTATAGACGACGGAATAGGTGCGATCGCGACCATGATAGGTTAGACGAACGAGAGAGGCTCCCGGCAAATGTCCCGCTGGGAACAGTTCTAGCCACAAGTCTTTGGCAATTTCGATCGCCGTCCGCCAAGGTAAGACCTGGCACAAATCAGCCACATCTGGCACATCGAGCCAGTTCAGGGACAACAGTTGCGCCGTCACCTCACTGGCGTAAATGGGCAGTTGCGGCCGCGCTTGATGTAGGCTTAACAGTCCCCGAGCATGGTCACTGTGAGCATGGCTACAGATGACACAATCAATGGTAGCGGCCTCGCCATCGGCCGGCTCAAGCAGGGGAGAGAGATCCTCGATGCCACAGTCGAGCAGCACCTGATAGGGACCGAGCCGCATTTGCACACACAGCCCCTCCTGGGCATGACCGACACCGTAGGGTAGACATTCAAGCTGAAGGCTCACGGATGGCTGTCGCAGTCCTTGAAAAGTATCCCCCCATCCTAACAAGTTGTACTCGTTGCTACTAGATGCCCTCGGCGAATTGTTACGAATTGATAAATCTC
>SIHH01000190.1 GCA_004299065.1 Phormidium sp. SL48-SHIP | reverse complement strand
TTTTCTACCTCGTCTTCGCTATCTTCGCCGTCGGAGTTTTCTACCTCGTCTTCGCTATCTTCGCCGTCGGAGTTTTCTACCTCGTCTTCGCCGTCAGATTTTTCTACGTCATCTTCGCTGTCAGAGTTTTCGGCGTTATCAGCAATCTCCTCGTCCCCTTCAGCAGTCATCTCCTCTTCACCCTCGCCGTCAAAGGGAATCGACTCGCCGATATCTTCGTCACGAATATCGTCGTCGGTGTCACTGAAACTATCAAATTCGTCGTCTCCCTCGCTCTCCTCTTCGGGGAGATTTGCGTCTGCTTCGATGTCCTCTTCAGCATCCGTATCGGGAACATCACCATCGGAGTCCATCTCCACATCATCGTTCCCGCTCATATCCTCGCCAGGGTCACCGACGGGAGTTAAGTCAGCGCCATCCGCATCGTCACCACCGTCAAGGAAGCCGCTGGGAGTGTAAATCGGCTCTAGGATGAAGGTTTGGGCCAAGTCTTCGAGTTGCTCTTGTTTGTGGCGTTCTTCTTTGACGCGACCGGTGAGCCAAGAAGCGAAGTTGAATAAAAACATGGCAGTAGATGCTCCTAGAGCAAGGGGTGAAACTGATGACGTTCGAGAGATGTCACCACTCTACTGCAATTTTTTTCCGCTGTTTTTAAAGCTGCGATGAAGCACTTGCCAAAATGACCGATTTTTAAAAAAGGCCATTTTAATCTGTCGGTTTATCTCGGCGAGTTTTACGGAGATCCTCGATTATTGTCACATAAGTTTACATTTTGAGCTTTTTTGAGGGGAGGTTTCTCCGACCGTCCAAGCTCTAAAATTAAGGCCGTGCCGGGGGTTGCCCGGATCACTCGACCCAACTCCGTAAAACTTCATCAAAACTTCACAAAAACTTTATCAAAATCATCCGGATGGGGGTTGGCAGATGAGTTAGGGTCACAAACTGGGGTCGACAACACTACCTAAAAACAGCAGTAGTCCTGTCTCGTTGTCGCGGATGGCGAAGACGAAGGGCCGATCGCCGACGATAGAAAACGCCGCCGATCGCGTCC
Source organism: Phormidium sp. SL48-SHIP (assembly GCA_004299065.1). GTDB lineage: Bacteria > Cyanobacteriota > Cyanobacteriia > Cyanobacteriales > Geitlerinemataceae > Sodalinema. Next base: position 6,760 of record SIHH01000190.1, on the reverse strand, counting down.
CCCCAATCCCAGTCACCGCCGCCGCTTCAGTCCCCGCCTCCGTCACCTCCAGATAGAGTTGTTGTCGCATGACGGTCACCCAAAACGCCGCATTTGTTAATCCCGAAAAGTCGGCCCCAGGTGCAAAAATTTCCGTCAACCCTAACGCTTGCATACTTTCACGCAAATTCACCTCAGTTGAAAGATGAAATTTAGGTAAAACTACTGTAGCCCCCGCCTCATTCCACTCAAACCGACGTAGCCAATCCCGCCAATTCTCCGCCGTCAGTTGCTCATAAAACGCCTCTAACGACACATCTTCCTGAGGAATAAACACATACATTCCGAATCGTTCACTCTCCCCATAGGGCAACTCAATAGCACGAAAAAGACTGTTTTGATAACCCCGAACCAGTGGCAACTGTTGCTGCATCATCGGCACATAGACCTGAGAGTCATCTTGTCGTGTAAACGGTCGTATCTCCGTATTTTCACTGGGAAAGGAACTCGTCCAATCCCCCGAAAAATAAAGCGCATTTAACACCACCGCCACCGTCGTTTCATTAAGATCTTGAGTCGATAAAATCTCAGCAATGCGTCCTTGAGTCTGTTGAGAAATCCAACGATGAATCTGGCCTAACGCCTGAGATGGCTCACTGAAATCCACCGCCTGCATCTGCGCCTGATAGTACCGCTGACGGGAGTCGACAAACTCAGACGAGAGAGACCCCTCCCCCCCACTCCAAATCGAATTGGCGATCGCCAACTCCACATCCCCCGACAACTCCCCCAAACTGTCCAAAATCTGCTCATAAGAGCCGTCCAACCCCTCAACCGACTCCGCCCCCAACCAGCGAGCCATAGCCTCCTCCGTCGCCCCCTCAGCGCCCCCATAGAGCATCCCTAGGGCGATCGACAAACTCAACGGCGACAACAACAAATTCTCATTTCCCTGAGTTTGCCGTAATTGTTGAAACACCGCGAACCCTAACTCCATCTGAGCCTCCATCTGAGCCTCCATCTGAGCCTCCCGAAACTCAGACTCCGATCGCGGCGACTGGGCCATCGCCACCCGAGACCAACCCAACATCGGCAACGAACCCGACAGCGGTATCGTTAACGCCGTCACAAGGGGAAGTAGCCTTCCCAGAAGCCGTCCAAAACCGTGGTGATGAATCATTATTGAGCCAAACGCGAAGATAAGCGATCACAGGTATTCCGTCGCACCCGTTTACCGTGACTACCCTAGGGTTCAGCGATCGCAGCGAAGATTCCGGGCAGTCACCGCCTTTCCTACCGTAACTTGCCCTACCCAGAACTCGCCAAACTCACCCCAAACAAATCCCCCAGCCAACGACCTGCATCAGTCGTCAACTGGGGGAAATTAAGAGATCAAGGTTGATATCGATATCGCAGCTTCAGGGAATCCCTAGCCGATAATACCGGCCTCACGGGCCGCCGCGTCATCATCCGGGTCAATACCGAGGCGAGTTAAGTTAATGCGATTCTTGTTGTCAATATCGCGTACCTTAACCACCACTTCATCACCCACCGACAACTCATCTTCGACCTTGCCAATGCGATAATCCGCAACTTGCGAGATATGCACCATCCCTTCCTTTCCGGGTGCAATTTCGACAAAGGCACCAATGGGGATAATCCGGGTGACACGACCGAGGAAGACCTCGCCGGTTTGAATCTTGCGCGTCATCCCTTGAATAATGGCGCGAGCGCGCATGGCCTTCTCACCATCAAGACCCGAAATCGTCACCGTACCATCATTGTCGATGTCGATTTTACAGCCCGTTTCTTCCGTAATCCCCTTAATGGTTTTCCCACCAGGGCCAATCACCAAACCAATCAGGTCAGGATCAATCTTGAGGCTATACAGACGAGGCGCAAAGGGAGACAACTCAGGATTCGGCTGGTCAATGGCCTCAAGCATCTTGCTGAGGATATGCAGCCGAGCCGGAAGAGCCTGTTTGACCGCATCGGCCACAACCTTCACCGGAAGTCCCGTGATTTTCATGTCCATCTGCAAGGCCGTAATCCCGGTATCGGTTCCAGCGACCTTAAAGTCCATATCTCCTAGGAAATCTTCAATTCCTTGAATATCCGTGAGAATGCGAACTTCGTCTCCTTCCTTAATCAGTCCCATAGCCGCACCGCTGACCGGCTTACTGAGGGGAACCCCAGCGTGCATCAGCGAGAGGGTCGAGCCACAGACCGATCCCATCGAGGTCGAGCCATTGGAGGACAAGACCTCAGAGACGACGCGAATCACGTAGGGGAAACTTTCTTTCGGCGGTAACACCGGAATCAAAGCGCGTTCGGCTAAGGCCCCGTGACCAATTTCCCGACGACCGGGCGATCGCATCGGCCGCGTTTCGCCCACAGAATAGGGGGGAAAATTGTAATGGTGCAGATAGCGTTTCTGCTCCTGAGGATGCAGGTCATCGAGTTCCTGAGCATCTCCTGGGGAGCCTAAAGTGGCCAACGACAACACCTGAGTCAAGCCTCGGTTAAACAAGGCACTTCCGTGAACCCGGCGAGGAACCAAACCCACCTGACAGGAAATGGGACGCACCTCATCGAGTTTACGGCCATCAACCCGGACCTTGTCCTCAACAATCTGAGCGCGCATTAACTGCTTCGTGACGCCCTTAAACACCTTACCGAGAGACTTGGCATCGTCCGTCACCGCCAGGCGTAGCGGGTCATCTTCGGGGAGTTGCTCAATTTTCTGCGCAATTTCCGCCTTGACCTCATCGAGGGCCTCATCGCGGCTGCTCTTGGTATTCTCAAAATTACTGAGAACCTTCTTCACCGGTTCCTCAGCGGCCTCGCGGATGTAGATTTCCAACTTGTCATCGACCACCGGCGGCTCTTCTTCGACTAACTCAACACCCAAGTCCTTCATCAAGGCTTCCTGGTGACGAATTAGCTCTAAGGCCCCTTCATAGCCAAAATCGATGGCTTCGATAATGTCTTGTTCCGGGAGCTGATTGGCCCCGGCTTCCACCATGACCACACCATTATGAGTTCCCGCCACCACGAGATCGAGGTCTCCGAGGCGAATCTCTTCAAAGGAGGGGTTGAGAATGAAATCATCTCCCACCAAGCCGACACGAACCGCCGCCATCGGACCCTTAAAAGGAATCTTGGCTAACATCGTGGCCATGGAGGCTCCCGTGACGGCCAAAACATCCGGGGGAACCAACTCATCCATCGATAAGGTGGTAGCAACAATCTGAATATCGTCCCGTAACCATTGTGGGAACAGGGGACGCATGGGACGGTCAATTAGACGACAGGTTAGCGTCACTTTCTCGGGGGGACGACCCTCCCGACGCAAGAACCCACCGGGAATTTTTCCCCCGGCGTAGAGCCGTTCTTCGTAATCAACGAGTAGGGGCAAGAAGTCAATGCCTTCTCGACCCGTTGAACGGGTTGCGGTGACGAGAACCGAGGTATCGCCCAACTCGATGACGACGGAGCCTCCGGCTTGTGGAGCGAGGGTTCCAACCTTGAGTCTAATATCCCGTCCATCAAAGGATATTGACTTTTCCATTGCTTTCATGCAGCACTCTAATATTAGTTCTTCTTCTTCTTCTGGGGATCATCGTTGGTTGAGGAGACCATCCGCCCGAAAAACTCACGGGTAGCGAGTCCTAACCTCCGATTCACCCAATCATCTGTGATCATCGTGATACCTGCCACAACTTGACGAAAGCCAAGGTCTGAGCGTCTCAACTCTCATTCGGTTGCTAGTCCGAACTACGCCACGCCTTAGCGCCCAAATGCTGGGGTTAGCCGTCGAGAGAACTCATGTCTGTCACCGATTTCGGTGACTTGGGGCGGGTGATGACCAGGATTGCACTTGGGAAATCCATGCCGTTCCCAGTATACCTCAGTAATCTGGAAGTGCCAGGGTTTCTTTATCCTGGGGTCTGCTCGCCCAGTCCGCCGCCGGGACCTTTGGAACTCCCCAAGGGGCGATCGCGTCGGCTGTTGCTAGATAATAAAACTGTTCACTGTTAACCCATTTCGTTCAGGGAAACCCAGTCAAACCATGAGTAACGCCGCCCCTCTATCCGGTTCAGCTACCGTCGTGATGGTGGTCGATGGACAACCCATTACCATCGCCCTTGATGGCAATAATGCCCCCATCACGGCGGGGAACTTTGCCGATTTGGTCTCTCGCCGCTTCTATGACGACATCACCTTTCACCGGGTGGTTGACGATTTTGTGGCCCAAGCCGGAGATCCCAACAGTCGTGATCCTAATTTTCCCACCAATCTCTTGGGCCGGGAAGGATTCACCGATCCCGCTACCGGGGAAACTCGCACCATTCCCCTAGAAATCAAACCCGAGGGGGCCGCCGAACCGGTGATTGGAACCCTCTTTCGTGATGCGGGGATTACGGTTCCGCCAGTGTTACGCAACAATCGCGGCACCATTGCTATGGCCCGTTCCCAAGATCCCAACTCCGCCTCGTCTCAGTTTTACTTCAATCTGGACAATTCCAATTTCCTCGATGGCAATTATGCCGTGTTTGGCAACATTACCGATGGCTTGTCGGTGATGGACGGTATTGATGAGGGCGATCGCATTCAGGCGGCCCGCTTCGTCGAGGGGATTCTTCCTTCGCGCCAATCGGCGTTTATGGAAGTCAACTTTCTCAACTTCTTTTTCAACCGCCTCGAACGAGCGAGTCTACCCCTAGGGTTCCAAGTTTTGGGTGATGGCGATGATGTCCTAACTCTGACTCCCGAACTCAGTCAAGCCAATCCTTCTGGCTTTGTTGGCTTAGGGGGCAATGATACCTTTATCGGTTCTGCCATTGACGATGTGCTTTATGGCAACCAGGGCAACGATACCCTCACCGGGGAAGCCGGTAATAACCTAATTCGCGGTGGCCAGGGCGAGGATATCCTCAATGGTGGCATCGGCAACGATATTCTGCATGGTAATTTAGGCAACGATACCCTCACCGCTGGCGGTGGTAATAATGTGCTGCGAGGGGGTCAAGGGAATGATGTTCTCATCGGGGGTGCTGGCATTGATGTGTTAATCGGCGATCGCGACCAGGATACCCTCACTGGCGGCCCCGGACCCGATCAGTTTGTCCTCCGAGGTAACACTAACATCGGTCGTGGCGATCCGAATCTCGCTGATGTGGTTACGGACTTTAACCCCGCCGAGGGCGATCGCATTGTCTTGGCGGCCGAGACCAACCCCGCCACCGTGCGCTTCCTGCCGACGGGGTCTGACGTGCTGATTCAACTAGAAAATAACGATTTCCAAGGCCGCATCCTCAACAGTACCCCAGAAGCCGTCCAGGCTGCCGCTATGGTTGTTCCTTCGGGGGATATGGGCCTACTGATTGGTTAGGGGCAAAGGCGGGGTCGGCGATGACCTCGATGCGATCGCGATCGCCAAAGCGAGGACTGGGATAACTCGTCGTCAGCGATCGCGGTTGTCCCACCGTCCCCCATTGCGCCTGGAGATCACGCAAAAACTGATCTTGTTGACGGCGGAACGGTAGCGTATAGGCATCGCCCCCATTGAGAAGGGCAAACCAGACCAACCCGCGATCGCGGGTCGGCACAGCCCCCACCAGGGCGCTCACATTCCAGAGCGTCCCCGTTTTCACCGTCGCTCCTTTCGGCATGGCCCGCTCGTCCATCGTTCCCCCATCTTGACCAAACACCGGCAAGACATCGGCCAGAGTTAACCCTCCCGCCGCCAAACGCCGGTGAATCCCCGACAACAGAGCCACCGCCGCTCGGGGCGAGATGCGGTTCTCCTGGCCCAATCCTGACCCATTCACTAACTGGATTTCCGCCTCGGGAACCCCCGCCAACCAAGCTGCTCGCCGGGCCACTTCAGCCCCCCCGCCGAGTTCCTCGGCCAACGCATCGGCAATCACATTGTTGCTATAGACATTCATGACTTTCAACAGCGAGATCAGCGGTAGGGAATGCTGGCGCAACAGCGGAATACGTCGGCTGGGGGGTTCTGTTAGAGGTTGAGCGGGGCTGTCTTCTGAGATGTCCTCGGTTCCCTCCCCGAGAACGCGAATATCGCCCCGAATCTCAAGTTGAGGTTTCGGGGTTCCCGCCGCCAATCTCCCATAGGCTCGTTCGATGGGGGGAGTCCAACGGCGAGCATCAAAACTGTCGATAAATCCCTCACCCACTTCGTTAGCATCTTGCTCAAAATTCAACCAGGGCTGATCTTCGAGAATCAGATCTCCGGCGACGGCCTCAATCCCCAACTCTTGTAGGACTACCGCTACGGCGATCGCTTCGGACCAAACCCAGAGCATATCCCCGCCGCCGCGAATCAGTAAATCCCCCTGCAACACCCCATCCACCAGGGGGCCAGTGGCACTAATCTCTGTCAGCCAGCGTCGTTGCCAATCCCAGGTTTGCAAGGCCACCAGCGTGGTGGCTGTTTTCGTGACTGATGCCGCCGAACGAGGAATTGTACCTTGGTGACCTGCCAGTTTCTCGGGTCCAACTTGCAGCCAAATTCCCTGACGTTGGCGAGAGATCCCCTGGCCGTCTAAATCCGTCAGATAGCGATCGACGAGAAACTCTGCCTCTTCATCCCCATCCATCTCTAGCACCAGTCCGGGGGCATCAAAGAGGGGAATACTGACCTGAGACTCAGGCGGAATCAGGCCCATCGCGTCTAACCAGAGGGCTAAAGCCCCCGAACTCAGTAAACTCAACATAGGAAGGGAACAGGGAATAGGGAACAGGGAATAGGGAA
>SIHH01000189.1 GCA_004299065.1 Phormidium sp. SL48-SHIP | reverse complement strand
TTTCAGCGATGGTAAAATAAACACAGCCTTTCCGTTGAGATAACCTAATTTTTAGTGAGATAACCTAATTTTTAGGGCTACGGTTACGGTTTAGAAACTCCCGACTAGAAACTCCCTACTACGGTGAAAACTGATGTCTGATAATGCGTTTACCTGGCCGGGACAACGACAAGATGATCCTTGTCATTGTCGCCTTGCCGAATTTTTGGTCATGGATGTTCAGCAAAGTCCTGAGTGGACAAAAGATTTGCTCGATAAAACGGCTTTAGTTCAATCGGGTTCTCTTGACAAATGGGAGAGAATTGGTAATGCGTTTTGTCTTTCGCTTTCCTCTGAGGGCGCTGAAATTGAGGATTTAGTGGATGAAAATAGTTCGCCCAAAAGGATTACGTTGGATGAGTTTTATCAAGTGGTTCGGATGTGGTTGCAGTATATCGAACTATCCAATGAATCCTCACCATAAGGGCGGTTCATCAGGAATACCAGTCAATGGTTAGGGTGACAGGCGCTTCACTCCTATAGTTTGGTATTTATTGGTATTTATTGGTATTTATTGGTGTTCAATGTAAGACGTTATCCCACTTTTCGAAAGGCTTGCTATACATCTTACACCTACATCTTACACCGAAGAGGGCGAACGGCCATTCCCTCCCAGGGGGATATTTTTCGCCCCGACTTATTCAGGAATTATTGGGTCTTCTGGATCTACGGTGGGATTTGTTACAGAATATACAAAATTGTAGGGGAACCCACCCCTAGCCCCTCCCAGGAGGGGAAAATTTTTCGCCCCTACAGTAACGGGTGTAATCTGCCATAAATTTTCCTTATAACCCTAACCCCAGAAGACCCGAATTATTCAGGAATTACGGTATAGATCACTTTCAAAATATCGTTCTTGACACCATAGGTTCTCCGGGTATTGAGGCGGCGCATTTCGATTTTAAGCACTCGCCGCATAATTTCTTGAACGACCTCAGTGGCGCTGGTGAAGGGTTCCCAGACATCATTAAAGTTTTGGCGATCGCCATACTGGGCGCTCCCTTCCGAGAGAATTGAGGAAACTCCCAAGACGGGAACATCCCATTCAGCGATGGGTGCGTCATCCCAATTCTCATCCAAGTTCTCGTTAAAGTTGTCGTCAAACAGGGTGGGTTCTGAGTCGAAGGATTCAGAATTGATGTTTGCTTCAGGAGATGTGAAATAATCAGAAGCCATAGGGCGGTTTAGGATGAATTGTTGATGAATTGTTAGGGATTTAGGGTTGAGTATTTTGGGGGATTTGTCTAGTATTTTTAAATAATCTTAACACCTGTTCCCAGAGAAGGGGAATTAGCGGTCTAAGATGTTGCCTGAAACGGCTAATCGCCATCCACTAAACCAAACTTGTCTTGCAATCCTCGCAGTTGCTGTTGTGCTTCTTCGGCGTTATCGGCCAGTTCTGCAAATTCAAGAAAGCGTTTGAGTTCTTTTTTTAATAAGTTGCGTTCGACTTCCCAGGTATCGCGATCGAGGTCTGGGGGTAAAACGATGGTATCAAACAAGGTGGCGTGGTCTTTACTGGGATGGGGGCGCAGGATACGGCCGCGACGTTGGACGAATTGGCGGGGGTTGCTGCTGCTGGCGAGAATGGCGGCGGTGCGGATGGCGGGAATATCAACGCCTTCGTCGAGACAGCGGATGGCGACTAATCCTTGCAGTTCTCCGGCTTCAAACTGTTGGCGGAGTTGTTCCCGTTGACTGATGGAGGTTTCAGCGGTGTAGGTGTTGATGCGGAAACCGAGTTCTCGCCCCAGCAGGCGCACCACAGCATCGATTTGCGGGGTATTGGTTTCGCTGTCGCAGCCGTCGCTACAGTAAAACAGGGTGTGACTGGTGTGCAGGCGCGATCGCATCATCCAGCGTAGAATATCCAGTTTACGGCTGGCGGTTCCAATGAGGCGCGATCGCTTCACCAGTAAAGCCGTGAGTTCGTCAGGATCGCGGTTGTCGTTACCTAAGGCCCAACCGATACGATGGGTGAGTTTAGCATATTGTTCGCTTTCCCAGGAGGTGAGGGGAACGAACAGGGGATAGTATTGATAGCGCACCAAGGCCCCGGCTTTGATGGCATCGCCGAGGCTGAGTGCGGGTTGTAAGACGTCGCCGAAATAGCCGAGAATGGCGTCGGTTCCTTCGTCGTCGAAGTGACGTTCTGGGGTGGCGGATAATCCCAGCCGTAGGCCGACATGACGGGGGAGGGCGGTTTCGAGGCGGGGTGCGCCGAGGTTGTGGACTTCATCGCCAATGATGAGGGTTTTGGCGGGGAGGTATTTGAGTTGCCATTGGAAGCGATCGCGCATCAAGGTGGCGTTGGTGGTGATAATCGTTAGAAAGGGCAACCTCTGCGATCGCACGGCCGTGAGGCGGCGAGTTAATGGCCCCTGCCAATGATGGACGCTTTCAAAGGCCAGAATCGGATCTAAGTCGAAGCGGCGACATTCGCGATCCCATTGCGTCACGAGATGGCGGTAGGGACAGATAATCAGCAGAACCTGTAAACCAATGGCTTGATGCAGTCGGCTGGCGATGGCCAAGGCGGTGATGGTTTTCCCGCTTCCGGTGGCCATCTTTAGGGTTCCCCGGCCACTGGCGGCGAACCAGTTGGCGATCGCCTGTTCCTGATAGGGGCGTAAGGTTAAGTCTGAAGGTAATCGGGGTCGTCCGCTCGGGAGTGCATGGGCTAAGTCCAACACAATCGGCTCAGTTAAGGAGGAGTTGCCGCTATTTTAGCGGAGTTTAGGCCCGAGACTCAGGATCGGCTGGGGGTCACGATTTCGGCATATGGTTGAAATTACCTGGGGAAACTCGTTAGGTTGAAATTAGTGGGTTTGATCGTCAGATTGAGTTCTCGGAGATTGGAGTTCTCAGAAACGATCAATCCCAGGTTGTATCTAGGAGGAAACCATGAAACGCACTTTTATGTCATTGGCGATCGCCACCATCATCACCCCCCTCACCGTAGGAATTGCTCCTTCGCTGACCTCTCCCGTTCGCGCTGCGACACCGACGGAGGAGATAGGGCCGGATTTCTCGGAAGACCCTGACATTTCTCCCGAGAAGGAAGCGCTGATTCAGGAGGTGATTGAGGCCAGCAATGAGGCCGAAGGCATCCTAACCTCTGTCAGACCAGCATTAGAACAGGATCCTCAGGTTCCACAAGAGGCGGTGGATGAGTACCTACGACGATTAGAGGCCGATTATGTGGACTTGGTGACTCCCGTTTACGCGGAACATTACAATATGGAACAATTGCAAGCCATGTTGGCGTTCTATCAGTCGGATGTGGGCCAAGAGATCACTGCACGGTCTGAAGAGTTTAACCAAGACACCTTCGAACGAGTCAGGAGTTGGGGCGAGATGAATATGCGCGAGATTATGGAGGATATGGGATATTAAACCGTTTGCATCCGACGAATGCCATGACTTCTAATTCTGCTAAAACCATTGTCCTGACTGGCGTTAGTCGCGGACTCGGACAAGCGATGTTGGAGGGCTTCATCGCCCAGGGCCATCGCTTGTTCGGCTGTGCGACGGATGAGGGGGCGATCGCCCAACTCCAGAAAACCTACGGAGATCCCCATCAGTTCGCCGTCGTGGACTTAGCCGACGATAGACAAGTCCAACATTGGAGTGAACAGGTTCTGCAAGAGATTCCCGCTCCCGATATTCTGATTAATAATGCCGGAGTCATCAACGAACCGGCCCCAGTTTGGCAGATTTCCGCCTCTGAGTTCGATCGCGTTATTGATGTCAACCTCAAAGGCGTGGCCAACGTTTTGCGCCATTTTGTCCCAGCGATGATTGACTCACAAGGGGGAATGATTGTCAACTTCAGTTCTACCTGGGGGCGCAGTACTTCCCCGGAAGTGGCGCCCTATTGTGCGACGAAATGGGCCATTGAGGGGTTGACGCGATCGCTGTCTCAAGAACTCCCCAGTCATCTGGCCGCCGTCGCCTTAAATCCCGGTGTTATCAATACGGATATGCTACAGACTTGTTTCGGCAGCAGTGCCAAAAACTACACCACACCGGAAGTTTGGGTTCGTGCAGCAGTTCCCTTCATCCTCAACCTGTCTGGCCAAGATAACGGTAAAGCCGTTACGGTTCCTGCCTAACTCTAGGATCTCATTTTTCCTCAACGTTCAAGGGATTGCGGAGTTCTAAGAGTCGGGGGATGGCGATCGCCAAGATCAATAACACCAACGCACCAATACTAAAGCTGGCGACTCCTGAGACCAACTTCTCTAAAGGAACCAACCGCCCCACGAAAAAGGATAAGCTAACCATCACTGAAGCCCAAACCCCAGCACCGGCTGCATTACAGATAAAAAACTTACCATAGGGCATATCGGAAATCCCCGCCAGGGGACCGGCAAAAATCCGTAGCAGAGCCACAAAACGCCCCAAAAACACGGCTTTAGCCGCATTTCTACCAAATTGGTCTCGCAGCCGCTCAAGTTGCTCTTGAGAGATGCGTAGCAGTTTTCCCACCCGTAACAGCAAGGGAAAGCCGCCCCAGCGACCAATCCAATAGCCAAAGTTGTCGCCGAGAATTGCCCCTCCCGTCGCACAGAGGAGAACAATCCAATAATCGAGTTCCCCCTCTCCGGCTAAGAAACCTCCCACTAGGGTTAAAGTTTCTCCGGGGAGGGGAATCCCGGCATTTTCTAGGGATATTCCAAAAAAAACCGCCCAGTATCCGTACTGACGGGCGATTTCTTCGACCGTTTCTAACGAGATGAACTCAGACATTCAATGCCTCGATTGATTCAGAATCTTCTTATTTCTTAACACTTTTACGTTAGAAACTGCAATGAACGCCATCGAGTGCAACCTCCAGCAGCTCAAGCGGGGGAGCCTGACCCCACAACGAGGGACTAGCGGCCCCAACTGATGTGAGGATATTAGTTCGCTGCGTTAAGCACTGCCAAAGGAGGGTAAGGAGGCCTGTTGTTGAGACTCCTCAAAGTTGGGTAAATCCAAGTTCCCAGATTGGCGACGGCTGCGTTGGGCGAGACGATAGCTGACACTTTGCAGTTCTGAATGAAGCTGACGATTTTCTCGCTGCAACATCTCAACTCGCTCCTGGACGGGTTTGAGCCGTTCGGCAAACTTCTGTTTATAGATTTCGGGGAGTTCTTGGACAACTTGCTCCAACATTCTAGCGCGGTCGTTGAGTTCCTGCACCGTTTGTCGCTGTTGGACCAGTTCGCGATCGCGTTCAGCAATCTGTTGCTGATAAAATTCAACCTGTTGCTCGACTTCAGCGAGTTGACCATGAAGGAGTTGCAGTTGCTCATTCTGGCCCTGAGTCGTTGCGGCTGGGGTGGTTTCCTGTCCACTGCCCTTGACGAGCCGGAATAGTTCCTGAGACAGTTGCTGCACCAGTTGATCTCGCATCTTCACCTCTTCTTGTAGGTGCGCCACTTCAGCCCGAAGTTCTTGCGGGTTGAGAGATTCTGTCAGGTTTACCAAAATGACCTCCTCGGCAGGCTAACGGTTCGGTTGAGATAACTCAACGGGGTTTGAGTTTGCTTTTCTAATTATGCACGATACTTTAGCATCTGTTCCGGCCAATACCGCCCCTTCGTGAACGTTTTGTTGCAAAGTCTGAGACAATTTGGCTGATTAGGATAATGCTCAGATTGAGTTCGGGAGATCATGGCAGGCCAGTTAATTGTCTTTGAGGGAATCGAAGGAGCGGGCAAAACCACGCAATTACAGCGGGCCGCGACTTGGTTGCGATCGCAGCTCACGGTTCCGGTTCTCACCAGCCGAGAACCAGGGGGAACCCTCCTGGGGCAACAGTTACGGAGTCTATTGCTCGATGTTCGCCAACAGGATGAGCAGGACGAGATTGCCCCTCGCTCCGAGTTACTGCTCTATGCGGCTGATCGCGCCCAGCACGTCGAACAGTATCTTAAGCCTAACTTAGCTCAAGGGGCGATTATTCTGTGCGATCGCTATACCGACTCCACCCTTGCCTATCAAGGCTACGGACGACAACTGGACGTAGAGTTAATCCAACAACTCAATGCGATCGCCACAGGAGGCCTAACCGCCAATTTAACCTTCTGGTTAGATCTCGACCCCGAGATTGGCCTACAACGAATCACAGAGCGAGGAGCGCCCAATCGCCTCGAACGAGAAGCCCTCGACTTTCACCAGCGCGTCCGCGCCGGATACATGGCCCTAGCTCAAGACCATCCCCAACGGATTATACGTCTCGATGCGATCGCCGCCGCTGACGACCTTGAACGAGAGATCCGCACCATTCTACAAACCCGGTTATCCGAGAAGTTGTGCGAGAGTTTCTCAAAGAAATTGTCAAACAATTGAGATCAGCCCTTATCATAATTGGGGGAGCCTCCGGCCAAAACCCGAAGCGTTCCGTCAACGATGATACAGAAACGGACTGGAGATTGTGGCAAACGCGATACATCTGGCGCTAGTAGAAAATGGAGCCGCCCGATGGACGAATGCAAAAAATGGTCAGGGGGCGATCGCATTAGACCTAACGAACGCCCATCTCATTGCTGCGGACTTCCGAGACTTCAACCTGGCTCACTGTAACCTACGAGGCGCAACCCTAACCGGGGCCAACTTCCGAGGTGCAAGACTTGACGATGCAGACTTAAGCGGCGCCAACCTCAACGGGGCCAACCTGCACCACGCATCCCTCCGTCACGCCAACCTCAACGGCGCTCAACTGCGTCGCGCCAGCCTCTGTGACGCGAATCTACATGGCGCCCATCTCAACCAAGCGGACTTATCCGAAGCCACTCTACATGACGCCGAATTGATCGAGGCCCATCTCTACCAGGCCAATCTCTCCCATAGCGATCTCTCGGGAGTGCATTTCAACGGCGCCTATCTCGTCGAGGCCAACCTACAACACGCCAATCTAACTCGCACCGACTTGCGTCTAGCTCGATTACAGAATGCCAATTTTAGCGCCAGCAACCTGACTCAAGCCGTCTTGCGCTACGCCCAAATTCAGGGAGCGAGGTTCGACGACGCTCAACTGCATCACATCGATGATTGGGGTTGCCTTGGGGCGTCTAACTCCCTTAGCCACTAACCTCATCCCCCCATCACGCAACAAGGGGCGTAGCCCATCGGCCACACCCCAAAGGTGATCTGTTCCCTGTTCCCTGTTCCCTGTTCCCTGTTCCCTGTTCCCTGTTCCCTGTTCCCTCTCTAACAGAGAGTCTGCACCTCACCCATATGGGAATTGCGATAAGAGACTACTCGCTACGGGCGTAATCATCTTGAAAACGGATAATATCGTCTTCCCCGAGATATTCACCGTTCTGCACCTCAATGAGAATCAGAGGAATGACACCGGGATTTTCCAGACGGTGGCTTGTTCCCTGGGGAACATAGGTTGACTGATTGCTGTACACCAGTTCTTCCTTCTCGTCACAAATGACTCGCGCCGTTCCCGAAACCACAATCCAATGTTCACTGCGATGGTGGTGCATCTGCAAGCTGAGGCGGTGTCCGGGCTTGACTTCAATACGTTTGATTTTATAACGAGTTCCTTCTTCTAAGACCGTAAACGATCCCCAAGGGCGCAATTCCGTGGCTGCAATTCCCTGAGGAGTCTCGGCCAAGGTCGGTAATGTTTTGTGATTGGTGGATTCTTTTGTAGACTCTTTAACAGATGCCATATCCGAGTGGCCTCCTTCTATCCGTGAGATGTTATGGGATGGAGGGCAGGTTAACCCCCCACAGGCTCTATTGTGATACACAGATCCGGGATCTGGGGGATTTTTGGCGAAGCTTTAAGCAATCTTTATAGAATTGGGGGGAATTGCAAAGTCGGCTTCATCTGGGGGGAGAAGGCAAGAGGCATAACCCACCCCTAACCCCTCCCAAGAGGGGATGGCAAG
>SIHH01000188.1:3829-7962 GCA_004299065.1 Phormidium sp. SL48-SHIP | reverse complement strand
TCTCCATGGTCATGTCCATGATCATGTCCATGAGCGTGGTCATCATCGTGGTCATCATCGTGGTCATCATCGTGGTCATCATCGTGGTCATGTTCGTGACCTTTGCTGTCCTGATTCGAGAGAACCGCGATTTCCTCACTGGTATCGATGATCAACAAATCGGGATTCTCAGCATTAGCGATGAGGCCATCGAGATAGAACTCCATCCCCAAGCCATTTTTCACCAATATATCCGCCTCGGCCAAGGTTTGAACTTCGGCGGGCCGAGCTTGATAGTCATGAGGATCAACGCCAAGGGGTAACAGTTGGGTAACCTCGGCCCGATCGCCGACAACGGCTTTAGTGAACTGAGTCATCGGTAGAAAGCTGGTGACCACTTGCAGTTCCTCGCTGTCGGCTTCCCCTTGAGGCGTTGCAGAGGTACTATCAGGGTCCGTAGCACAACTACTCAACCCGACTAGGGTAACAGAGGTGGCGATCGCCCACAGAGGACGACCCCAACGACGGGGTAAGTTCAGAAGCGTTGGTAGATAAGGAATAGACATAGCTGACGTTCTCGGTAATAGGATCGCAGATCGAGCTATTTTTGTGAATGATAATCATTATTGCAAACTTTGTGAGACTTTAGCAATCCCGCGAGAATCCTGCGTTTCTAATCTCCGATTGAAGCGCAGATGAATTGTGGCGGTAACGTGGCGGGTAAGCCGTTCGATCTGTTATCCTAGCATTAGCACAAAGCTAGCTATCTCTAATGAAAGTCGTCAAGCTGAGAATCTATCCCACGAAAGAGCAGGAAGTCGCCCTTGCGAAAGCCTTTGGCTGCTGCCGTTTTGTGTGGAACCGTTCTTTGCAACTGACGACGGAAGCCTACCGCCAAACCGGGAAAGGCATCTCGGGGATGGAACTCAAGAAAATGCTTCCCCAATGGAAGCGAGAGTTGGAATGGCTGGGAGACACCTATTCTCAGTGTTTGCAAAGTTCGGTATTAAACCTGTCGAGAGCGTTTATCAACTTCTTTGAAAGACGCGCTCGTTACCCACGCTTTAAAAGCAAGCACAGACGACAATCCCTTCAATACCCGCAAAACGTCAGACTCGAAGGCGATAAGTTGCATCTTCCCAAGATTGGAGAGGTGTACTGTCGGGTTCATCGCTGGTTTGAAGGGCAAATCAAAACTGTAACTATCAGTCGCAATCCTGATGGACGGTATCATGCTTCAATCTTTATCGACGATGGTTCGGAAAAACCCGAACCCAATGCTGACGGCAAAGCCATTGGCATCGATTTGGGGTTGAAGCACTTTGCCGTGACTTCTGACGGTGAAAAATACAACAATCCTCGTCACCTCAAGAAGCACGAGCGCAATCTCAGACGCAAACAGCGAAAACTGTCAAGGAAGCAACAAGGCTCGAACTCTCGCCAAAAAGCCAGACGGCTTGTGGCGCAGGTTCACAGCAAGATTGCCAACTCTCGAGCCGATTTTCTCCACAAGCTATCCCGCAAGATAGTCAACGAGAACCAAGTGATTGTGGTGGAAAATCTGGCCGTCAAGAACATGGTCAGGAATCACAGCCTTGCTAAGGCAATAAGTGATGTGGGTTGGGGTATGTTTTCGACCCTGCTCAAATACAAGGCTGAGGGAGAAGGGAAAGTCTATTTGGAAGTGGATCGATTTTTCCCCAGCACTCACCTTTGTTCGGCAACGTTGTTGCCGCTTCCCACGATGGGACTCGACGTGCGATCGTTTGAATGTCCGCAATGTGGGCAGATTCACGATCGAGACATCAATGCGGCAATTAATCTCAAAAACGAAGGCTTGCGGATCATGGCCTCGGGAACCGGGGCTTCTGCCAGTGGAGGGAATGTGAGACCAAAGGGAGGTCGAATTCGTTCGACACTTCCCGAGGCAATTCCCACTGAAGCTCGAAGCCACTCATCAATCGCCTCGCGATGATGAGTGGTAGTTCACATCCTCAAATCCTTAAATCCTATTCTCCGAGGACATCTCCTAGAAAAATCCGGTTTTGGGGCGGCGTTGCTGCCAAAGCAGCCAGTCCCCCGTATCTCCCAGAGCCGCCAAAGCCGTACCATCGGGGTTCCAGGCCAGAGCCGAAAAACCGCCCTCCGTTCCATCGAGGAGTTGCACCACCTCAACCGCATCTTGCCAAAGACAAATCGAGCCATCTTCCGAGGCCGAGGCCAGGAGTTGAGTGTGAGGTTGAAAGGCGATCGCACTAACGCGAGCATGATGCAGTTCCAACACTTGAGGATTCCAACCTTGGTCATCATCTTGATGTTTATCCCAGATGACAATCCCCTCACGACTGCTTGATGCTAACAGGGGTGCGTGTCCCAACCACAACTCGGACCAAGCCAAATCTCGCACCTTACCCGGAAAGCCTTGCATTTGCCAAGGATAGGGATTACCCATCGCCCAAACCACCAGAGTGCGATCCATATTCCCCGAGGCCAGATACTCCCCATTGCTAGACCAGGCGAGACAGAGACTAGCGGCGGGAATCTCATAGACTTGAGGATCATCATCCCAAGCCTGGCAACTCCAGACTTTAATCCCCTGATGGCCCCCCGTCGCTAACTGAGTGCCTTCGGGATGCCAAGCGAGATCCAACACCGAAGAGGCTTCAAACATCAGGGTGGTGACCACCTCCGCCGCCTCAGCATCCCAAACTTGGACATAAGGACCGACCCCAAAGGCCACCTCATTACGATGAGGATGCCAGGCCAGGTGTTCAACCCAGGCTCGGGCATTTTCCAAGCAAGTGATCAGTTGGGGAGACTCTCCCAGCCGCCAAATCATCACATCCCCGGCTTGTCCCCCAGCGGCCAGGAACTGTCCATCATGGGAGATCGATAGAGCATCAATAGACTGTCCATCGGGGTCTCGCAGCACCTGTTGCGGTCTGCCGTCGAGGGCAATGAGGACAATCTCTCCGGCGGCGGAGGCCATGGCCACTTGATGGCCATCGGGAGTCCAGGCCAGAGCCGTTCCATAGTCGCGCAACTGACCCCGACGTTCTTGTTTGAGGGGAGATTTCCTTAGACCAGACACGCGCGAAAATCCTCTCGTAACTGCGTTTCATCGAGATCGCGGCCGATGAAGACTAACTCATTTTTGCGGGTTTCCTGGGGCTTCCAGGGGCGATCGGGGGAACCATCGAAGAGCATATGCACCCCTTGAAAGACAAAGCGATCGTCTTCTCCATCCAGATTCAAAATACCTTTCATGCGAAAGATGTTCGGCCCCTGGGTTTGCAACAACTCACTCAGCCAAGCATTGAGTTTCTCAGCATCGACGGCCCCGGATTCCACTAGGGCGATCGATCCCACCGTCTCATCATGCTCGTGAGCATCTTCGTCGAGGAACTGGGGATCAACCTCCAGGGCTCGATTGAGATTAAAGGCCTTGACGCCGAGAATATCATTCATCTCAATGGCAGCATCTTGCGTGCGATAGACCTTGGCCATGATATTCATAGAACGGATGCGCGTTTCCAGGTCTTGTAACTCGGCTTCGCTGACTAAATCCGTCTTGTTGAGCAGAATCACATCGGCAAAGGCGATTTGTTCTTGAGCTTCATCGGCATCCCAGTGATCATGGATATGTTTGGCATCGACAACCGTGACCACCGCATCTAGGTTGAGCTGTTCCTGCATATCTTCATCAACGAAGAAGGTTTGAATCACTGGGGCGGGGTCCGCTAGTCCTGTGGTTTCAATCACTAAGTGGTCAAATTTATCGCGCCGCCGCATTAAATTACCAATGATGCGAATTAGGTCGCCTCTGACGGTGCAACAGATACAGCCGTTATTCATCTCAAAGATTTCTTCATCGGCATCAATCACCAATTGGTTATCGATACCTACCTCACCAAACTCATTGACAATCACGGCGACTTTTTTGCCATGTTCATAGGTGAGGATGCGGTTGAGAAGCGTGGTTTTTCCGGCTCCCAAATAGCCAGTCAGGACGGTCACGGGAACGGTGTTGAGCATGGGGGTATTGACCATAAATCTTGAGGCTGTGGCGAGTCGCGACTATTGTAAATGATAATTGTTTTCATTGTCGAGCCGTTCGAGATCCAGAGTCATCATCCAGAGTCATCATCCAGAGT
>SIHH01000188.1:0-3729 GCA_004299065.1 Phormidium sp. SL48-SHIP | reverse complement strand
ATCCAGAGTCATCATCCAGAGTCATCATCCAGAGTTAACCCAAGCCTCTCGGGCCTGTTGCTGAACCTGTTGCCAGGGGCGTTGTTGTATACGGGCGATCGCCGCCACATCCTCATATTCCGGCTGAACATTGACCACCGCCCCACGTCCATCCGTGGCAATTTTGACGCGAACCGGTTGGCCGTCAACGGTGACCGTCTCAAGGCGACGATGGAGAATCGAACGCTGTTGTAGCCGTTGGCGAATGCCGAGAGTGGTGGTTTCTTGGAAAATCACCTGTTCGCAGATCCCTTGTTTCTCGGGGGGACAAATCACCGTTAACAAGATTCCGGGGCGAAATTTCTTCATCTGAACCGGTTGAGTCAAGACATCCAAAGCACCCATCTCGAACAGGCGATCGCAGGTATAGCCAATCACCTGAGGCGTGGTGTCATCTAACTGAGTTTCCAAAACACAGACGCGATCGCCCCCTGCCAACCTCTCCTCGCTCTCTCCAAACCACAGACGCAATAGATTCGGAATTGGCAACTCCTGAGTTCCCGCCCCCAACCCCGTGTGTTGAAGCCTCATCGCCGGAACCGAGCCAAACGACTCGGCCAACGTCACCATCAAAGCCGCTCCCGTGGGGGTGACTAACTCTCGCTGAATGCCATTGTCATACATCATCACCCCGCCCATTTCCAGCAGTTTCAGCACCGCCGGAACGGGAACCGGCAGCCGTCCATGAGCCGCTTTCACCGTACCGCCACCGCTAGGGAGAGCCGAACAAAAAATCTGGTCAACCTCAAACCAATCCAGGCCGATACAGGTTCCCACAATATCAACGATCGCATCCGTTGCCCCCACCTCATGAAAATGGACGCGATCGGGGCTAATGCCGTGAACAGCCCCCTCGGCCGCCGCCAAACGTCGAAACACCCTCAAACTCCAGTCCGTGGCACGCTGGCTCAAATTCGCGCCCTGAATCATCGTTTCAATCTCAGGCAAATGACGAGTGCCGTGATGGTGGTGATGATGCCCCTCAAACGTTGGCCCCTCAAACGTTGGCGGTTCTTGAGTGACCGTGGGTAACTCCACATGGAGCTTTAACCCCGCTTGACCGTTGCGATGGACTCGTTCAGCCCGCAACCCGAAAGCATCGGCCAGACCTAAACCGGCCAGTTGTTGTTCGAGATAGTCCAAAGGGAGGCCAGCATCGAGCAACGCCCCGAGACACATATCCCCAGCGATCCCCGTTGGACAATCAAAATAGGCAATGCGACGGCTCATGCTTAGCTCTGTTGCCCCCTTAACCCAGTGTGATAGCAAATCCAATGCGATTATAGGGTGGCAGGGCGCTCCAATGCACCCGATTGATCACCTTTCATTATTGCAACCCTATGGCAACCATTTACGAAGTTCATCCGGACACCCCGCAACCTCGACGAATAGAGGAAATTAAGGATGCCCTAGCTCAAGGGGCCGTGATGTTATATCCCACCGATACGGTTTACGCCATCGGTTGTGACATCAGCGTCAAGTCTGCGGTGCAACGAGTTCGTCAAATTAAACAACTGTCCAATGAAAAACCGTTAACCTTTCTTTGCCCGTCTCTGTCTAACATTGCCAGTTATGCCCAAGTCACCGATCCGGCCTATCGAATTATGAAACGTCTTATCCCTGGGCCGTTTACCTTTCTGTTGCCGGCGACGAAGCAAGTGCCAAAACTGGTGATGTCTCCCAAACGCAAAACCACGGGGATTCGGGTTCCCGATCGCCCCGTCTGTCTTGCCCTTCTCGATGCCTTGCAAGTTCCCATTGCCTCAACCTCAGCCTATCTGCTCGATAAGGACAGTAGTACACCGATTCCCACCCTGGAGGTGGGTCAAACCCTGGATAAAGCTGAATTGTTCGACCGCTGGGAGAAACTCGTCGACCTGATTATCGACGATGGCAGCGAACCGGGGTATGAAATGTCCACCATTTTAGATTTAACAGATGCCAATCATCCTGAACTGGTCCGTCGGGGGCTGAATTGGGAAACAGCGGCGGCTTGGATTTAATCGCGGCTGGATATGTTGGCTTAATGTATTGGCTTAATCTAGCCGATCGCCGTGGTCGAGGAATCAGGCTCGACACCTCCATTGTTTGTGCCAATTGGCACAGTGATCGCAACCGGGGCGATCGCTCCGGGAACTGGCCCAGTGAGGTGATACAGAGTTCCGGCGGCGATCGCTCCTCGCTAACCGAGGTCTGGCCTGGGATTGCGGTAATCGAACCCCGTCCCGACCCCATGAGGAAACCGGGGCAGTTGAGCAACTGGTTAAACGGCGATCGCAAGGTTTAAAGAGTGGCATGAACAGGGGCTACGTTGGCTCAAAGGCTCTCTACAGTTGAAGTATGGACAGCACAGAACCGGCAACGGATTCAACACCGGATTCAACAACCGACATCCTGTGAGGTTCACCGACCAACTTGTGTTCTACCCAGTGCGCTACCTGCCACCTACCATCATGACTATTAAACTTGAAACCTCCTTCCACCGTGACCTCGACCAACGCAACCCTCATCACCATGACATTGAGTCAACTCAATCCCAGCCAATGTCATCATCTGCCGCACCTCGCCCCGCCGCCGACCCCCTAACCGACACCCTAAACCAGCGGCTCGCCGAAGCCATCGAAACCCGCTCTCGCAGCGCCCAATCCGTCGCCGAACGGATTGCCCGAGAAGTCGAGCGGATTTGTGAAAAGAGCGATCGCATCCAACGCTCAGGAGAAGTTAAAAAATGGCAACTGAACCTGGCTCAACACCGGATTCAAAAAATAGCCGGTTACTACGAACTCGGCTCAAAACGAGGTCGGAGTGAACTGCACAGTAACCTGAGTGTCATCGTCTATCGCCATATTGCCCCCAGCCGCGCTCGCCTAGGCTTCCAAGGCCGCTATACCCTGATCGAAGACTTCCTGCAAGGCTTTTATATCGAAGTTCTACGCGCCTTTCGCCGGGAACATGATGTCCCCGAAAACTATACCCCCAAAACTCGGGTTGAACTGGCCGAATACATGGCCTTTACCGAGCAATATGCCAAACGACGCATTTCCCTCCCAGGACGCAACTCCCAACAGTTGATTATCCTGAGAGCCCAGGGCTTTGCCAAGGGACAACCCCCCGAAACATCCATTGACATGGAGTTAGCCGTCGAATCCGGCAAAAGCGAAGAAGACGAAAGCGTCAGCCGCTCGGCCGCCGCCCGTCAAGTGCGCGAACAGATGGTGTCTGATACCATTGACCCGGCGGAATCCGTCATGCGCGATCGCGTCATCAAAGCCCTCATTAACTATCTCAAAGACCAAGGACAACCCGAGTGCATTGATTATCTCACCCTGAAACTGCAAGATATCCCCGCCCATGAAATCGATGAAATTCTTGGCTTAACGGCTCGTCAACGGGACTATCTCCAACAACGGTTTAAATACCATGTCGAGAAATTCTCTCGGGCTGGCAATTGGAAACTGGTTCACCAATGGCTTGGCGCCGATCTCGATCGCAATCTAGGAATGTCTCCGGGACAATGGCAACGTTTCCTCAAAGATCTCACTCCCCCCCAAGTGAAACTCATCGCCCTCAAACAACAAGGATGCAACAACACGGAAATTTCCAACATCCTCAACTGTACCCCTAAACAAGCTCAAAAACGTTGGAGTAAATTGTTGGATTTAGCTTGGCAGCATCGGAATCAGGAATGAG
>SIHH01000187.1 GCA_004299065.1 Phormidium sp. SL48-SHIP | reverse complement strand
GGGTTGGGGTTAGGGGTGGTGGATGTCGCCGAGGGGGACGGGTTGGTTGGCCCCGGTGACGCTGGGGAGGTTGCCGGGATAGCCTTGGATGCGCCAATAGGCGAGGATGGCGAAGGCGATCGCCTCTTTGAAATCGGCGTTGAGTCCCCAGTCGTCACTACTGGCTAGGGAAATGCCGGGAAGATGGGTTTGCAGACGAGATCGTAGATAGTGATTGCGACTGCCGCCACCGCAGAGGATTATATCTTGGGGAGGTTGGGGGAGGAAGCGTTGGTAACTGTCGGCGATCGCGGCGGCGGTGAAGTCGGTGAGGCTGGCCAGCCAGTCGGCATCGCTCAGATGTGGGGCCAGATGGGCGGCCTGTTGACGACAGTGCTGCAAAAACGCGGGGCCAAAGTCTTCTCGGCCGGTGGATTTGGGGGGCGGTTGTTGGAAAAAGGGATGACGTAGCCACTGTTGCACTAAGTCTGAGTTGGGGGTTCCTGAGGCGGCCCAGTCGCCGTTATGGTCGTACTGTTGCGCCCCGTTGGTCAGTTGAGCGATCGCTAAGTCGATAAGGATATTGGCGGGGCCGGTATCCCAGCCGAGGACGCCCTGAAAGCTGTCGCCACAGCCGGCGGGGAGATAGGTGACGTTGCCAATTCCGCCGAGGTTCTGTACGCAGCGATCGCGTTGAGGATGGGCAAATAGACAGACATCGATGGGGGGAACGAGGGGCGCTCCTTGCCCTCGGGCGGCGATATCAGCGGCGCGAAAGTTGCTGATGGTGGGGAGTCGGGTTTGCTGGGCAATGACGGCACCACGCCCGAGTTGGAGGCTGTAGCCGAGATGTTCTGGACTGGGGGGTGGGGCGTGGAAAACGGTTTGTCCGTGGGACCCAATCAGCTGCGCGGGGGGTTGGTTGCGTTGGATGAGTTGGGCGGCGGTGGCGAAGGCGGTGGCGATCGCGTCGTCGAGTTGGGCCAGTTCGCTCAGGGGTAGGGGGTCGTTGCTGGCGGCGGCGAGAACTTGCGATCGCAGCTGAGGGGGGGCGATTTGCTCATAGGGGAAGGTTTGGGCGGCCAGGAGGGTAATTTTGAGGGGCGATCGTCCGCCGCTGAGTTCAACGAGAGCCGCATCGATGCCATCAATCGATGTGCCACTCATCAGGCCAATCACTCGAACGGGAGTCTCGGGGTCAGGTATGATCAAATCCGGACTGTGCTGCGGCATAGTTAACGATTGACAATTCAGGTTCTAGCCTATCTCCCATGTTCCCCGATTTTTTACCGGCTGCGGTTCACCAACTCAGTGAAGAGACTTCGATTCAACAGGCTCAGGCGATTCAACGATTAGAGGTGCAGGTTCAAGTTCAGGGGGGCGAGTTGCCAATTCCCACAACCTATGTCCATCGAGGAGTCCGTCAAGGAGAGGGAGAGACGCCTATCTTACTGTTGCATGGGTTTGACAGTTCGGTGTTAGAATTTCGCCGCCTACAACCGTTGTTAGCGCAATCTCAGGAAACCTGGGCTGTGGATTTGTTGGGGTTTGGTTTTACGGAACGACTTTCCCAGAGTTCCTTTTCTCCCGAGGCGATCAAAGCTCATTTGTATGGGTTTTGGAAACAGGCGATCGCCCGCCCGGTAATTTTAGCGGGGGCCTCAATGGGCGGGGCGGCTGCCCTTGATTTTGCTCTCACCTATCCCGAAGCGGTTGAACGGCTGGTTCTCCTCGACAGTGCTGGAATTGCCAATGGACCGGTTTTGGGTAAATACTTATTTCCTCCGTTTGATAGCCTGGCGGCCAATTTTCTTCGTCGGCCGGGGGTTCGTAATCAGATTAGTTATTCTGCCTATTTCGATAAGTCATTTAATTCGGCTGATGCTCGGTGTTGTGCGGCGTTGCATCTCGATTGTTCGGGCTGGAAACAGGCACTGATTAAGTTTACGAAAAGTGGGGGATTTCCCTCGTTCGCCTCACAACTTAGTCAATTAAACCTTCCCACCTTAGTCATTTGGGGTGAGGAGGATCGTATTTTAGGAACAAAGGATGCTGAGAGGTTTCGGAAAGGGATTGCCAACAGCCAGTTAGTTTGGGTTCCCAGTTGTGGCCATGTGCCGCATTTGGAATGTCCAGGTCAGACTCGACAGGCGATCGAGGTTTTTTGGGGAAGGGAATAGGGAATAGGGAACAGGGAACAGGGAATAGGGAACAGGGAACAGGGAGAACCCATCCCTAACCCCTCCGGTTTTATTCGTTTGTTGCTAAACGTTCTTTGTCGAGGCGACGTTTGCGGGCGTAGAGTTGAATGGTGGCGGCCATGAGAATCACGGCTCCAAAGATTAGCCAGGGGGCAATAGTGGTGGGAAAATTGTTTTTGAAGACCGCTAACATAACAATGACAAGCAATAGTAATGTTGGGGCTTCATTGAGGGCGCGAAGCTGTTTGCTGGTCCAATTACATTCACCCTTAGCCAATTTTTTCATCAAGGAACCACAATAGAAGTGATAGGCAATCAGTAGGGCAACAAATCCCAACTTAATATGAAGCCAACTTGACTTCATGATTTCAGGGTTTGTGCTGATGATGCCAATCGCCATAACGGCGGTCACAATCATTCCTGGCGTTGTGATAATGTGGTATAACCGCTTTTCCATAATCTGATACTGATTTTTGAGGATGGAACGGGCGGGTTCGGGTTCAGCATCGGCTTCAACGTCATAAATAAACAGACGTACCAAATAAAAGAGTCCAGCGAACCAGACGACGATGCCAATCAGGTGAAATGCTTTGTACCACAAGTAAGCCATGAAATCAATTCGCTCTCGGGCGAACGTTTAAACCACGTTCGTTAGGATACAAAATTTCCTGAAGCTTGGGCTAGGGCTTGTTAAGAAACGCTACAGATGGGGGCGGAGATGGGGGGGGTGTCTGGTGAGATACCTTGGGGGTGGCGATCGCAATCTCGGGATTCGAGAAAAGCGCTACTCTGACTCAAAGATCAGGCCAGTGCCGTCTGAACTCCCCGGAAACTGGGGGGACTCGGTTGAAAAAACGAGGGAGAACCTGCGACTTTGCGTTTAGACACGGTTGAAACTCCCATGGGCAAGTGGACTAGAATAGTATCTTCAGAGCATAACTCAGGGGGCAAGGTCGTCAATCCATTTCGGGGTAATCGCCGAGATGATGAGTGTTTGGCGAAATCGTAGGGTGCATAGCAGCGAACTGAATCTTAGACTCGCCTGCGAACTACCAGCAAATCAGGTATAGCGATGACTTCCTCACCCGTTCAACGACGCAACTTCATGAGAGACGAAGATAAACCGAAGGAACAACTGATTCATGAGTTAGCCCTCCTCCGTGACCGTCTTGCATCCTTAGAAGCGACACAGGAAACAGCCCAACAGGAGCAAGACGAGTCCAGATTAGACGATAATAGCCTGCAATTGCAGCTTGAGGAACGCACCGCCGCTCTCGTAGAAGCCAATGATCAGTTAGTGGCTGAAATTGTCAAGCATACGCGGGCCGAACAGGCGCTGCGTTCGGCGAAAGAACAACTTGAGGCGGTTCTCGATGCGGTTCCGGGGGTGGTGTCTTGGATTAGCCGAGATTTACGCTATTTGGGGGTCAACCGTCAACTGGCCCAGATGTTTGAGGCCGAACCGGAGAACTTTATCGGCAAAGATATTGGCTTTTTGCGGGCCAGCAGTGACTTTCATGATTTCATGAAGTCCTTTTTTGAGAGTGACGCTGATGATGCGGCTTGCGAAGTCTCGACGCGGGTTCATGGGGAACTGCGGGATTTCCTGATTGTGGCCCAGAAATACGATAGCGATCGCGCCGCGTTTACGGTGGGTATTGACATCACTGAACGTCGTCAGGCGGAAAATGACCTACGAGCCGCCAAAGACCAGCTCCAGGCGATTTTAGAGGCCGTTCCGGGCATGGTGTCCTGGATTAGCAGCGACTTACGTTATCTCGGTGTGAACCGTCATCTGGCCAAAACCTACAATCTGCCGCCAGAAGCCTTTGTGAACCAAGGAATTGGCTTTTTGCAAACCAGTGATTTGTTTGAGGGGTTCCTCGAAGATTTTTTTGCCAGTGATGCGACGGAACATTGCCAAGAAATCACCGCCAAAGTCTATGGAGAAACCCATAGTTATATCATTGCAGCGCAAAAATACGATGAAGGTCGGGCGGCCTTCACCGTGGGGATTGATGTCACCGAACGCCACCGAGCCATTCAAGCCCTGAAGGAAGCGGAAGTTAAATATCGCAATTTATTTGAAAATGCTGTTGAGGGGATTTATCAAATCAACCCCAATGGTATTTATATCAATGCCAATCCAGCCTTGGCTCGCATTTATGGCTATGAGTCGGCTCAAAGTTTGATTAACAATCTCAGTTGTGGCGATCGCATCCTCTATGTCAACATTGAACAACGGCAAGAGTTTTTAAACACCCTCCATAATCAAGGTCGGGTTGTTGGCTTTGAACAACAAATTTACCGTCAAGATGGCAGTATTGTTTGGATTTCCGAAAATGCGCGTTTAGTTTGGGATGACAACGGCGACACTCTCCTATATTACGAAGGAACTGTTGAAGATATCACCGAACGGAAACGGGCTGAAGAAGCCTTACAACAAGCCAATGAAGACCTCGAAAGTCGAGTCGAAGAACGCACGGCCGCCCTACGTCAATCCAACGAACGACTAATGTTAGAAATTGGCGAACGTCAGCGTATCGAAGCCGCCCTGCGTAAGTCCGAAGCTGAGTTACGGGCGTTATTTGAAGCGATGACGGATACCATCGCTGTTTTCGATGCCCAAGGCCGTTACGTTAAAATTGTCTCAACCAATTCGGAAATTCTTTATAGTCCAACCGAAGACCGAATTGGTAAGAGTGTTTACGAAGTCTTACCCCCAACTCAAGCCAGTATTTTTATTAGCCATATTCAGCGGGCTTTAAATACCGGGCAAACGGTAAACTTGGAATATAACCTAGAAATTGAAGACCCCGAGGGTGACCAAACTTCAGAGGTTTGGTTTGCCGCTACGGTGTCCCCCTTACCCGATAATTGCGTGATTTGGGTTGCCCGAAATATCACCGAACGTCGCCGTGTCTTAAATGCACTGCAAGAAGCGGAAGAAAAGTATCGCAGTATTTTTGAAAATGCGGCTGAGGGGATTTATCAAACCACACCTAAAGGACAATATCTCAGCGCCAATCCTGCCTTAATCCAAATGTATGGTTATGACTCGTTAGAAGACTTACAGGAAAATGTGCGGGATGTTGCCCGAGATTTATATGTCGATCGCGATCGCCGTCTGCAATTTGTCAGTCGCTTAGAAGAAAATGGGTCAATTTCTGAGTTTGAGTTACAAGTCTATTGTAAAGATGGCAGTAAAATTTGGACATCAGAAAATGCGAGAACAGTCCGGGATTCTCGGGGACGCATCCTGTACTATGAGGGAACCGTTCAAGAAATTACGAAGCGCAAGTTAGCAGAAGAAGCCCTGCGGGCAGAACAGGAAAAATCAGAAAGTTTGCTATTAAATGTTCTGCCGCGCAAAATCGCAGAACAACTCAAAGAAGACCAAACTTCCATCGCTGAACGGTTTGACGAAGCCACTATTATGTTTGCCGATTTGGTGGACTTTACCAGCGTCTCCGCCCAGATGTCGCCGTCGAAATTAGTGGCGATGTTAAATGATATTTTTTCAACCTTTGATCAGTTAGCGTTAGCCTATCGCTTAGAGAAAATCAAGACCATTGGTGACGCCTATATGGTGGCCGGAGGACTACCGATGCCGATGGCGGATCATGCTGAGGCGATCGCCGAAATGGCCTTAGAAATGCAATGGGCCATCGACGAGTTTAAGCGCGAGAAAAATCTCTCATTTCAACTGCGAATCGGCATCAACACCGGCCCTGTAGTGGCTGGGGTGATTGGCATTCGTAAATTCGCCTATGATTTATGGGGAGACACCGTTAATGTAGCCAGCCGCATGGAATCCCAGGGACAGGCGGGCAAAATCCAGGTGACTCAGAAAACCTATGAGATGTTAAAAGACCGCTATGTTTTAGAACCTCGGGGACTGTTGGAGGTGAAAGGACGAGGTGAGATGATGACCTATTGGTTATGCGATCGCTTGGGGGATGTTTAATCCTCTCTCACTCCGTCCCTCTATTAATACTTCCGTTCCTGGGGTTCAAAGAGGCTGAGATTGACCGACATGGGGACAATCTCCACCCCAGCTGCCGAGTGATAGGCGAGGCTGTGATGGAGGAAGTTCTCATCATTGCGACTGGGGTAGTCTTCCCGGAAATGAGCGCCGCGACTTTCCTGGCGGTTAAAGGCCGAATGGAGGATGGTTTGGGCCACAATCAGGAGGTTTTCGAGTTCCATGGCTTCGATGAGTTCCGTATTCCAGAGGGTTCCGCGATCGTCGAGGCGCACCTGTTGCACCTGTTGGGCGATCGCCGCGAGTTCATCGAGGCCCTGCTGCATGAGATCCTGACGGCGGAACACCCCACAAAACTCACTCATCGTATCCTGAAGCCGTTGACGGACTTCATTGATGCGATAGTCCCCTTGGCGATCGCAGAGTCCCTGTAACCGCTGTTTCGCCGCCTCAATATAGGCCGGTTCGTCCAAGTCAGGTAATTTGCGGGACTGGACATCGGCGGCGATCGCCGCCCCCGTTAGCTTGCCATAAACGACGCATTCAAGCAGGGAATTACTACCCAAACGGTTCCCCCCATGAACGGAGACACAGGCACATTCCCCAGCCGCATAGAAGCCGCTAACGAAGCTTTCCGGACCGAGGCGCACCTGACCGCGCGTGTTAGTGGGAATCCCGCCCATGGAATAATGGGCCGTCGGACGGACGGGCATCGGTTCATTAACCGCATCCACCCCCACTAGGCGATGGGCTTCCTCCCAACAGAAGGGAACCCGACTCATAATTTTTTCCCGTCCCATATGGCGCAAATCCAAATGGACGTAAGACCCGCCCGGACTGCCATCGGGCTTAATGCCGCGCCCTTGGCGAATCTCGGTGGCGATGGCCCGGGAGGTAATATCGCGCGGCGCCAGTTCCATCTTACTTGGGGCATACTGTTCCATAAAGCGATCGCCGTGGGCATTGCGCAGATAAGCCCCCTCACCGCGAACCGCCTCAGAAATCAATACCCCAACCGGATATAACCCCGTCGGGTGAAATTGCACAAATTCCATATCCTCCAGGGGGAGGCCGGCCACAGCGGCCATACCTAAGCCATCCCCTGTCGAGGCATAATCGTTGGAGGTGGTGTTAAAGGCCCGGCCATAGCCCCCCGTGGCAAACATCACTGCTTTGGCGCGAACCACCTCAATGCGTCCGCTTTCGAGGTGATACATCACCAATCCCTTCGCGTCTCCATCTTCGATAATGGGGCGCATCACATACCATTCATCGTAAATCGTCACCCCATAGCGACGAAGATTATTCACCAGTTCATGGAGAATGGCGTGGCCGGTTTTATCGGCGGCGTAACAGGTACGGTTGTGGGTATGACCGCCAAAGGCCCGTTGGGCGATGCGTCCATCCTCTAGGCGCGAAAACAAGACCCCCATATGTTCTAGGTCAATGACCACATTGGGGGCTTCTTGCGTCAGTAAGGCTACGGCATCTTGGTCTGCCAGGTAATCTGACCCCTTTACTGTATCAAAGGCGTGGGCTTTCCAGGAGTCTTGGGAATCGACGTTTTTGAGGCTGGCGGCGATTCCTCCCTGGGCGGCGACGGAGTGCGATCGAATGGGGTGGGTTTTGGCGACAACGGCAATGTTTAGCTGGGAATCGGTGCGGGCGATTTCGACGGCGGCGCGGCTTCCGGCGAGTCCACCGCCGACGATGATGACGTCATGTTGCATGGGGAAAGAAGGCAAAAGGCAAGAGGCAAGAGGCAAAAGAAGGGAACAGGGAACAGGGAACAGGGAACAGG
>SIHH01000186.1 GCA_004299065.1 Phormidium sp. SL48-SHIP | reverse complement strand
CTCTTGCCATCCCCTCTTGGGAGGGGTTAGGGGTGGGTTATGCCTCTTGCCTTTTCTTCCCCTCTCCCCTCTCCTAACTCTCAACTGTCAACCGTCACCTGTCAACTGGCCTCATGACACTCGTAAACCAACGCTATCGAATTTTACAATCTTTAGGGCGAGGGGGCTTCGGTGAGACGTTTCTAGTCGAAGATACGCAAATGCCGTCTCACCGGCGTTGTGTTCTCAAGCAGCTTAAACCCACCAGTCAGGATGAGGCGACGCGGCGGTTGATTGAACAACGCTTTGCCCGCGAGGCGGCGATTTTGGAATCGCTCGGGGATAATCATCCTCAAATTCCCCGGCTTTATGCCTATTTTGTCGAAGCTGAGCAGTTTTATCTGGTTCAGGAGTGGGTTGAGGGCTTAACTCTGACGGAACGGCTGAATCGTCGCGGAACTTTCTCGGAGTCGGAGATTCGCGATCTGTTGCGGGAGGTGTTGCCGGTGTTGGCGTTTGTGCATCGTCAGGGGATTGTGCATCGGGATATTAAGCCGGATAACATTATTTTGCGCGATCGCGATGGAAAGCCGGTCTTGATTGATTTTGGGGCGGTACGGGAAACGATGACCACGGTGATGAGTGGTTCGGGGTCCCTGACGAGCAGTATTGTGATTGGTACGCCGGGCTTTATGTCGAGTGAACAGGCGGCGGGCCGGCCGTTGTTTTCGAGTGATTTGTATAGTTTGGGGCTAACGGCGATTTTTCTGTTGACGGGTAAGCTTCCCCAGGATTTGCCGAGTGATCCTCGCACTGGGGAGATTTCCTGGCAATCGCTGTTGACGATCCAGGATCGCCCTTTGGCGGCGGTGTTGGAGCGGGCGATCGCGGCCTATCCTCGCGATCGCTTTGCCAGTGCCGAGGAGATGTTAGCGGCGTTAGATCGCAACGGATCTACTCCAATTCCGCCGGTGGTTCCAACGGCCCCTGGGCCAGAGACGAGCGGGCCAACGGTGGCGGTTGCCCCAGGTTGGAATGCAGGCACACCTCCACCGACGCAGGGAGCCACTGAAGCCGTTTCCCCTGGAGTTCCTTCACCGGGTACGAATCCCTCGCCTGGCCCGGCCTCGAAGAATAAGAAAGGGGTTCTTTTAGGTGCGTTGCTGCTGGGGGTGATTGGCGGTGGGGTGATGGCAACGGTGGCCTTGCAGGATCGCGATCGCACCCCTCAAGATGATGACTCAGTCGTTGTCTCGCCTACGCCTACCCCGACGCCCACTCCGACACCAGAACCGACACCAACCCCGACGCCTACCCCGACGCCTACCCCGACGCCGGAACCGACTCCGGAACCAACACCGGAACCCACCCCGACGCCCACTCCGACACCGGAACCCACTCCGGAACCCACTCCAGAACCAACACCGGAACCGCGTCCTTCTGTCAGTGACAGTACTCGCGATTATTATGCGGCTTTAGGGGGGGATAATGTCTATGACCTCAGTTTGGGCTGGAATCGCTTATCTCGCGAGATGCAGCAAAATCGCAATCTACATCCTGAGGGTTTTGAGAGTTATCGGGATTGGTGGAGTACGGTTGATCGGGTGCGGGTGAATGATATCCGAGTTATACGCGAGGATCGCAATGAGGCGGTGGTTGAGGTGGATGTCATCTATGAGATGAACGATGGCAGACTCTCGCGAGACCAACCACGGTTGATTTGGTCCTGGCAAGAGGCGGGCAATCTCTGGGTCATCGATCGCACGGAACGCCCCCCAGACTAAAAAAGCCGATGACGAGATTTGAACTCGTGACCGCTCGATTACGAATCGAGTGCTCTACCACTGAGCTACATCGGCAAACGATTTATCATTATAACACATTGGCGGTTTCTGTCAACGCCTAAACTCCAGTCTGCGGATTCGTTGTGGTCGGCCGATTCTGGCGGACTCATTCGGGCAAAGAGTTTGTTACACTGGGGGATGTTCTTTTGTCTGAGCCGGTTCACCCCTTTTATGCAGAAACGCACTCCCCTCGAAACTACAAACTTAATGCGTCGCGCCGAAGAACTCGTCGATGCAGCCTCGAATCGCTATCGTATCACCGTCCAGGTGGCCAATCGCGCTAAACGTCGGCGCTATGAAGATTTTGATAATTTGGATGAGCCGGGGATGAAGCCGGTGGTGCGGGCGATCGTTGAGATGTCTGATGAGTTGACGCAACCTGAGATTATTGGCGATTAAAGGCCAGTGCTAGATCTGAGTGCTAGATCAATGTTAGATGGATTGAGAGTCCTATTGTTGGAACGGGTTTGAGCCATGATGTCCTCCCGATTGCAGAAGCGAGTTACGCATTTTTTGGTGATTGCCTTAAGTCTAATGGCGTTGACGGTCATTGGTGCGAATGCGGCGCAGTTGCGGGAGGCGGCTGGGGAGGGGTCTTGGGTGTCACCCGAGACGATCGCCCAACGACCCCGCAATACTCGCGATCTCTGGCGGGAGGTCTATGAGATGATGCCAGAGTTACCTCTGGAAAATCAGTATGTGAATGGGGAAACGGGGGAGAGGGATGAGGAGAGTACGCTGATCTCTCGTCTGATTCGCTATCACATTTTTATTAAGGCTCGACCGAATCGGTTTCGTTTGGATTGGAAGTTAACCCTGGCGGATTATCTGGGGGCTTATGAGCGGATGGTGCGGGATACCTATCCGGGGGCGAATGTGTTGACGGAGAACCCGTTGGAAGGGGATCAGGCGGCGATCGCCAGTCTAAGCCGTCAGCAGCGCGATCGCCTGGTTCATGTGTTGACGAGTTTGTTTAATCCCAATTATCTGTCTCTGGTGGAGGAGCAAGCGAATCGAGAGTTGGCGGAGGGAACGCAGGAAACGGTGGATGAGACGTCTCTGGAGGGAGAGGAACGCCGTCAACGTCAGGTTCCTCGGCTCCCTCAATCGGGGGATGTGGAGTTGTTATTGCCATAATGGGGGGTTGAGTGATGTCCGATCGCGATCGCTATTTACAGGTTATTGATAAACTCCTCGACAGTACTCTGGCGGGACGGGTGCGATCGGTTGAACAGGTCTATCAACGGCTGTTACGGGAGATTCGTCCGGGAACCTCGGAGATTTTTGAGCGCTGTTTATTAGAACGTCGCGAGAGTTTGGAGGCTTCGGCGGGTTCGTCGTCGAAGGTGAGCCGCAAGTTACGGGCGTTACAGACCATTGAAGGTCAGTTGCGGCGCTGGGAACAGGAGCATCAAACCACGGCGGCGGTGACAACGACGGTGAAACGGCTGTCGGCGGCGGCGTCGGAGGAACGGTTGGCGGTGCTGGTGGGGGTACTCGATCCCAATCAGGAACGACCCTGGACGAGCGATCGCCTACAACAGTTGGCTCAGTCCCTCAAAACTCAGTCGGAGTCCCATCTTCAGGAGTTGGGAGCTGGGTTGAGTGAGGGGTTAGGGCGCTTGGCGGAGTTGGAAGGGGATTTAGTCAGTTGGATTTATGAGGGGGGAAATCGCTCCATTGGCTTTGGGGAGGCTCAGCAGCAGCCGGGTCCTTGGTCCTTGTGGGCGCGGAAGACGGCGGCTTATTTCCCTCGGGAGTTGTTTACGACGTTGCAGCAAGGGGGGTCGTTGGAGGCGTTGGCGCAACGTCATCTGGATTTGGGCGATCGCGCTTGGTTGGAGTTGGCGGTGCTGTTGCAGGGCTTGCAGCGGGGGCTGGTGGCTTGGTTTGATCGCCAGCCCTATAGTGCCAAGATGGGGAAACAACTGTCGGTGAGTACGTTTTTGGTGTTTGCGTCGATTTGGGGTCAGTTGTCGCAAGGGTTTGCGGCGCGCCCGAGGTTGACGGACTGTTGTTTTCAGATGACGTTACAGATTTTGCGCAGTTTTGCTCAGCGGGAGACGTTTCCGCTGTATGGTGGGGTGTTTGCGTCGTTGTCTGGGGAGTATTTGCAGCAGACGTTGGCTTATTTGGAGGTTCCTCTGAAGCGGGTGGAGGGAACTCAGGAGAAGGCCCGGATTTTGACGCTGTTGGGCTATTCTCAGCGGGCGTTGGGTGACTATGAGCGGGCGCAGGGGTTTCATGAGGAGGCGTTGGCGATCGCGCAGCAGGCGGGCGATCGCCCCTGTGA
The DNA here is from genome assembly GCA_004299065.1 of Phormidium sp. SL48-SHIP. Lineage (GTDB taxonomy): Bacteria > Cyanobacteriota > Cyanobacteriia > Cyanobacteriales > Geitlerinemataceae > Sodalinema. Next base: position 3,856 of record SIHH01000186.1, on the reverse strand, counting down.
GTTAGCCAATTACAATCATTTGAGTCGGTTGTGTTTGTCTCGCAAGCAGTACAGTGAGGCGATTGATCGCAGTCAGCGGGCCTTGATTTTGGCGCGACAGGTGGGCGATCGCTTGGGGGTGGCCAATGCGTTGGCGAATTTGGGCTATTCTCAGGTGTTGGCGGCGCAACAGGTGGAACGGTTGGATGCGGATCTCTCGCAACAGGCGATGGGCTATCTTGAGCAGGGGCTGGAGTTGTCGCAACAGTTGGGCGATCGCCAGAGTTTGGCGTTGTGTTATTACAGTTTGGGGCTGGCTTATGTGTTGTTGGAGCAGCCGTCGGGGGCGGTGGGCTATTTGCTGAAGGGGGTGGAGGCGGCTCAGTCGTCGGGGGATTTGTTTTTGCAGGGGTTGAATTGGGCGGCGTTGGCGGAGGCGTATTATCGGCTTCAGGATTGGCGGCGGGCGGTGACGATGGGGGCGATCGCGGCTTATGTGTTACAGCAGATTGAGGCCAGCGAGTGGCGACAGGCGGCGGGGGTGTTGTCGATTTTGCGCGGCCAGTTGGGGGAGGAGGCGTTTGAGGGTCTGTTGAGTCGGGGGCGATCGCAGATTATTGCGGTGATTGGGGTCGATGGCTATGATTATCTACCGCAATTGTTGCAGGAGTTTTAGGAATTTCCAAAGATGGCTTGTTCGACGCCTTCGCCGAAGACGGCTTCTTCGATGTCTTCTCGGCTGAGGGAGTATTGGAAGGAGCGGGAGCGGCCTTCGTCGCGGCTGGGGCTGGTGTTTTTGTTGAGGTAGCGCACGACGAGGCGATCGACGTCGAGCCAGATGTCGGCGTTCCATTGGGGGCGATCGACGCGCCAATGGTGTAGTTCTTGGGGATCTTGTTCGCAGCCGAGCGATCGGAGCCAATCTTCGATCTCGGGAAGGGGGTAGTTGTAGAGCGGCGTGTCAGCAGAGGGGGTCATATCGCGCAACAAAACTTAAGATTCTCTCTCTCTATTGTAGGGGAGAAGACCGGAGGAGGCTAGGCGTTAGAGGGGATCGCCCCGCCAGATGGCGATTCCGATGGCCAGGAGGAGACAGCCGAGGAGGGAGGCTCCCATGAGCAGCAGGGCGAAGAGTTCGCCGGGGGAGAGGGGGCGATCGATGGGATCGAGATAGGCGTGGTTAGGGGAATGGCCTGAGGCGCCTGGGGAGCGGTTGAGGGGGGGACCCGGCTGCATGACGGAGATGCGGGAATAGCGAATGTTTAGGTCATAGGTGGCCCGGCGATCGGGGTTGCTGAGGGTGGCGTAGGCTTCGTTGAGTTGCTGAAATTTCCCTTTGGCGATGTGGGGGGGAAGGGTGGTGGTGTCGGGGTGATAGCGTTTGCTGAGTTGACGGTAGGCTTGGCGAATTTCGATGACGGAGGCGGAGGGATGGAGTCCCAGGAGGCCATAGTAGTCTTTGGCGACGGCGGCGAGGTGATGCTGGAGGGTTTGTGAGTTGGGTTGGGCGCGATGCTGTGTCACGGCGCTGAGGGAGTGGTTGGGTCTCCCCATTTTACCTGACCTGTCCGGGATTCAGGAACCGTGGGAGGTTTTAAATGGTTTTAGCGGTGACTATTTTACTTATTTTTTACTTCTTGAAAATATTTTTAAATTCTTCGTCTTGCGCTCTCTGTTGCCGCAATCTCAACAGACGATAATAAAAGATGGCTTGATTAAGTATTTTCGAGATTGCCTTCCTCACTAAATTTCGCTGAGGATACTCAATCGCTTTGTGTTCTTCAAAGTAGATGGTTTTGTCTGTTGAGTCTGAATGACCTTGTTTTATTCTTTGTTTTTCAATATTATCCTTAAAAATCTCAAACCATTTCGTTCTATCAAAGCTAAAGTTCAATCCGACTTTTGATGCGGCTAAACCCATTGAATACCCTTCCCCGCTATACAATCCTTCACTCTCGAAGAAGTAAGAAAGTGTTTGCCAGGCTCTAAAAAATTCGACTTCTTTCCCAGATTGACGGCGCAGGATAAAGGAGAATTCATGCAACCATTGTACTTGCTCAATATCAACCTTTACGTCGTTAGCAACCTTCTTTACAATTTCAACATTACGGTTATTCTTGATACTTTTTAGATGCTTAACTAAGGCACAGCCTGCTCGAGCTGTTAATCCTGGATTCCAATTCAAATCATCAGGAACCGGACTCAAAATTCGCACGTCGGCATCCACAAAAAAACAGGATTCAAAGAGAGAGAGTGATTTTTCTAAAACAAATCGCTTATCATGATAGCCTTTCACAGACTGTAAGCGGTGATGAAATGCTAAAACTGAGGGAAACTCTGAAAAATCATCCGGATTATCCGTTAAGATGACAAATGATACTCCAGGAGCGTACTTCTGAATATCCTTTGCTAACTGTTTGGCGTGATTTCGGTAGCGATCACCGACGCTTAAGGTACAAAAACAATAGCTGTCAGACATAAGCTGAAGGTCTCTCCTGAAGTTGAATTGTGTTGAATTGTAAGGATATTGGACTAACAGGAAATCCAGCTAAGGAATTCGTTTTATGTGAGCCTCATTGATGTGTAATGTTATACATACACATTTTTTTGTAAAACTCAAGCATAGAAGCTCATTGCCGTATTATAGGAGTTAGCTCTATCTTATGTCAACTCAATTCAATCAGATATAGGCTTAGTGCAAACTGATCGGCGCTTTAGGAGAACCAAGAAAGACTAACTCCAGATGAAGCCGATTGGATCTGGCGGCTCATCGAGATCCGAGTTGAGTATACCCAATTGAAGGGGTGCTGGCGGGGACAGTGCGAACGAGAACTAAAGAGAGTTACAGTCTTACTCAATCTGTTGTCGCCGCCAACTTCCATGACAGCTTGACGCGGTACAATATTTTGTATAATATAAAGCTATAAATAAAATACTCAAGAAAAGCACTCTGTTTTTTCTATGATGCTATGAAATTATGCTATTATAAATTACCAGAAGGTGTCAATAATTTTGGGGATGAACTTAACCCTTGGATCTGGAATCAACTCATTCCAGATTTAATTGATGATGACAAAAGTTTAGCGTTTGTGGGGATTGGCACGTTACTTAATGATGATCTGCACTCCCGAACTCATTGGGCGCGTCGTCGAGTCATATTTGGGACTGGGGCAGGTTATGGTAAGGGCGTCTTAACACTTGATGACTCCTATAAAGTTTATTGTGTACGAGGACCGCTGTCCGCCCGAGTCTTGGGGCTAGAAGAAAATGCAGCGGTCACGGACGGAGCTGCTTTAATTCGCCAGTTATTGAGCAGCAGCAATGAGAAAGACTATCAATTCTCATATATGCCCCATTATGAGCTTGCGGGCCAGGGATGGGAAAGAGTTTGTAAAAATTTAGGATTTGGCTATATCGATGCTCGGTCGGATGTAGAAGAAGTTTTATCATTAATTAGCAAAACAGAGATTTTAATAACTGAAGCAATGCATGGTGCGATCGTTGCTGATGCGCTTCGGGTTCCTTGGATACCGGTTGTAACCAATTCGACGATTCTATCTTTTAAATGGCAAGATTGGTGTGCATCGATTGGAATTGATTATAATCCTTGTCATCTCTCCAGGTTGTGTCATCCAAGACAAAAGTTAGACTTGTTAACTCCTATTCGTAAAATTAGAGATAAAAACAGACAAAACCAAGCGGCTATTGCTTTGAAGAAAGTGGCAACGGGTCAATCTCCTTGCCTCAGTCAAGATTCTCGCATTGAACGTTTGACTGAACAGCTTCAAGAAAGGCTTAACAGTTTTCGGGAAGATTTTGAGAATGGTTTGTTTAGGAGTTAAAGTCAAGACCTAGGGATTTTAGGGAATTGCGAGTT
>SIHH01000185.1 GCA_004299065.1 Phormidium sp. SL48-SHIP | reverse complement strand
CCCACATTTTGAAGCTGCCAGCCTTAAAACCATCGGTGAAGGTAATCGTCCTTCTCTCCTCTGACAGCTTCCAACCTGAGGTTTTGTACTCGACTGAATCGCGAGTCTTGTGCTTCTTGAATTTAGGAAACCCTTTTTTACCGGGAATGTTTTTCTTACAGTTCTCGTAGAAACGGGCGATCGCTGCCCAAGCCCGTTCCGCCGAGGCTTGACGAGCCATTGAGTTGAGCTTTTTTGCCCAAGGAAACTCTTTGGCAAGAACCGCACAATAGGCGCTTAGTTCATACCGTCCAACTCCCTTGTTGTCCATCCAGTATCTCAGGCAACTGTTACGAACAAACCGAGCCGTCCGAATCGCCTCATCCAGACGCTCGTACTGCTCTTTGGTTCCTTCTAGCTTGGCCTCAAATACCAGCATGACACCATTGAGCCATTTGACGGGATTGTACCACATTGTACTACAGTGGTTGCCGCGATTCATCTCAACGTTGAATCAAAGATTACAACGTGAGCCTTCTCGCGGATTAAGGTAACGATTTATCCCAAGCTGCGACGCGGATTGCGCCCCAGACTTCTGTACAATAAGGGCGATCGCACCCTGTTACGGTTGAGTTATGTCTGACGGAGAACGTCTGCTTCCCCCCAACACCCTCTGGACACGAACCCTCGAACAAACCCAGTTCGCACTCGATTGTGGTGCGCTCCAGCCGATTCCGACGGAATTTCAGTATTTGCAACAGGGAGAGATTCGCTTTCTGGTGCGAACTTTAGCCAATATCGATCGCAAGGCTAAAGCCAAAGCCGCAGAAACCCGTCAGACTCAAGAAACGGGGAAACCCTTTAACCCCTTCCTTCCCTACGATGAAAAACTCTTTGTGGCGGATCTGTCAGCGAGCCATCTCTGTCTGCTCAATAAGTTTAATGTGGTGGAGCATCACCTGCTGATGGTGACGCGGGAGTTTGAGCATCAGAACACTTGGCTAACGGTGGCGGATTTTGCGGCGTTACAGGTGGGATTGCGGGAAATCGACGGGTTAGGATTCTATAACGGCGGGACTGAGGCGGGTGCGAGTCAACCGCATAAGCATTTACAACTGGTTCCGCTTCCTTTGATGCCTGATGGCGATCGCTTGCCGATTGAGGCGGCGATCGCCCAGACTGAGTATGATGGGACAGGACTCAACAAAATCGGTCGATCGCCTTGGCTTCCTTTCACTCATGCGATCGCACCCATCTCCCCCAACAGCTCCGCCGCACAACTCCAGCAGCAGTATTATCGTCTCCTAACCGCCGTGGGGTTAATCGACGCAACTCCCCGCACAGAGCAACAAACGGGAGCCTATAACCTTCTGGCTACGCGAGATTGGTTGATGGTGGTTCCGCGATCGCAAGAAGGATTCGCCGGAATCTCTCTCAACGCCTTGGGATTCGCCGGCGCTTTACTGGTTCGCAATGATGCACAATTGCAACAGCTCAAAACCCTGCAACCTCTCAATCTCTTAGCCAACGTCGTTGCGGGATAATCCCCCAAGCGCGGTTGATTGGCGGCGGTGATGACACCCATCAGCGATCGGCTAAACCAGGAACAATTCACAGGAGAGAAACAACGGCGAAGCTTCGTTTTGGCCGTGTTTTTCATGATGGTCGCCGTTCTCTGGGATCGAGATCCTCCCATCCTTGAGCGTTGACTGTTGACAAACCATTTTTCCTGAGTTAGACCTGTTGGGTAGATCAACAACATGGTCGGCAGTCGGCAATCTCAGATGACTCCTGTTACGGTCTTCGCCTTTAGCTTGTCGGGTAGCTTGTCGGGTGACGGAGCTACCCATACCCGTTATCCGACTCTGACGCCTCAAGGGATATTAAAAAAATGAATGGAATTTGTAGTTTGGGTAACGATGTTGTCTTCGATCAACTGGTAGCGTTGCTCAATAGTATTGATGAGGTGTTAGGAGCGCAAACCCCAGTTTGTATCTATCCCTTTGATGATCGCACCGAACGAATTGCGGCTGAGATTGCTAAACGTCCCAATGTGACCTTATATGGCGATCGCCAATCGATTGAGCGCTGGGATCGCTTTATGCAAAATGCCGCTCCAGAACGCTTAAACAAAGAGAAATTTCGGCTCTATGGCGCTCATCGGCGCTTTTGTGCGTTTGATGGGCCATTTGATCGCTTTATTTATATGGATGCTGACACCTTAGCGATGAGTCCTTTGGATCATGTGTTCCAAAAGCTGGACGATCATGACTGGGTTGTCTATGATTTTCAATTTAAAAATGCCAGCAAAATCTATAATTTAGATGCCCCTAAATTATATGATATCTTCAGCCAGGAGCGTATTCAAACCGAGGTCTTTTGCTCCGGGTTTTTCGGTGCTAAGCGCGGTTTATTTGATGAACCCCTACGGGAGCAACTTCTAAACCACTTAAAATCGGGAGACTATCAATGTCTGTACCGGGGGGCTGGAGAACAACCGCTCTTAAATTATATGGTCATGCGATCGGGGATTTCGAGTTATAATTTTGCCAACCAACTTCCTACAGAGCAACGAACAGGATGTAGTGCGACCTCAAGACATTTTGAGGAGGAAAACCATATTTTATATGACAAGGGAAATCGACTCACTTATATCCATTATATCGGTGTGCAGCCCAGTACCATTGAGAAGGTTTGTCAAGGGGAAAACTTAGATTTCCCCTATCGCGACCTATTTCTCTACTACCGCTACCTTCATGAACCAGAACAGCGCCCAGTGTTCAAGGAACCACCCACCTCAACAAAAACCAGCTCGTCCCCGAATCTCGCTCAACGTTTGATGCGTAAACTCACCTCATTTCGCTCTTAGAATAATGATTAGCCAACTCACAAGTATTGATGGCTCATGACACTAAACTCTAAAGATGGCGATCGCCGTTGACAATAACCATCACGAGGGTCTCTCCGTTATCCTCATTTCCACTATCAATTACCTACCCAAAAACAATGAAAAGCGGTATTTATACATTTGCCAATGATGTTGTGTACGACCAACTCATTGCTTTGCTAAACAGTATCGAGGAAAATGCTGGCTCTGAAATCCCAGTCTGTATTATTCCCTATAATTCCCAAATCCAAAAAATTGAACAAGACATTAAGAACAGAAGCCATGTTTTCTTGTTTGACAATCAGGATTCCATCGACTTTTGGGAAGATTTCATGATTCAAGCCTGGACGGCCAATACAACCGCACAAAAATTCTGGAACGAACAGGGAAAGCCAGCGGTACGTCGAGTTAACTTTGTCAGGAAGCTTTGTAGCTTTGACGGGCCGTTTGATAAGTTTGTTTACATGGATGCAGATACGCTGCTCATGGACTCTATTGCTCGGGTTTATGACAAGCTAGATACCTATGATTGGGTGGTCAATGACTTTCAATATAAATCTGACTCTCATTATATTTTTAATCCTGAAAAACAAGATATTTTAGATGACATTATTGGGCTAGAAAAGGCAAAATCCCAGATTTTTTGTGCTGGCTGGTTTGCTTCCAAGAAAGATGTCTTTAATCGAGAACGGATGTCAGAGTTGTTGGGTTATTTAAACTCAGGAGATGCGGAAGTTCTTTCATTACGAGGCTCCGATCAACCCCTCTACAACTACTTAGTCTCTCGCAGCGGTATTTCCTTTTATAACTTTGCTTATAATAACCCAGAACAAGCAACGGGGAGTCATTGGTCGTCTAACTTTGACGTGATCGAAAACCGGTTATACGATAAAGGCCGACCCATCAATTACATTCATTTCATGAGCATTTCCAGCTCTAAGTTTCGCCTACTATGTCAAGGCGAGAATGTGAATATCCCCTATCAAGATGTATTTCTCCATTATCGCTACTTGAAATCCCCCTCAGACTGTCCAACCTTGAAAGATCCTAGTCCTTGGCTACAATTGAGGAGACAGTCGCAGCAGATCGTCGGCAAAATTGGAAACAAGCTCAAATTCAAACGGCGATCGAGTGAGTCCCGAGATTGAGGTTCGCCTCAACGGTTGGTTGGGTTGGGAGATGGCTGGCGCGATGAGCGAACTCTCTCGATTTGAGTTATCGTCAGCCAAGACCCGCTATAATTCTACTTTTGTAGTCTGGTTGGCTGTTGCGATCACATCCTTATATCTATGAAAACGACTCTTATTGGAATCGGCGTTGTTATTCTTGGCGCGGGAATTGCGCTAGGAGTCACCAACCCTAGCCGCGAAGACTATCAAGTCTATGCTGGAGAGATTCTAGCCACACATCTCAAAGAGGAGGTCTGTACCGACTTAGGGGGAGGTCAAGATCTCTGTCAGTCCTTCGTCGAAGATAGCCGTCCCCAACTACAACGAATCATCGATCGCAACACCAGCCGCGACAACTTCTTTATCTTCAGCATCTACCGCACTGAATTGGCGCTACCGATTCCCATTCCGGGAGTCCCCGAAATTCACGCGGAAACCGTTGGCGGCTTGACACAGTTCCACACCTACCAAATCGAAGAACGATAATTGCTATTGAGCAATCTAACGGTTTAAACTGGCAAGTTCTGGGTCGCCGTCTGGCTACCCCAGGACTCATCGGCTCTCGGGCGACTGATGACACCGCAGATTTCGGGCAAAATGTAAAGTTTTAAGAAGCGATCCTTGCAGACTGGATAAATCGCTATAAAGTGATTAAAGTTTAAACGCTTCTATATCATCTATGACTGTTCAATTAGCCAGCTTGCTGCGAGACGGGACAGGACAGGCTCACACCGCCGCCGAAAACACGGCCTATATGAAATGCTTTCTCAAGGGAGTTGTCCAGCGGGAGCCGTTCCGGAAACTCCTCGCTAATCTGTATTTTGTCTATCGAACCCTAGAAGAAGAACTCGAACGTCATCGCGACAACCCCGTCATTGCGGGGATACACTTCCGAGACTTAGAACGAACCCCCAGTCTCGAAGCCGATTTAGCCTTCTATTATGGCGACAACTGGCGTGAAGAGATTGAACCCCTCGCCGAAGGCGTCACCTATGTCAATCGCTTGAAAGAGGTTTCTGAGACTGAACCAGAACTCTTGGTGGCCCACGCCTATACCCGCTATATGGGGGATTTATCGGGGGGACAAAGCCTGAAAAATATTGTTCGTTCAGCCTTGGAACTTCCTGAGACTCAAGGAACTCGGTTACATGAGTTTGCGGCGTTCCCAACTCCCGAAAGTCGGCGCAATTTTAAAGTTCAGTACCGAGATGCGCTGAATGAACTTCCTGTGGATGAGGACTTGGCGCAGCGGATTGTCGAAGAAGCCAATTTAGCCTTCCAACTCAACCAGGATGTCATGCATGGATTGGAACCGGATGTGAAAGCGGCGGTTGGTGATCACATCTTTGATTTACTGACTCGCCAGGATAAGCCGGGAAGCACGGAAAAAGCTCATCCGGTTAGCACTTGATTAAGACGTTATCCTCTCGGATTTTCTGCGATCTCTCCTTACTCTCAGCTCCGGCGATCGCGACGAGTTCTCACTTGGGCGATCGCCGTTTTTTTTAACGCCAAATACGACAACATTTTATCCTGAATTGACTTGATTACTATGGAAGTTTCCACCCAGTCTGTTCGTTTTGACGCTCAACTTTTACAAAAACATAATCATCCCACCCCTCGCTATACCAGTTATCCCCCCGCCACAGAATTGAGCGAGGACTTTGATGAACAAGAGTTTTATCAGGCGATCGCTCGTGGAAATGCCAAAAAAACTCCCCTGTCGCTGTATTGTCACATCCCCTTTTGTGAGACAGCCTGCTACTTTTGCGGCTGCAATGTGATTGTGACGCAGCTTAAAAATAAAGTCGTCAATCCCTACCTGGATTATCTCTTTAAACACATCGAACAGACGGCACCTTTAATTGACGGCGATCGCCTCGTGCAACAAATGCACTGGGGTGGCGGAACCCCGAACTATCTCAATCCTGAACAAGTCGAACAGCTTTGGAACAAACTGCACGAGCATTTTAACTTCGCCGAAGATGCTGAAATCTCCATCGAAGTCAATCCCCGCTACATTGATCGCAACTACGTTCTTTTCTTACGACAACTCGGCTTCAACCGTATCAGCTTTGGGATTCAAGACTTCAATCCTAAAGTGCAAGAAGCCATCAACCGCGTTCAGCCAGAAGAACTCCTCTTTAATGTGATGGCCTGGATGCGAGAAGCCGATTTTGAGAGTGTCAACGTCGATCTGATTTACGGACTTCCCTATCAAACCTTAGCCAGCTTCCAGGAAACCATCAGCAAAACCATTAAACTGAATCCCGATCGCATTGCGGTGTTTAACTTCGCCTATGTTCCTTGGATGAAACCCATCCAAAAACGGATTCTAGAAGAAACCCTCCCCAGTTCCGAAGAAAAACTGGAAATCGTCCACATGACCATTGACGAATTGACCGCGAAAGGCTACGTCTTTATTGGCATGGATCACTTTGCCAAACCCGGGGATGAGTTGGCGATCGCCCAACGCAAAGGCGAACTTCACCGCAACTTCCAAGGATACACCACCAAACCCGACTCTGAACTCTTTGGTTTTGGGGTAACATCCATCAGTATGCTGCATGATGTCTATGTGCAGAATTACAAAGGCTTGAAAGACTTTTACCGAGCCGTTGATCAGCAAAACGCACCCATCGAGAAGCTCGTCAAACTCGGGGAACCGGACAATCTCTTGCGTCGAGACGTGATTATGGAATTGATGTGTCACTTCCGCCTCGATAAACGGGAGATTTCCCAAACCTATGGAATTGACTTTGATGAGTATTTCGCTCTCGATTTGCAGATGTTAAACGAGTTTGAAAACGATGGCTTAGTCATCAATGGCTGTGATATCCTGGAAGTGACCCCCAGTGGGCGTTTAATGGTTCGGAATATCGCTTACTGTTTTGATGCGTATAGCCGCGATCGTAAACAACAGCGGTTCTCTAAGTCAATTTAGGTTGTTGTGTTAGACCCTATGATCTAGTTTTGAAGCAAAACCTTAGATTTTAGCTCCCAGGATACTCCCCATAAATGGGATGACGCTTTATGGTCATCCCATTTATCCCTAAAATGGAGAAAGTGCATAGCCTTTCACCATGTCTCTCGATGAATAAAACTGTCTATCCCGGCGAAATCTTCCCCAATACCCACGACTTCGACGAGGGGATTCGCACCCTCCTTCCCCGTTACAGTGAGATGCTCGATAGCATCGCTCGCTGTGTTCCGAGCGACTGTTCAACCATTATCGATCTCGGCTGTGGAACTGGAGAGTTAAGCCGACGACTCCTAGAACGCTGTCCCCAAGCGCAAGTTCTCGCCATCGATTACTCGCCGCGCATGGTAGAATTTGCCCATCAAAAAATCACCCAGGCCGGCTATAACAATCGCTGGGAGCCGATTTGCGCTGATTTTGGTGACCTAGCCTCTCGCACTGGAGGCGATGTGGCCATTCAAGGCGCCGAAGCCTGTGTCTCCTCCCTGGCCATCCACCATCTCAGTGACGAGATGAAACAAACCTTGTTTAACTGGGTGTTTAGTATCTTAGAGCCGGGGGGATGTTTCTGGAATGGAGATCCAGTCGTCCCCGAAACCCCCCATCTCAGAGAGGTGTATCAGTCCGTGCGCGAGGAGTGGGTACAGAAAAGAGGGGAGGCGATCGCCACCACTCGCGCGAAAGTCGGCGAGAGTGTTCCCCAAGGCCATTCCGGCCAGGATCGCTTAGCCAGTTTGCAAAGCCATCTCCAGATGTTGACCTCCGCCGGATTTGAAGATGTAGCCATTCCCTGGAAGTATTTTGGCTTTGCGGTGTTCGGAGGTTATCGAGGAATCATGGATGCTTAAAAATTGAGGGTTGACAAATCCTCCTAATTATGTATTAACTGCTTCTTCATCCGGGTCAATACCTAACTCCCGCAAGCGCGCCGCTAGACGCTCGGCCCGTTGATGTTCTTGCTCGGCCCGCTCCTCGCCATGTCGCAGTAAATT
>SIHH01000184.1 GCA_004299065.1 Phormidium sp. SL48-SHIP | reverse complement strand
CCTCGTCGTCGCTGTCGTCTTCGTCGAGTTCGTCGTCGGACACCTCATCGTCGCTATCCGCAATTTCCTCGTCGTCGTTGGCCTCGGTATCTGACTCGTTCTCGTTCTCGGAAAGGTCGTCTTCGCTATCTTCGCTATCTTCGCTATCTTCGCTGTCGGAGTTTTCTAAGTCGTCTTCGCTATCTTCGCTGTCGGAGTTTTCTACGTCCTCAGACACGTCGTCTTCGCTATCTTCGCTATCTTCGCTATCCGAGTTTTCTACGTCATCTTCGCCGTCGGAGTTTTCTACGTCGTCTTCGCTGTCAGAGTTTTCGGCGTTATCAGCAATCTCCTCGTCCCCTTCAGCAGTCATCTCCTCTTCACCCTCGCCGTCAAAGGGAATCGACTCGCCGATATCTTCGTCACGAATATCGTCGTCGGTGTCACTGAAACTATCAAATTCGTCGTCTCCCTCGCTCTCCTCTTCGGGGAGATTTGCGTCTGCTTCGATGTCCTCTTCAGCATCCGTATCGGGAACATCACCATCGGAGTCCATCTCCACATCATCGTTCCCGCTCATATCCTCGCCAGGGTCACCGACGGGAGTTAAGTCAGCGCCATCCGCATCGTCACCACCGTCAAGGAAGCCGCTGGGAGTGTAAATCGGCTCTAGGATGAAGGTTTGGGCCAAGTCTTCGAGTTGCTCTTGTTTGTGGCGTTCTTCTTTGACGCGACCGGTGAGCCAAGAAGCGAAGTTGAATAAAAACATGGCAGTAGATGCTCCTAGAGCAAGGGGTGAAACTGATGACGTTCGAGAGATGTCACCACTCTACTGCAATTTTTTTCCGCTGTTTTTAAAGCTGCGATGAAGCACTTGCCAAAATGACCGATTTTTAAAAAAGGCCATTTTAATCTGTCGGTTTATCTCGGCGAGTTTTACGGAGATCCTCGATTATTGTCACATAAGTTTACATTTTGAGCTTTTTTGAGGGGAGGTTTCTCCGACCGTCCAAGCTCTAAAATTAAGGCCGTGCCGGGGGTTGCCCGGATCACTCGACCCAACTCCGTAAAACTTCATCAAAACTTCACAAAAACTTTATCAAAATCATCCGGATGGGGGTTGGCAGATGAGTTAGGGTCACAAACTGGGGTCGACAACACTACCTAAAAACAGCAGTAGTCCTGTCTCGTTGTCGCGGATGGCGAAGACGAAGGGCCGATCGCCGACGATAGAAAACGCCGCCGATCGCGTCCCCCCAATCCCAGTCACCGCCGCCGCTTCAGTCCCCGCCTCCGTCACCTCCAGATAGAGTTGTTGTCGCATGACGGTCACCCAAAACGCCGCATTTGTTAATCCCGAAAAGTCGGCCCCAGGTGCAAAAATTTCCGTCAACCCTAACGCTTGCATACTTTCACGCAAATTCACCTCAGTTGAAAGATGAAATTTAGGTAAAACTACTGTAGCCCCCGCCTCATTCCACTCAAACCGACGTAGCCAATCCCGCCAATTCTCCGCCGTCAGTTGCTCATAAAACGCCTCTAACGACACATCTTCCTGAGGAATAAACACATACATTCCGAATCGTTCACTCTCCCCATAGGGCAACTCAATAGCACGAAAAAGACTGTTTTGATAACCCCGAACCAGTGGCAACTGTTGCTGCATCATCGGCACATAGACCTGAGAGTCATCTTGTCGTGTAAACGGTCGTATCTCCGTATTTTCACTGGGAAAGGAACTCGTCCAATCCCCCGAAAAATAAAGCGCATTTAACACCACCGCCACCGTCGTTTCATTAAGATCTTGAGTCGATAAAATCTCAGCAATGCGTCCTTGAGTCTGTTGAGAAATCCAACGATGAATCTGGCCTAACGCCTGAGATGGCTCACTGAAATCCACCGCCTGCATCTGCGCCTGATAGTACCGCTGACGGGAGTCGACAAACTCAGACGAGAGAGACCCCTCCCCCCCACTCCAAATCGAATTGGCGATCGCCAACTCCACATCCCCCGACAACTCCCCCAAACTGTCCAAAATCTGCTCATAAGAGCCGTCCAACCCCTCAACCGACTCCGCCCCCAACCAGCGAGCCATAGCCTCCTCCGTCGCCCCCTCAGCGCCCCCATAGAGCATCCCTAGGGCGATCGACAAACTCAACGGCGACAACAACAAATTCTCATTTCCCTGAGTTTGCCGTAATTGTTGAAACACCGCGAACCCTAACTCCATCTGAGCCTCCATCTGAGCCTCCATCTGAGCCTCCCGAAACTCAGACTCCGATCGCGGCGACTGGGCCATCGCCACCCGAGACCAACCCAACATCGGCAACGAACCCGACAGCGGTATCGTTAACGCCGTCACAAGGGGAAGTAGCCTTCCCAGAAGCCGTCCAAAACCGTGGTGATGAATCATTATTGAGCCAAACGCGAAGATAAGCGATCACAGGTATTCCGTCGCACCCGTTTACCGTGACTACCCTAGGGTTCAGCGATCGCAGCGAAGATTCCGGGCAGTCACCGCCTTTCCTACCGTAACTTGCCCTACCCAGAACTCGCCAAACTCACCCCAAACAAATCCCCCAGCCAACGACCTGCATCAGTCGTCAACTGGGGGAAATTAAGAGATCAAGGTTGATATCGATATCGCAGCTTCAGGGAATCCCTAGCCGATAATACCGGCCTCACGGGCCGCCGCGTCATCATCCGGGTCAATACCGAGGCGAGTTAAGTTAATGCGATTCTTGTTGTCAATATCGCGTACCTTAACCACCACTTCATCACCCACCGACAACTCATCTTCGACCTTGCCAATGCGATAATCCGCAACTTGCGAGATATGCACCATCCCTTCCTTTCCGGGTGCAATTTCGACAAAGGCACCAATGGGGATAATCCGGGTGACACGACCGAGGAAGACCTCGCCGGTTTGAATCTTGCGCGTCATCCCTTGAATAATGGCGCGAGCGCGCATGGCCTTCTCACCATCAAGACCCGAAATCGTCACCGTACCATCATTGTCGATGTCGATTTTACAGCCCGTTTCTTCCGTAATCCCCTTAATGGTTTTCCCACCAGGGCCAATCACCAAACCAATCAGGTCAGGATCAATCTTGAGGCTATACAGACGAGGCGCAAAGGGAGACAACTCAGGATTCGGCTGGTCAATGGCCTCAAGCATCTTGCTGAGGATATGCAGCCGAGCCGGAAGAGCCTGTTTGACCGCATCGGCCACAACCTTCACCGGAAGTCCCGTGATTTTCATGTCCATCTGCAAGGCCGTAATCCCGGTATCGGTTCCAGCGACCTTAAAGTCCATATCTCCTAGGAAATCTTCAATTCCTTGAATATCCGTGAGAATGCGAACTTCGTCTCCTTCCTTAATCAGTCCCATAGCCGCACCGCTGACCGGCTTACTGAGGGGAACCCCAGCGTGCATCAGCGAGAGGGTCGAGCCACAGACCGATCCCATCGAGGTCGAGCCATTGGAGGACAAGACCTCAGAGACGACGCGAATCACGTAGGGGAAACTTTCTTTCGGCGGTAACACCGGAATCAAAGCGCGTTCGGCTAAGGCCCCGTGACCAATTTCCCGACGACCGGGCGATCGCATCGGCCGCGTTTCGCCCACAGAATAGGGGGGAAAATTGTAATGGTGCAGATAGCGTTTCTGCTCCTGAGGATGCAGGTCATCGAGTTCCTGAGCATCTCCTGGGGAGCCTAAAGTGGCCAACGACAACACCTGAGTCAAGCCTCGGTTAAACAAGGCACTTCCGTGAACCCGGCGAGGAACCAAACCCACCTGACAGGAAATGGGACGCACCTCATCGAGTTTACGGCCATCAACCCGGACCTTGTCCTCAACAATCTGAGCGCGCATTAACTGCTTCGTGACGCCCTTAAACACCTTACCGAGAGACTTGGCATCGTCCGTCACCGCCAGGCGTAGCGGGTCATCTTCGGGGAGTTGCTCAATTTTCTGCGCAATTTCCGCCTTGACCTCATCGAGGGCCTCATCGCGGCTGCTCTTGGTATTCTCAAAATTACTGAGAACCTTCTTCACCGGTTCCTCAGCGGCCTCGCGGATGTAGATTTCCAACTTGTCATCGACCACCGGCGGCTCTTCTTCGACTAACTCAACACCCAAGTCCTTCATCAAGGCTTCCTGGTGACGAATTAGCTCTAAGGCCCCTTCATAGCCAAAATCGATGGCTTCGATAATGTCTTGTTCCGGGAGCTGATTGGCCCCGGCTTCCACCATGACCACACCATTATGAGTTCCCGCCACCACGAGATCGAGGTCTCCGAGGCGAATCTCTTCAAAGGAGGGGTTGAGAATGAAATCATCTCCCACCAAGCCGACACGAACCGCCGCCATCGGACCCTTAAAAGGAATCTTGGCTAACATCGTGGCCATGGAGGCTCCCGTGACGGCCAAAACATCCGGGGGAACCAACTCATCCATCGATAAGGTGGTAGCAACAATCTGAATATCGTCCCGTAACCATTGTGGGAACAGGGGACGCATGGGACGGTCAATTAGACGACAGGTTAGCGTCACTTTCTCGGGGGGACGACCCTCCCGACGCAAGAACCCACCGGGAATTTTTCCCCCGGCGTAGAGCCGTTCTTCGTAATCAACGAGTAGGGGCAAGAAGTCAATGCCTTCTCGACCCGTTGAACGGGTTGCGGTGACGAGAACCGAGGTATCGCCCAACTCGATGACGACGGAGCCTCCGGCTTGTGGAGCGAGGGTTCCAACCTTGAGTCTAATATCCCGTCCATCAAAGGATATTGACTTTTCCATTGCTTTCATGCAGCACTCTAATATTAGTTCTTCTTCTTCTTCTGGGGATCATCGTTGGTTGAGGAGACCATCCGCCCGAAAAACTCACGGGTAGCGAGTCCTAACCTCCGATTCACCCAATCATCTGTGATCATCGTGATACCTGCCACAACTTGACGAAAGCCAAGGTCTGAGCGTCTCAACTCTCATTCGGTTGCTAGTCCGAACTACGCCACGCCTTAGCGCCCAAATGCTGGGGTTAGCCGTCGAGAGAACTCATGTCTGTCACCGATTTCGGTGACTTGGGGCGGGTGATGACCAGGATTGCACTTGGGAAATCCATGCCGTTCCCAGTATACCTCAGTAATCTGGAAGTGCCAGGGTTTCTTTATCCTGGGGTCTGCTCGCCCAGTCCGCCGCCGGGACCTTTGGAACTCCCCAAGGGGCGATCGCGTCGGCTGTTGCTAGATAATAAAACTGTTCACTGTTAACCCATTTCGTTCAGGGAAACCCAGTCAAACCATGAGTAACGCCGCCCCTCTATCCGGTTCAGCTACCGTCGTGATGGTGGTCGATGGACAACCCATTACCATCGCCCTTGATGGCAATAATGCCCCCATCACGGCGGGGAACTTTGCCGATTTGGTCTCTCGCCGCTTCTATGACGACATCACCTTTCACCGGGTGGTTGACGATTTTGTGGCCCAAGCCGGAGATCCCAACAGTCGTGATCCTAATTTTCCCACCAATCTCTTGGGCCGGGAAGGATTCACCGATCCCGCTACCGGGGAAACTCGCACCATTCCCCTAGAAATCAAACCCGAGGGGGCCGCCGAACCGGTGATTGGAACCCTCTTTCGTGATGCGGGGATTACGGTTCCGCCAGTGTTACGCAACAATCGCGGCACCATTGCTATGGCCCGTTCCCAAGATCCCAACTCCGCCTCGTCTCAGTTTTACTTCAATCTGGACAATTCCAATTTCCTCGATGGCAATTATGCCGTGTTTGGCAACATTACCGATGGCTTGTCGGTGATGGACGGTATTGATGAGGGCGATCGCATTCAGGCGGCCCGCTTCGTCGAGGGGATTCTTCCTTCGCGCCAATCGGCGTTTATGGAAGTCAACTTTCTCAACTTCTTTTTCAACCGCCTCGAACGAGCGAGTCTACCCCTAGGGTTCCAAGTTTTGGGTGATGGCGATGATGTCCTAACTCTGACTCCCGAACTCAGTCAAGCCAATCCTTCTGGCTTTGTTGGCTTAGGGGGCAATGATACCTTTATCGGTTCTGCCATTGACGATGTGCTTTATGGCAACCAGGGCAACGATACCCTCACCGGGGAAGCCGGTAATAACCTAATTCGCGGTGGCCAGGGCGAGGATATCCTCAATGGTGGCATCGGCAACGATATTCTGCATGGTAATTTAGGCAACGATACCCTCACCGCTGGCGGTGGTAATAATGTGCTGCGAGGGGGTCAAGGGAATGATGTTCTCATCGGGGGTGCTGGCATTGATGTGTTAATCGGCGATCGCGACCAGGATACCCTCACTGGCGGCCCCGGACCCGATCAGTTTGTCCTCCGAGGTAACACTAACATCGGTCGTGGCGATCCGAATCTCGCTGATGTGGTTACGGACTTTAACCCCGCCGAGGGCGATCGCATTGTCTTGGCGGCCGAGACCAACCCCGCCACCGTGCGCTTCCTGCCGACGGGGTCTGACGTGCTGATTCAACTAGAAAATAACGATTTCCAAGGCCGCATCCTCAACAGTACCCCAGAAGCCGTCCAGGCTGCCGCTATGGTTGTTCCTTCGGGGGATATGGGCCTACTGATTGGTTAGGGGCAAAGGCGGGGTCGGCGATGACCTCGATGCGATCGCGATCGCCAAAGCGAGGACTGGGATAACTCGTCGTCAGCGATCGCGGTTGTCCCACCGTCCCCCATTGCGCCTGGAGATCACGCAAAAACTGATCTTGTTGACGGCGGAACGGTAGCGTATAGGCATCGCCCCCATTGAGAAGGGCAAACCAGACCAACCCGCGATCGCGGGTCGGCACAGCCCCCACCAGGGCGCTCACATTCCAGAGCGTCCCCGTTTTCACCGTCGCTCCTTTCGGCATGGCCCGCTCGTCCATCGTTCCCCCATCTTGACCAAACACCGGCAAGACATCGGCCAGAGTTAACCCTCCCGCCGCCAAACGCCGGTGAATCCCCGACAACAGAGCCACCGCCGCTCGGGGCGAGATGCGGTTCTCCTGGCCCAATCCTGACCCATTCACTAACTGGATTTCCGCCTCGGGAACCCCCGCCAACCAAGCTGCTCGCCGGGCCACTTCAGCCCCCCCGCCGAGTTCCTCGGCCAACGCATCGGCAATCACATTGTTGCTATAGACATTCATGACTTTCAACAGCGAGATCAGCGGTAGGGAATGCTGGCGCAACAGCGGAATACGTCGGCTGGGGGGTTCTGTTAGAGGTTGAGCGGGGCTGTCTTCTGAGATGTCCTCGGTTCCCTCCCCGAGAACGCGAATATCGCCCCGAATCTCAAGTTGAGGTTTCGGGGTTCCCGCCGCCAATCTCCCATAGGCTCGTTCGATGGGGGGAGTCCAACGGCGAGCATCAAAACTGTCGATAAATCCCTCACCCACTTCGTTAGCATCTTGCTCAAAATTCAACCAGGGCTGATCTTCGAGAATCAGATCTCCGGCGACGGCCTCAATCCCCAACTCTTGTAGGACTACCGCTACGGCGATCGCTTCGGACCAAACCCAGAGCATATCCCCGCCGCCGCGAATCAGTAAATCCCCCTGCAACACCCCATCCACCAGGGGGCCAGTGGCACTAATCTCTGTCAGCCAGCGTCGTTGCCAATCCCAGGTTTGCAAGGCCACCAGCGTGGTGGCTGTTTTCGTGACTGATGCCGCCGAACGAGGAATTGTACCTTGGTGACCTGCCAGTTTCTCGGGTCCAACTTGCAGCCAAATTCCCTGACGTTGGCGAGAGATCCCCTGGCCGTCTAAATCCGTCAGATAGCGATCGACGAGAAACTCTGCCTCTTCATCCCCATCCATCTCTAGCACCAGTCCGGGGGCATCAAAGAGGGGAATACTGACCTGAGACTCAGGCGGAATCAGGCCCATCGCGTCTAACCAGAGGGCTAAAGCCCCCGAACTCAGTAAACTCAACATAAGAATAGGGAACAGGGAATAGGGAACAGGGAATAGGGAATAGGGAACAGGGAACAG
>SIHH01000183.1:1345-8015 GCA_004299065.1 Phormidium sp. SL48-SHIP | reverse complement strand
TGTTCCCTGTTCCCTGTTCCCTGTTCCCTGTTCCCTGTTCCCTATTCCCTTTTCCCTCCTCCTTCCCTCGCCGCTGCATTTCCATAGAGATATCTCGGACCGACGACTAATAGGGGATCTCCGGCATTATCCGGGAGATTGCGCGTTCGGGGATCAGTGGTGTCTGTTTCATCGCGCAGAAAGTCGGTGACAAAGATGACGGGCCGATCGCTCTGCCAGAGTTCTTGTAATTCCGCCGCTGAGAGGTGATAGGAAGGGGTTGGCCCCGGAAAGTCGGGCAAAATCCGAGGTTCTCCGGCATCGCTGAGAACATAGACAATGCGATAGGCCAGGTCATCATGGCCCCACACCCAACCGGGGTCTAGGGTGGGAAATTCGGGGAATCGCTGTCCCTCTGGCCCGAGATAGAAACTCATGGCCCCGGCGGCCCCGAGTTCCCGAGATCCTTCAAATACCCAAACTGTCGATTCGGGAAGTTGGGACTGGGCCTGGGTGATCAGAGGCTGTGAGGAGCGAATTTCGGCAAACCGGCCAAAGCCTTGGATGATGATGACGTAGGCGATCGCCATGGCAAGACTCAGACTCAGCCAACTGGCGATGGGTTGTCCTCGCAGCAGCAATAGTCCCGCCAACACAGCCCCGAGGCTCACACTTAGTCCTAAGGGACGAACCAAGGACTCGATTTCGGCGGGGAAGGAGTCGAGGAGGGTGGGATCGAGGAGCGTGGGGAGTTGCCAGAGACCAATGAGGAGGGCAACGCCTACGGCAATCAGGGTTACGGCAGCTAGGGCGCCTCCCCAGCCTGTGGCAATGCCTCGCCGTCCGGGGTTTGCAGTCCACCAGATGGCACAGAGGAGGATCAGGGGCGGCAGACTGGGCAAGCTGTAATAGAGTAGGCGGGAGGAGAGGGGCAAAAAGACCAGTATCGGCAGTAGGGCGGCGATCGCCAGCAGAATTAGGCCACTCCGTTGTTCGGGGCGTGACTGTTGTAAACTGACCCAAAACTGAACCAGGGTTTGGGGCAACACGAGGGACCAGGGTAAGGCCCAGACCACGGTCATCCCTAGATAGCCCAGGGCGCTCACTTGGGAGACGACGTAATCGCGGGGGTAACGGCGATCGGCCATGCGCTCTAGGTTCTCGTTGTTGACAAAATACTGCCAAAAGCCGGGATTGGCCCGTTCGACGGCGATCGCCCAGGGCAGAACCAGCAGCAACACCAGGGGAACACCAAACAGGGGCATCAGGGCTTGATTGAGCCGTCGCGGGGACTCGATGAGACTCATCACCAGCAGGGCGATCGCCGGAAACACCAACATAAAGGGTCCCTTGGCCAAAATAATGAGGCCCAAGAAGAGCCAAAACCCGATTTTATAGAGCAGGTTCGTGGGAGAGGCGGTAACGCGCCAAAGGCAATAGTAGAGGCTCATCAACAGAGATGACAGCAACAGATCGATGAGCAATTGGTGGGTAAAGATAAACCAACCGCAGGCCGTCGCCAACATCACCGCCGCGACACGTCCTGTTAAGGGCGAGACCAATTGCCGCCCCCACTGCCAGACCACAAAAATGCCCAAAGCGCCCCCTAGGAGCAACGGCAAGCGGGCTGCAAACTCATTGATGCCAAAAATGCTATAACTGAGCGCGATCGCCCAATAGAGCAAAGGAGGCTTATTGAGGTAAGGTGCGCCGTTGAGATAGGGGGTTGTCCAATCATGCCGTAGCAGCATTTCTCGGGCGACTCCGGCAAAATGGCCTTCATGGGGATCGTAGAGTCCAAAGTCTCCTAGGCCCCAACCTAAGATTGCGATCGCCACCAGAAGACTTAGCAAATCCATCCAGGTGGGTGTAACGGGTTCAATTCGGTTTAATGCCACTGTTTAACTAACGTAAGACGCGCAAAAACTCCCGAGCGATCGCGGCAATATGTTCAGCGCGATCGAGCCAATTCACGATACGGCGAGCGTTTACAAAATCGCGCCGCGATCCCAAAATATGATCATTCAAGCTATGGCCCGTATAAGACCCATCTCGCATTCCTAAAACCAGTAAATCAGCGGCAATCTCCTGATTGGCTGCCAACTCAGGATTGCCAATTAAGTCCATTCCCAAACGACCAGCCCAATAGCGATAATTGGATCGCCCAGTAATCTGGACAAAGCCTCGTCCTTTATAACGGGGACCATCTCCGGCATAGATATTCCCCAAATCTGAGCGCCATTCATAAGCCCAACCGCTGGCTAATTCGGTCATCCATTTTCCTAAATGAGATTCATGTTCAGCGGTGGCTAAAACATAGGCAATTTGTCCTAAATCAGTCACTCCATGATCTAAACACGCCGCCAAAATCAAGGGAACTGAATCACGAGCATAGACGCGGATATCAGGATAGGGAATCGAGTCTACAATACGGGAGACATCAAACTGAGACACCGGCGAGGCCCGTTCCGGTTCATAGATTGTGACTGGGCCACTCACTAACGCGGACCACGTGTCTCGTCCGACGATTCCATCAACGACTAAGCCATTGAGAGATTGAAAGCGCTTCACCCCGCCTTCGGTGTTATTCCCAAACTTACCATCGGCGATTTCATCTTGGGGAAAAATGCGGGCTTCAATCAGTAACCGTTGCAAGACTTTAACGGCCTCAGCCAGTTCTGGGTAATCGATTCCATCGCCTTTTTTGAGGACTGGATAACGGTCTAGGGGTTGAGGTGACGGGGATGGCGATGGCGATGGCGATGGGGTTGGACTACCTTGATTGAGTCCTAACTTGCTATCAATCGCCGCCCAAGTTTCTGCCCCAACAATTCCCGTCATTTTTAAGTCATTCTGCATTTGAAAGACTTTGACGGCTTTCTCTAGGGCGGAGTCGAAACGACCGTTAATGGGCTGACTAATGGGCAACAGCTTGAGTTTAATCATAATCCGTTGCAGGAGTTTGACGGGTTCGGTAAACTCCTGAGAGTCAATTCCATCGCCGGGGCGTAGCAGAGGACGTTTAACAACGGTCATGGTCGTTTAGGGTAGGTGAAGGAAACAGAGAGTTTTGGGGGATATTGGCTCGAATGAGGGTTGTGATCTCGGTGAGTTCGACTCGTCCAACCATCATCAAGAGAAACATAATTAATGCAAAATAGCCGTATCTGAGAGCCATTCGACATCAGGGGAATGCCAAAGTTTACCATCTAAGGCCATTTGTTCGATGGAACTGGCCAAACGCAAGGCTCGCAGGGCTTGTTCACCGCCAACGGAGGGTTGATTTCCGCCGCGAACACAGTTGACGAAATGTTCTAATTCAGCATGAAGCGGCTCGATGTTACTGGTGCGAACCTTCTCAATGAGTCCATCCTGACGATACAGCACTTGGCCATAGTCGGTGGAGGTGTTAGCGGTGGTTTGGCGGTGAATGAGAATTTCGTTGTTGAGGAAGTCGGCTTCGGTGAGGGAGGTTTGACAGTGAGCGGCGATGGTGCGACGTTTGCGATGGGTGACTTTGCTGGCGGTGAGGGTGGCGATCGCCCCGTTGGCAAAGCCTAAATTGGCTGTGACATAATCGAGATGAGGAGACCCAGAAATGCGACTCCCGCTGGCTGAGAGTTTCATGACGCGATCGCCAATCAGTTCTAAGATCAGATCAATGTCATGAATCATCAAGTCCAACACCACCGAGACATCGTTGGCGCGATCGGAATAAGGACTGAGACGATGGGCCTCTAAGGCCAGAACCTCTTCAGTTTTTAAGACTTTGCTGAGTTCTTGAAAGGCCGGATTGAAGCGTTCAATATGCCCCACCTGAAGAATACAGCCCGATTCCGCCGCCTGATTGACCAAGGATTCGGCTTCAGCGAGACTCGCGGCGATGGGTTTCTCGATCATCACATGCACCCCACTCTGCAAGCAATCCATGCCCACAGAATGATGTAACCGAGTCGGAACCGCCACACAAATGGCTTGCACATGGGGCAGTAAATCGCGATAATCCTCGAAGAACTTCACCCGGTACTTGCTGGCTGTATCTAAACCGCGATCGACTTGAACATCAGCAACCCCAACCAACTCAACATCCTTGAGGAGATTCAACACTCGGGTATGGTGTTGCCCCATATTCCCGACTCCGACTACCCCCATCCGGAGTGGTTCCGGTTGGTTCATCCCCGCCGTACTGTTCGGATAATTCACAAGTTAGACTCTGGTGACGTGCATGGTGTGTCCTCTCTCAGTCCAAGGTGAGAGTGCCTCGGGACGCGATCGCGACCTAAAGCTACCCAGAATGGTATCACAACACTTTGATTTCAGCCGATGGCCAGCTAAGCCAAGAAAGAATCCCCGTTCCTCAAATCAGCAAGAACGGGGACTGTGGAACACCGAGAATCATCTAACCAAAGGTAGAGCCATTCCAGCCCCACATCGCGCCCTTGGCATCAGCAAACTCAATATAAATCCGTTTCCCAGGAACGCCTAGCCGGGACTCAATTTCTTGACAAAAATCAGCACTCATGGACTTCGTCTGAGCCGAACTCATTGAGCCAATACTTTTAACCTCGACAAAACAAACCGGGTCAAGGGTTCCGCCAAAGGTCATCGGCACATCGGCTTCAAAGGCGGTCATTACGTAGGATTCTGATTTACCGAGATGTCCCGATAGCTTGGAGGATAGGACTTGTAACATTCCTTCGACAGCCGCTTTATCGGGAGCGGGGGCAGAGGTTTTAACTTGGATTAAAGGCATCGGGGAAGAAGGGAACAGGGAACAGGGAACAGGGGGGAGAAGGCAACAGGTAATAGGCAACAGGCACAACTTCTCCATCGGAGAGGTTAGCCGCCGTAGTTCCAGCCAGTGCTTTCGAGGGAGAGAATCTCTCCTTCGCGGTGAACGCCTGCTGCGATGACTTCGCCGACGAAGACGGTATGATCTCCTTTCTCAACAGAACCGACCACCTGACATTCTACATAGCCGAGAGAGTCTTTAATAATCGGACAGCCCGTTTCGGCGGTGTAAAATTCGACATCCTCAAATTTGTTGCCGACGCGGCTTTGAGGCTTGAAGAATTTTTGGGCGAGGTCTTTTTGCCCGAGTTCTAGGAAACTCAGACTAAACACGCCGCTGGATTTGAGCATTTCGTGGGAACCGCTGTCATTTTTGACGCAGTTGACGATGAGCGGCGGTTCAAAGGAGGACTGCATCACCCAACTGGCGGTAAAGCCGTTGAGGTTATCGCTGTTGATATCCTTCACGCCGCAAATATAGAGAGCGTGGGGGATTTTGCGGAGTAGGGTTTTCTTGGCTGCTTTTTTGTCGTCGGTATCTAGCATGATGTTTTTTGGGGAATAGGGAACAGGGGAGAAGAAGGCAAAAGGCAAGAGGCAAAAGGCAAGAGGGGCGTACCGCAAGTGACGCACCCGCCGAAAGGCTCTAGCTGCTTTGGATGTTGGGGGACATTTTGGGCGAGAGGGATAGGGGTGTATCTTGTTGAGTTTCCCCGGCCCAGGCTCGATAGTCGGCAATGAGATGACGGGTGAGCCGCTGTTTAACGGTATGTAACACACTGGCCAGGAGTGTGTTGCCTGTGGCATCGATGATGGGTTTGGGGGTCAGCCAGAGGGCGGGGGGCATATCCACGCCGACTTTGAGGTCGGCTTTCCCGTACAGGGTGGTTTTGCCGTTGTGGGTGTGGGGTTCGAGTCGCCCCACTAAGTCCAGGGAAAACCGCTGGTTGATGTATTCAACGCCGCGAATTTCACAGCCAACGGAACGTAGCTTGACGGTTCCTTGGGCATCGGCCCAAACTCGCATATCTACGGTTGGCTGAAGGGTCAGCATTAGGAAATGCAAGGGACGCATTTTGAGGCGGAAACAGTCCGCACTCAGGACATCCACTCGACTCGGGTCAACTAGGGCGGTGACCAGCCGCTGAGGTTGCCGCAGGTAATGCTGAATGGGAATGGGTTGGTCGGGGACGGGAATTTCGACGGGGACAGAAGAGGTGAAGCGGCTACGCATAACATCCGCAAAAAAGCAACATCAAGTAAACGGTTCTTAACAAAATTATACAATCAATCCGCTGCCATGGGTATCCCTCTCAGGTTAGAACCGGGCAGGGAGAGCCAGGAAACGCTTTGGTAGGAAAGGGTTTAGGCTATTCTTCCGTGTTTTCCGATCCTACTGCACGCTTTAGGTTTCTTTGCCAAAACGTTACATTTTTTAGGGGCGATCGCCTAAACTTTAACAAACCTTCATTTTTCGCCAAGTCTTTAATCTGAACTATCTCCGGCCGATTTCAGGCCTAAAAAGCCTGAATCCAGGCTTTGACCTCATACTCAGTCCAAATGCCATGTTTCGAGTAGGGGTCATTCTCAATCAGTTGACGAACGCTGGCCTCGTCTTCGGCCTCATAGATGCCAAACACCTGGGTGTTGTCGGCGGTGGGGCCAAGGGTGACGAGAATACCGGAGTCTTTCTGTTGGGCCAGTCCGTCTAAGTGGGCTTGGCGATAGGGTTGTCGTTTTTCTAGGGCATTCTCGCAATAGCGGCCCCAAAGGATATATTTAGCCATAGTTTCGGGGGTCAAATTTTCGGGGGTCAAATTTTCGGGAGTCAAATTTTCGGGAGTTAAATTTTCGGGAGTTAAATCTGGAGAACAGGGGTCATCGGGTTAGGTGACCGATG
>SIHH01000183.1:0-1245 GCA_004299065.1 Phormidium sp. SL48-SHIP | reverse complement strand
AAATTTTCGGGAGTTAAATCTGGAGAACAGGGGTCATCGGGTTAGGTGACCGATGACTTGCGTAGAAAGGGAATCAGCCGTTTGCCCACATCCTCGGACCAGTGTTCTTGGGGGTAATGGGCGGCTTCGGGAAGGCTGACAAAATCGCCATTCTCAAGTCGTTGACTGAAGGCCTGGGCCGGTTCGGGGGCCAACCAGGGGTCTACCATGCCCCAAATGACGAGGGTGGGTTGACTCCAGGAGGCGAAACCGTCGCTAATTTCGCTCATGGCGGTCTTCAGTTGCAGATTTTGCAGGGTATAGAGAAGCGATCGCCCGGAATCGGAGGTTTTCAGCCAGGGACGACGATAGACATCGAGATCTTCGTCGGGGATGACAAAGCCGCTACCGGCTTCGAGGGTGCGGTCAATCAGCAGGGGGTCTTGAGTCATCATGTCCCCGACGAGGGGAAAACTCATTTGTTTGAGTTTCCAGGGGAGTTTAGCCTCGGGGGAGAGGGGGGCGTTGAGGATGGCTAGACGGTCGATGCGATCGCGGTGGCGTAGGGCGTATTGTAGGCCGACGGACCCGAGGAAGCCCTGTACGACTAAGGAGATGCGATCGAGTTCCATGGCATCGAGAAAGCCCTGTAATGCCTCGATAAAGGCATCAGGAGTATAGGCAAAGTCTCGTTTTTGCGGTTTATGCGATCGCCCGAATCCCAGCCAATCTGGGGCAATTCCCTGAAGTCCCTGACTAGCTAAATCCGGGAGTAAAGCACTCCAACTGTAGCCAAGGGAGGGCAAGCCATGAAGGAAGACCACCGGCGGACGCTCAGGGGGATTGGGGGGATGCACCTCGCGGTAAAACCAATCCCCAGATGGAGTTGTAATAATTTTCTCGTCAACGGCCACAGTAATCTTAAGTAATGTTTTAAACAGTGCCGCAATCCAAAGGGGCGATCGCGTTCGTAGTATCTTAGCAAGCTTCAGGACATTAAGAAAAGGACATTAAGAAAAGGACATTAAGAAACCAAGATATAGCAATACTAGGGATGGATAGGACAGAAACGAGCGAGGGGCGATCCCTCGTCGTTGCCCTTTTCCGGCCAAGATTGTCCTAAGCGAACCGGCCCTTGCTATCGGTTATTGCCTCATCTCTTTTAGTTAAACTCCTTGAACAAAACGGCGTCCCCATAGAATGAGAACGCCGTTTTCATTAGACAAAACCAAGACTTGATGGCGGTAAAACTTCAACCGCTATCAC
>SIHH01000537.1 GCA_004299065.1 Phormidium sp. SL48-SHIP | reverse complement strand
TTGGCTTAACATTGGCTTAACAACGGGTAGCCATTCAAGTTTTCCTATAATACCATCTTGGCTGGCACGGGGTTCAGAGGTGGCCTGGGCTTAACATGAAGGGGCGACCGGTTGATGCAGAATCGCCGTCATTGACGACCCGAGGGACCTGTTCGGGTAAATTCGCTAACGTGAACGCCCAATTGAGGGCCAAATTGAGCCATAATTTGGCTGATGCTGAAGCCCGAATGATGAGATTTGATATTGTTACGCTGTTTCCAGAGTTTTTTAAGACCCCGTTTGAGGTGGGGTTGATGTCTAAGGCGATCGCTCGGGGAATTGCCGAGGTTCACTGCACGAACCCTCGGGATTTCACCCAGGATAAACATCGCCGGGTTGATGATGAACCCTATGGGGGTGGGGTGGGGATGGTGTTAAAGCCTGAGCCCATTTTTGCGGCGGTTGAGTCGTTACCGGTTTTGCCTCGGCGGGAGGTGATTTTGACGACGCCTCAAGGGGAGCCGATGAGTCAGCAGCATTTCAAGACTTGGGCGGCTGATTGTGAGCAACTGGTGGTCTTATGCGGTCATTATGAGGGCATGGACGAGCGTGTCACCCATTTAGTGACTCGGGAGGTATCCTTGGGGGATTTCGTGCTAACTGGGGGCGAAATTCCGGCGCTGGCCTTGGTGAATGGGGTGGTTCGTCTCTTGCCGGGAACGGTGGGGAAAGCGGCCTCGTTGGCGGCGGACAGTTTTGAGGATGGCTTGTTGGACTATCCGCACTACACTCGTCCGGCGGTGTTTCGCCAATGGCCGGTTCCTGAGGTGTTGTTGTCGGGGAATCATGCCAAGATTGCTCAGTGGCGGCGATCGCAACAATGGGAACGGACGCGATCGCGGCGGCCCGATCTACTCAACGAGGGAGTTAAAGAGGGGCTTGAGGACCATGGCGATATCACTGAGTCTGCCGTGAACTACCACTCATCATCGCGAGGCGATTGATGAGTGGCTTCGAGCGGAGCGT
>SIHH01000536.1 GCA_004299065.1 Phormidium sp. SL48-SHIP | reverse complement strand
GTAACACCATGGTCACGGCGATGCCAATCCAAACGACCGGGGCTTTGGCCACCTCCACGTCTTGGCCTTGCAGTTTCTGGCCGAGGGTAAGGCCAATTTGACTCAAGCTGATGAGGTAGAAGACACGGCCAAAGACTAGGGCTTGAATCGCCATAGTCCGGGCGAGGGCTTCGGTGTCTCCCTCTGGGCCTTGTTCCCAGCCTTGCACCCACTCAAATACGCCAAAAATCAGAATCCAGTTAAACAGGGAAATCAGCAGAATCCGCTGTAGGAGGCGTTTGTTTAACAGGGGACGATTTGGGGACAGGGGCGGCTGTTCCATCACCTGCTTAGATTTGGGTTCAAAGGCCAGAGGAACGGTCATGGCGATGGAGTTGATCATGTTGAGCCACAACACTTGCAGGGAGAGAATCGGCAACAGGCGATCGAGCAGAACGCTGATGACAATGGTCATGGATTCCCCGCCATTGACGGGCAGGATAAAGGCGATCGCCTTAATTAAGTTGCGATAGACGGTGCGCCCTTCCTCCACGGCGGCCTCGATAGAGGCGAAGTTATCATCGGTCAGCACCATGTCGGAGGCTTCTTTCGCCACTTCCGTCCCCGTTTGCCCCATGGCGACCCCAATATCCGCTTGTTTGAGGGCGGGGGCATCATTGACCCCATCTCCCGTCATGGCCACGATATCCCCTTGGGATTGTAGGGCTTCGACAAGGCGCAGTTTTTGTTCTGGAGCGACGCGGGCAAAGACCACCCCCTCTTCGGCGGCCCGGACAAAATCATCTTGAGCCATCTCTCCGAGTTCCGCCCCGGTGAAGGCGATGACCTCTCCTGTGCGTTTCAGGCGCATTTGGGCGGCGATCGCACTGGCGGTCACTTTATGGTCCCCGGTAATCATTTTGACGCGAATGCCGGCGTGTTTACAGGCTTCTACTGCCCGGATGGCCTCCTGACGGGGTGGGTCAATCATGCCCTGTAAGCCGAGGAAGATTAATCCCTCAGTTAC
>SIHH01000535.1 GCA_004299065.1 Phormidium sp. SL48-SHIP | reverse complement strand
GCCGCAAACAAGACAACGGTCTTAGGCGAGAATATGATGCAGCGTGTGATTCCGTTTGCTGAGAAAACAAATGCTCGAACATTGCCGTTTGGAACTACTGCTGACGAGTGGGCAAAGCTTACTCCTCAGCAGAGGTATCGTTTGAATGATGGAGCTTTGAGAGCCCGAATAAATGAAGGAGATAGCTTCCGCTACATTGGTATTGATCCAGGAAGATCGCCAGCAGTTCGTAACCAATTTGATCTAACAGGTTCTGAACTTCTTAGGTTGAATGAGCGAGGGATTCCATATCAGACCGTATCGCCTCAAGAAGTATTCCAAACCATTGGCCGCCAGTGAACTCGAACGGTTGGGAGCAATTGAATTGCAAATACTTTCCGACCGTGTGTCGGGAAGTATTGAGCGATTACCTTGAAGAGAATGGCTTTGCTGAAACTAAAGAAACGAATATAGGAGGCTTGGTTTTTTCTAGGTTCGATTTTTTTTTAGACATTGGTTACGATACAAATCTCTTTCCGAAGTATGTAATCAAAGTAGTGGTCGGCTTTGGCAAAGAGGCTTACGGTGAAGCTGGGGCATTTAGTGGAGTGCCGATGTGGTATATATTGCCTGAAGGTCATCCTTTCCGAACCAAAGTGCATTGGACTTTTAAAGACGAAGAAGAGCTCAAAAGCGTGTTATTGGAGGTCAAAAAAGACTTCCTAGAAGAGGTGCTTCAAAGGTTATTGTCTAACCAAGAGGGATTGGAGCGCGTGATAAAAAGCTTCCATTCAGAGTTCTGCTGATGCTGGTCAACCCCGTTCGCTTCGTCCTCTCACGCCGCAGCCGCGCAATGCGAAACCTCCCCGCCAAATCCTTAGCCGCCTCTCCCGTCAACGCGGCAACGCCCCGCCCGGCAATCCACGGCCGCAACTTCCAAGTCACCGCCCCCGACCACCCCGCCGCCGCGCGAACCCGTTTTGCAGGGGAGGCCGGTTCCTCGCCCAACGGAGACAAAAAAGGGGTCAGCCCAA
>SIHH01000182.1 GCA_004299065.1 Phormidium sp. SL48-SHIP | reverse complement strand
TTCCCTGTTCCCTGTTCCCTGTTCCCTGTTCCCTGTTCCCTATTCCCTGTTCCCTATTCCCTGTTCCCTGTTCCCTATTCCCTGTTCCGGTGTTTCCTAGCTGGGATACCAGAACATCCCCTTAATCCCTTCGGGATCAGCGAGGAAGCCTAAGCCGTCGTAAAACTTGACGACGTGGGGATCGGCGAAGAGGGTGATATTGCTGATGTCCTCGCGCCGTAGTTTGGTGATTAGATAACTCATGAGGGCTTTGCCGAGGCCCTTCCCTTGAAATTCGGGGCGGATGGCGACATCCCAGACGGTGGCGTTGAAGGCACAGTCTGACGTCGCTCTGGCGAAGCCAATCAGGCGTTTGCGGGTTCCGCGCACTTCCCACATGGATACCACCATGTAACTGTGTTCGAGTGCCTTGCGGACTTTGCGTAGGGGACGACGAGCCCAGCCGACTGAATCACAAAGTTCTTCGAGTTCGTAGAGGTCAATACGGCGATCAGTACTAAAGTAGATTCGGCTTTGTGTCCCCAGGCGATCGCTCATTCCGGGTGCTGAATACTCCTCCAGGGAGATCGCGTTCGGCGATGGGGAAGCCGAATCCGAACTGCTAAAAATGCTTTTCAAAAAACCCATGCAGGTGTCGTAGCGTGCTGATTAGACGTTCTCGGGCTGGACGGATGCCCGGTATGGTTCATTATATCCGGGGAATGTCCGTTAGACCCGTCAATTTCCAAGAAATTCAACCGATCGAATTTCCAAGCTCGGGCGATCGCCTAAAGTAGAGTAGCGTCCTCTCCTTGGGTTCAGGATAGACCGCAAATGTATGGGGGATTCACCCGACATGGTAGTACAACCCGAGTGGGCGATCGCACCCACCAGCGTCCACAAGCGTCAATTCTCTTCACAAGTTCAGTTAACGGTGACTATGGCTGCGGGCTTAAAATCATCCACTCTCGATCTCCTAAAGCGCTTCAATCGGGCTTTTCCCCAGTTTTATGAGCAGTTTGTCAGCAGCGAGATCCAACTGCAAAACCTTAAATTGGCCTATCACCTCTACAAAACCCGACAAGCCGTCATTGAATTACGTCAGGAAGGCTCAAAAAGCGCTCTCCATTTTGCTTACCGCAATCAGTCATTTTTGCTCAGCGATATTTTTGGCGTGCTGGCCGCCTACGGACTGACGATTCACAGCCTCAGTCTCTATGGCCAAATCGCACCCCCTATGTTGGTATTTGTCAAGCTAATTGTCTCTCGGGGGGGCCAGGCGTTGACGGAAAAAACGGCGGATAATGTGGCCCGCGCCGTTCGAGAGGCCCTCGCGGGACATTTTGAAGTTGAAGAGATGTTGGCGGTGGAGTTTAACCTGGATGCGGGTTTGGAAGATGTGGAAACGGAGTTCTATGTAGATCCAGTTTTCCACCTTCCGGCCCTGTTGATCGAAGCGGATAACCAACCGGGGTTATTCTATAAGGTAATGTATGCCATCTGGCAGGAGGATTTACTGGTCGTCAACGCCAACCTCCTCGTCTGGCGAGGACGAACTCGGTTGATTCTCTATCTCCTCGGCCCCAACGAATGCGCTATTCCTGACTATCTTGGCAACCAAATCGCCGAAAGTGTCCGCCAACGACTGTTAGGAGGCAGTTAATCCTCGATAGTGGGCCGTGTTGGTGTTTTCCCTTTTGCCTCTTGCATGCCTCTTGCCTTCTTTCCCCTGTTCCCTGTTCCCTGTTCCCTGTTCCCTGTTCCCTGTTCCCTTCTTTAAACCCTATGAACGCAATTTTTGTCCCCTGGCTCCATATGCACCAACCCCCGATTTGGTGGAATCACCGGCCGATGGGGAATCTTGAGAAAATGCTCAACGGTGATCCCAACTCTGAGGAAGGCTGGAACGCTCAGTGGTTTGCTCAAGCTTATAAGAACCCGGCCAAGTATGCCCTGGACTTGTCTCGACGGGGACTTCAGCCGCGCATGATGGTGGACTATTCTGGGGTTCTCATCGAGGAGTTGGCGAAACTCTCTCAGGATGGAACCTTTGCCAATCGCCATGTCGATGGAGAACCCCTCGGAGATGTGATTGCTCTGTGGCGGGAGGCTCTTAATGAGTATCCTGAGGCGATCGAGTTTGCGGGGACGGCGTATAGTCACTGCTATTTCCCGACGACACCGGAACGGGACTGGGAAGCCCAGATTATGGACTGGAAACGGGTTTTTGGAGATTTGTTTGGAACGGCGGCCCTGGAGCGAGTGAAGGGGTTTTGGTTGCCGGAAATGGGGATGATGGGAGATCCGAAACGGGCGATCGCCTTAATCCGACTTCTCAAACGCTGTGGCTATGAGTGGCTGATTCTGCCAGCCTCAGCCTTGTCTCGGCCAGAAGGTTGGACCACGCCTCAGTTGGAAAATCAAGTCCATGAGTTACGGGTTGAGGCGGCCCGAGAGACGGAAACGATCCTCTGTGTGGTGCGAGATACGGATATGGGAATCCGTCAGCAAAGTGGTCATAATGCGGATGGCTGTTTGAATGATATCCGCTATCGCTTAGAGGTCTTTGAGCGCGAACAGCTCTCGGGTCCCCCGTTGATTGTGCCAACCTCGGATGGGGAAAATGGCAATGTGATGATGTTT
Source organism: Phormidium sp. SL48-SHIP (assembly GCA_004299065.1). Classification (GTDB taxonomy): domain Bacteria; phylum Cyanobacteriota; class Cyanobacteriia; order Cyanobacteriales; family Geitlerinemataceae; genus Sodalinema. Next base: position 5,491 of record SIHH01000182.1, on the reverse strand, counting down.
GAGTATTTCAAAAATACCTTTGTACCGTTGGTGGAGATGATGCCCCAGTTGGCGGATGTGGAGATGCTGACGGTGAGCCAATATCTCGATCGCCATCTCGACGGACAAACGCCAACGGCGGTGTCTCTGAATACAACGGGCGGCTCTTGGATTGGCGGCCATAATAGTTGGAACGAAGGCGATCGCCGTCAAGCGATCGCCCTGAGGATTGACGCGCTCAGCCGTCAGGTGGCTGAACAGGCCACTCCAGGAGACCCCAGTTGGGATGAGGCCCGCCAACTCCTCCTCGTCTGTGAAACCAGTTGTTTTGTCTACTGGAACGCAGAGTTTTGGTTTGACCAAGCCGATGCCTTTTTGGGCAAACTTGAGGGCTTACTGGCGACCCCGGTTTAAACCAAGGCTTCTAACCCAAGGCTTCTAACCCAAGACTTCTAACCCAAGACTTCTAACCCAACGCTTCTAAGAAGTCCCGAACTCGGTTGCGTCGTTTGGGTTGACGCAGTTTTTGCAGGGCCTTGGCTTCAATCTGACGGACCCGCTCGCGGGAGAGATCGAGAGCGCGACCGATTTCAGCGAGGGAATAGGGGCTTTCTCCGCCAAGTCCATAGCGTAAACGGATGACGTCCCGTTCCCGACTACTGAGGTCGGCGAGGAGTTGTTGCAATTCCCGTTGTAGGGATTCACGCACTAACAACTCTTCGGGGGAAGCGTCATCCGTTTCTAGGAGATCTCCGAGTTCGGTGTCTTTTTCTTTACCCACTTTGGCATCGAGGGAGATGGAGCGGGGGACTCGTAACATGACTTCCCGGATTTGGTCGGCGGTCATGTCCAGTTCTTCGGCGATGTCGTTGATGGTGGGGGTGCGACCGTTATCTTGGGAGAACTGACGTTGGGCTTTTTTGATTTTGTTGAGTTTTTCGGTGATATGCACCGGGAGGCGGATGGTTCGGCTTTGGGTGGCGATGGCTCGGGTAATTCCTTGGCGAATCCACCAATAGGCGTAGGTGCTAAATCGATAGCCTCGGGTGGGGTCGAATTTTTCGACGGCCCGTTCTAAGCCGATGGTTCCTTCTTGAATTAGATCTAAGAGTTCGAGACCTCGTTTTTGGTATTTCTTGGCGACGGAGACGACGAGCCTTAGGTTGGCCTTGATCATATGCGCTTTGGCATAGACTCCCTCGGTTTGGATGGTTTCGAGTTCCTCGACGGAGATGTCTGCGAGGTTCGCCCAATGATGTTTACCTTGACTGAGGGTGGGTTTGAGGTCGGAGAGGGAAATCTGAGCTTCGTTGGCCCAACGTTCGAGGGAGGGACGATGGCCAAGTTGGGAACTGAGGCGATCGCGGGCGTTCATGAGATGGACATATTGCTGCATGATCTCATCCCCGGCGTCGGCTGCGGTTTGTCGCACTTCCAGCAAGCTGACGTATCGCTGCACTTTCTGGGCGACGGAGACTTCTTCATCTCGTCCTAATAGGTTGACTTTGCCGATTTCTTGAAGATACAACCGCACGAGATCGGTGGTGGTTCGGTGTCCGCGAATGGACTCATCGGCTTCGGCGTATTCCACTTCCATGCCCGATGTGGCGTCCAATTCACTCTCTTCGAGACTGGAATTGTTCATGCTTGGGGCATCTGTTTGGGCTGTCATGGGTTCAGTGGCTCCGGTTTTATTAGGACGATGGTCAGATTTAGCGGGTTGGTAAGAAGTTGTGTTAGACATGGTCGCTCGTCTCAATCCCTTTGAGTTAACGGGGGGTTAAGGGAGTCCGATGATTCGGAGAACGTCCCTCGTTTTGTGATCCTGATCGCAGGCGATCGCCTGCTTGACCTCGTTCGCTCAACCCCCATCTGAATCAGTCGATCGCCGGTCAGGTTTTGACGCTGACGGCGCTGATATTCTTGAAATCGCCACGAACTGAGGTACTAACGTTAGTATAGGGAGCTTTTAATTTAGGTTTAGTGATTTGCGTCAAACCATGGTGCTAACCCTCATCACTTTCAACCTGTTTTTGGGAGATTTTGACGAAGTTGTAATGTTTCTTCACTAAAATATCTGGGAAATCTGTCAAAAATTGACATCCGGAAACTTGGCTAAAAACTGTGTTCTACCGTACAAATAGATGTCGGTTTTCTAAGGACTCTCTGACTCCTCCAAGGGGGATTTTTTAGGTTTTGGGCGATCGCCAATTGGCTGAACAAAAGACTGGGTGGGGGGTTCGACCCCTCATTCATCAACTGGGAGAGGCGGATAACCGAACGTCCTCCCTGGGCGATCGCTGGGTCAATCGCTGGGTCAGAGCCATAATGTTGTTTATTTAATCAACATTGCGAGATTTTAAATCCCCCTAACCACAGAGTTGGGGTGACGGGGCGAGGATTGAGGGTTAAGTGAGGGTCAAATGAGGCGACCCGGAGTTCACGCCGATTACAAGCATCCCGTATTGCTGCTACCTTCCGGTCCTGACAAGGTTTGGGCGTTGTAATTGCATGAGTCCGGGTCTACAGACGAGTATAACATGATGCCGGGCCGTTATTTCAAGAATTTTTTTGAGTTTCCGGGGACTCACTCACGTCAGCGTCAGGATTATCCTGAGAATTATCCTCAGTGGGGGGATTTGTCGCCTCAAGGGAGGTCTGGAACTCCACCGCCTCATACAACTCGCTCAAACTGAGGTTCAGAGACACAGACCCCAAGGCTAGGGTCGCGTCCAAGCCCTGATATTCAGTCAATAACCATTGTTGGGCCGTTTGCTTGGCGTAATGTTCAACCAGAGGGCGGTCTTGATAAATCAGGAGATAGTCCTCGACGGTGTCGAGGCTACGATAGGCGGCAAACTTTTCACCCCGATCATAGCCCTGAGTCGAGGGAGAGAGAACCTCAGCCAGCAAAATGGGGTTCATCACCGTATCTTGGCGTCCCGGCTGCAATTGGCAGGGTTTCCCCGTCACCATGACATCAGGATAGGTGTAGGTGTTCCGTTGGGGAATCCAGAGGCGTTGGTCGGTGATAAAGACCTGATAGGGTTGGCGTTTCAAGGCAAGCTTTAACAAGACAAACAAATTGCCGGCTATTTCATTATGGGCTGGGGTTCCACCACTCATGGCTACAATCTCTCCGTTGTGATATTCATTGCGAGTTGGCTGTTGTACTTCCCAGCGGAGATAGTCTTCGGCGGTGCGAGTCGGTTGAGTTGAAGTGGGCGCAGTGGCGATCGCCATGGTTAAAATTCCTCCATCATGGGTGACAAGCTTATCCTTAGTATGCCAAACCCGCCGTTCTCCCCTTCGCCACCCCACCTATGACTGCGATCCTCTCCGCCATTCTTCCGGTTCTCACCATTGTTCTGATTGGCTTCTGGGCCGGGAAAAGCTTTGCCCTCGACCGAGTCAGTCTCTCGCGGATTACCCTTTATATTTTTACCCCCGCCCTGGTGGCTGAGTCCCTGTATCGCAGCCCAATCACCCTGGAAAACGCTAAAGGGTTATTTTTGGCATTTTCTTTGACGTACGCCCTTATGGGAGCCATTGCTTGGGGGCTGAGTGGTCTTTTGCGGTTCCCGGCCCCTGTCCGCAAAAGTGCGATCGCCACCAGTGCCTTTCCCAACACGGGCAACATGGGCTTATCGGTGAGTCTGTTTGCCTTTGGCGAGGACGGACTCAATCGAGCGGCGATCGTGCTGATTATCTCCAGTCTCCTGGTCTTTTCCACGGGTCCCGCCATTCTCAAAGGCGGCGGGTTCGCCAATGCCCTCAAATTCACCCTGAAACTGCCTTTAATCTGGGCGATGCTGATTGGCCTGGCCCTGCGACTGCTGCCCTTTGAATTGCCCTTTCAACTCGATCGCGTCCTGAAAGTCTTGGCCGACGGAACTATCCCCGTGGCGTTAGTGGTGTTGGGGATAGAGATTTCCCAAAGTTCTCTACGTCTGAGTCCCTATGACCTCTTCGCCAGTGGTTTGAGACTGCTTGGCGGTGGTGCAGTGGCTTATGGTATGGGGCATTTAGTGGGGTTGGGAGGATTAGACTTGCAGGTGTTGGTGTTGCAATGTTCGATGCCCGCTGCGGTGAGTTCGTTCTTGATGGTGAAGGAGTTTGGCGGCGATTCTGTGCGGACTGCGCGAGTTGTGGCCATGTCCTCGGTGTTGGCCTTTGGCACGTTGCCGCTAGTATTGGGGTTATTGTCGTTATCTTGAGGCGATCGCAGATTACTTTTGCTCATCCGTCTGAGTTGCCAGAACTTGTAAACTGACATCGGGGAGCGATCGCATCAACTGTTGTACCAGAGACCCCCGCCAAAACAGACTCCAGCGAGAGCGGTGGGTTTCTCCCAGGACAATCTGAGTAATACTATGCTCCTGGGCCACGCTGACAATGGTTTCCACGAGCTCCGTTGACCGTTCTCGCAAAAATTCACCGCCAAACTCCTCACAAAGTCGCTGACAGGTTTCAATGTGGAGCGCTTCATCTTTAGATAGGAACTGGTCAGGATTACCCACAAACAGGGCATAGAGTCGCCCATTGAGGCGATTGGCAAAACGCACCCCTCGTCGCAACAGATGTAGGGATTGGGGATAGGTGGAGACACAGACGAGAATCCGCTCTCGGATGGGACAGCAATCTGGATGAGCGGCGACGGTGTCGTCTTCGATGTTATCGGCGACTTCTCGCAGTGCTAGTTCCCGGAGGGCGATGAGATTGCGACGTTGAAAAAAGTGTTGTAGAGCCGAGTCGATCTTGTCGGGACTATAGATTTTGCCGTCTTGGAGCCGCTCCTGGAGGGTTTCTGGGGTGACATCGACGACGACCACTTCGTTGGCTTGTTCGATGATGCGATCGGGGATACGCTCACGTACCACCACCCCTGCGATTTTATACACTAAGTCGTTGAGACTCTCGAAATGCTGAATGTTGACGGTGGAATGGACATCCAACCCTGCGTCTAAGAGTCGTTCGACATCTTGATAGCGTTTTTTACAGGGGGAACCGGGGACATTGGTATGAGCGAGTTCATCGACTAGGACGAGTTGGGGCGATCGCGCCAAAATCGCCTCGGTGTCCATTTCCAGGAGCGATCGCCCTTGCCATGCGATCGGTTTAGGGGGAATCTGCTCTAAGCCGATGGCGCGTTCTGAGGTTTCGATGCGGCCATGAGGCTCGAGCCAACCGATCACCACATCAACTCCATCTTTCTTCAACTGTTGTGCTTCATCAAGCATTCGGTAGGTTTTACCCACCCCCGGCGCCATACCGATGAACACGCGGTGTTTCCCCCGAGAGACTGAGCTGGAACTGTGAAGGGTTTGGCTGGAGTGGTACATATAAAAGGGAACAGGGAACAGGGAACAGGGAACAGGGGGAAGAAGGCAAGAGGCATAACCCACCCCTAACCCCTCCCAGGAGGGGATGGCAAGAGGCAAGAGGCAAGAGGCAAGGGGCAAGAGGGAACGGAGTTTCGGTGTCGTTCAAGTTTGGGGGCCTTACCTGTTGT
>SIHH01000181.1:2442-8113 GCA_004299065.1 Phormidium sp. SL48-SHIP | reverse complement strand
CTGCCATAACGGCGGGTCAATCAAACCCCGTGATGTAGCCAGTGGACAAGTTATCGCTGCCCGTGGGCAACGGGTGGTTGAAATGGCCTGTGGAGGGGATGCGGCGGGGGCTGGGGTCACCCAGTCTAGCTGGCACCCGTTGAAGCCCGAAATCTTTGGGGCGACCCAGGGAATCTCCCGGCATACCCGCTCTTGGTTGCAGGGAGAGGATGTCAACGACCGGAAAGCGGGACGCCTTTGCTGTAAAAGCCATGTAGCCTCATGTAGCTTCGATAACCTCTGAAATCTCTGATCCCGACGAACTCCATGCTCTATTTCCAGCACAACCGACCCCCTGAAGCTGACTCAGATGCGATCGCCCCCTCCCTACAAGGGCTAATCACCGAGGACGACGAGGGAACCTTAGTCTTGCTCGATTGGGTGTTCGAGCCGACCGACTCTCAAGCTACACCTCGCCGCCATGAGTCGATCTGGTTCCGAGTTCCCCACCTCGAAGCGGCCAGTCCTCCCACCCCAGTCCACCCCAGTCCACCTCAGGGAGCCGATGGCTCGGTGATCGAGGTCTCAGTTTCCCCCTCCGTCACCGATCAGCGTCCTGACCAGGAACCCGATTGCGGCGAGGCCACCCCCCTCTCCCTTGGCTTGGCCGTTGGCTTAGGGGTTAATCTTTTGGCGTTGCTCGGGGGAGCTTATTTGTTGCAAGCGACAGTTTCCCCGTCGGCGATCGCCCAATGGGACTCCATTCAACCGGTTCAAGAGGCCGATTCGACCCCGGAACAGCAACAACTCGATGGTCAGGCCCGCTCTTGGATTGAGTTGGCCCAACATCGCGCCCAACACCAGGACTTTCGGGGCGCTATCATCGCTCTTGAGCAAATTCCACCGGGTAGCACCTATTATCACCGGCTACAACCGAAGTTACGGGAGTATCGGCAAAAACGGGAGATTCGCGCCAACTGGCTTCTCCAACAGGCCTATAACGCCGCCGCCAATCGGGACTTTACCGAGGCCTTGGGCTATTTACGCATGATTCCTCCAGGAACCGAGGCCCGCGATCGCGCCCTAGAGAAATTGGCCCAATACCAAGAGCAAAAAACCATCCACGCCACCTGGCTCCTGCAACAAGCCTATAACCAAGCGGCGGGGGGCCAATTCCCCGAGGCGATCGCCTATTTGCAGCGAATCCCCGAAGGAACCCCAGTCTATGGGACGGCTCAGGTGAAATTAGCTGAATATCGGTTAAAAGCTCAGACCCAAGCGAATTTAGACGAGATTTCAGCCATTGCGCCCCCGGAACAGAGCTGATGAGAATGGCTCGTCGAGTCGAGGGCGTTTCCCTCAACAACTTTGCAACAAATCATTACAAATTATTGCTGATGTTTGCGCCGCTCTACCCCTATCTTTACAGAGTCCTGGCCCCCATCTTTCCGGATTGTCTCTGGTCAGCGAAGCCAACCCAGCCTCAGGTGGCTCTCACATTTGATGACGGTCCCCATCCCCAGTACACCCCGCCACTGCTCGATGTGTTAGATCAGTTGGGGGTAACGGCCAGTTTTTTCTGGTTGGGGGCCTCAGTGCGTCGCTATCCTGAGATAGCCCGAGCGGTCTTTGAACGGGGTCATTGGCTGGGATTACATGGGGACACGCACCGGGCCTTTCCTCGTCTGAGTTCTCGGGGATTGCAGATGAGTTTAGAGGCGACCCAGGGGGCGATCGCCAACGCCTGCGATCGCCCCCTAGACTGGGTAAAAGCCCAAGTGCGGGATGTGCGACCTCCCAATGGCCTGTTTACCCCCAAAACCCTGCATTTACTTCAATCTTGGCAATATCGTCCGGTAATGTGGAGTGTGGTCCCTGAAGACTGGCGCCGTCCGGGGGTACAACGGGTTTGCGATCGCGTCATGAAGCAAGTTAAACCCGGTTCCCTGATTGTCCTTCATGATGGTTGCTATGGTGGTCAGGACGTGGCGCAAACAACGTTAACGATTGTTGAGCAGCTACAGTCAAAAAATTATCAATTTGTTAACATTCAACAATTATGGCATCTTAAGTCAGGAGTTCAGAGTGGCTAGATGCAAAGAGTTGCGTTAAATTACACCTGAACACCTTTCAACTGAACACCATTGTAGCCAACCCTGATCCGCGATCAGTACACTCGACGTTATGACGCCGTACACTTTTCAAACAGAAAGCTCCTTAAAACAACTAACCAACCTTGACCGAGTTTTTAGGAATCTGACGGCGCTCATCGTCGAGCCGGCCATCACCCCATAGAGGGCATTTTCAATAAAAACGGCTAAAATCAGGGAGGTATTTCCTAACCTTTGTCTCATCCACAGCCACGGCGTCGGTGATTCAACGGTCAGGCGTACCTCAGACATCAATGAAATGGGGTCTAGCTTATCACCAAGTTCAACCGCCCCAAGGATTTTTCCGACAAATCCTGACCCGACACGATCTCAGAGAATTTGAGTTAAGCTAAGAAAGCTTTTCACAACCTATCTAAGATCTGACTGCGAACTGTCTAGCCGAACTTGCGTTAGATCGTTTAAGATTACGCAGGAAATTCCACATCATCATCAGTCGAATCACACCGAGTCAAGAGGAACGCGACATGACCCAGGCGAATAACGTACTTACCATTCAATCCAGCACCCTACCGGGGGTCGGTCGATCGGGCAATGAAATCGATCTACTCATGCAAGATGAAGCTCGACCCGACGAAGCCGTCGTCGAGAACGAGTCTGAAGGCAATTATATCCCCAGTTCCGGCGAAGCCGCCGCCAAACCCGGAAAATCTCGTTCAAAACGCAAAGCTGCCCCCAAGAAAAAACATTACACCGAAGACTCGATTCGCTTGTACCTGCAAGAAATCGGACGTATCCGTCTGTTGCGTGCCGACGAAGAGATTGAACTCGCTCGTCTGATTGAGGATTTACTCTATATCGAGTCTCTGCAAGAAGAGTTCGAAGAAGAGTTCGATCATCTACCCAACGCCGAGGAATGGGCAAAACTCGCCTGGATTGCCGATCCGATTCGAGAACGTCTGACGGAAGAGAAGGGCGAAAAACCCGACACCATCGAAGACGTTTGGCCCCTCGTCCAAGAGGCCTTGAACGATCCTGAAACCACCAAGTCTTGGTCCAAACAGAGTCGTAAATTTAGCAACAGCTTCCGGAGTCGCCTCTACCGCGATCGCCGCGCCAAAGACAAAATGGTGCAGTCGAACCTGCGTTTGGTGGTGTCCATCGCCAAAAAATACATGAATCGGGGACTCTCGTTCCAAGATTTGATTCAAGAGGGTAGTTTGGGCCTGATTCGCGCCGCTGAGAAGTTTGACCACGAAAAAGGCTACAAATTCTCAACCTACGCCACCTGGTGGATTCGTCAGGCGATTACACGGGCCATCGCCGACCAATCCCGCACCATTCGGCTTCCGGTTCACCTCTACGAGACCATCTCCCGCATCAAGAAAACCACCAAACTCCTCTCCCAAGAAATGGGCCGCAAACCCACCGAGGAAGAAATCGCCACTCGCATGGAGATGACCATCGAGAAACTGCGCTTTATTGCCAAATCGGCCCAACTGCCGATTTCTCTGGAAACTCCCATCGGTAAAGAAGAAGATTCTCGCCTGGGAGACTTCATCGAGTCCGATGGCGAAACTCCCGAGGATCAGGTCTCCAAAAGCCTCCTGCGCGAAGATCTCGAAAGTGTCCTCGATACCCTCAGCCCCCGCGAACGGGATGTCTTGCGCCTACGCTATGGCTTGGATGATGGACGCATGAAGACCCTCGAAGAGATTGGACAAATCTTCAATGTGACTCGCGAGCGCATTCGCCAGATTGAAGCCAAGGCCCTGCGGAAATTGCGTCATCCCAATCGCAACAGTATTCTCAAAGAATACATCCGCTAACTCCCCCAATGATCTGACATTCTGACATTCTGACATTCTGATAGAAACAGTGACCCCGCATTCCTTAGGGTGATGCGGGGCTTTGTTTATCTATTCATTCATCTTCATCAATTACGTGCTACCCCTTCCTCTCGTGCGGCCCGCTGTACCGCCGCTGAGACGGCTGTGGCCACCCGCTCATCAAACACCGAGGGGACAATGTATTCCCGGTTGAGTTGAGTCGGCGAAACCAGCGAGGCGATCGCACTGGCGGCTTCAATGTACATATTGATGGTTAAATCCGAGGCCCGACAATCGAGGGCGCCTCGGAAAATGCCGGGAAAGGCCAAGACATTATTAATCTGATTGGCATAGTCACTGCGGCCCGTGGCAATCACCGCCACCTTAGACTCGATTAACTCCGGCTGAATTTCCGGGATGGGGTTGGCCATGGCCATGACGATCGCATCCTGGGCCATGGTGTCCACCATCTCCACCGTCAAGACTCCTGGCACACTCACCCCAATAAACACATCCGCCCCTTTCATCGCATCCGCAAGCGTTCCGCCGCGTTCCACCGCGAAGGCTTGTTTATCGGCTTGTAGATCGCGATCGCGGGAGATAATGCCCTTCGAGTCACAGATCACGATCTCTTGCGCCCCGGACTTTTGCAACAAACGGGCGATGGCCAATCCCGCAGCCCCCGCCCCATTCATGACAATGCGAATCTCCTCTAGGGACTTATTCACCAGACGTAGGGCATTAATCAGGGCCGCTAGGGTGACAATGGCGGTTCCATGTTGGTCATCATGGAAAATGGGAATATCTGTTTCGGCCCGCAAGCGGCGTTCAATCTCAAAACAGCGCGGTGCAGCAATATCTTCTAAATTCACCCCCCCAAACACCGGCGCAATCCGTTTGACGGTTTCGACAATCTCATCCACATCCTGGGTGTTGAGGCAGATGGGAAACGCATCAATGCCGGCGAACTCCTTAAATAGCATCGCTTTCCCCTCCATGACCGGTAAGGCGGCTTCTGGCCCGAGATTACCCAGTCCTAACACCGCACTGCCGTCCGTGACAATGGCCACCATATTGCCCTTGACGGTCAAATTATAGACTTGGTTGGGGTCTTCGGCGATCGCATTACAAATTCGTCCCACTCCTGGGGTGTAGGCCATGGCCAGATCCGACTGATGTTTGAGAGGGAGACGGCTTTCGATGCGGATTTTGCCGCCGCGATGTAGGTTGAAGGTGCGATCGTACACCTCCAGTAACTCAATGTCGGCTAAGGCTTTCACCGATTGCACAATGCGATCGGCGTGTTCCGTACTCGACGCATCCACCGTCACATCCCGAATTGAGGTATACCGACTCTGTTCAACTAAATCAATTTGCCCAAGATTTCCACCCACCGAGGCGATGGAACCGACGACACCGGCTAACATTCCGGCGCGGTTGGGGAGTCGGAAGCGCAGGGTGAGACTGTAACTAGGATTGGGGGTCAACTCTACCATGATCGTGTTTTGCCGCTGATTTGCAATCTCTCTGTAATAACGCAAAAGCTGCTCGTTGAGAAATGTTTTGTCAACTCCTCACGACTTTGGGGGGAGAAGGGAACAGGGAACAGGGAACAGGGAACAGGGAACAGGGAACACCGGAACAGGCAATCGGGTAGGGTGCGTCCCGGCTGCATTCAATTTTTGGCCTCAACCAAGGGGGTTAAAACTGCCGGGACGCACCGCTTTGAGGCAAGAGGCTGCATCCAATTTTTGG
>SIHH01000181.1:0-2342 GCA_004299065.1 Phormidium sp. SL48-SHIP | reverse complement strand
TGGCGTGGTGGCGATCGCCCCCATTGGATCTCGTCAGTTCGGGAACCCGTACTAACCCCCAAGTTGCAGTGGGGTGTTGTTTTCCGGTACATTAGCACTCAGAGGTTGAGAGTGCTAAATCACTCACACCAACACCGCAATCTTGGCAACTGTCCACCGCTTCGGAGGCTGTTTGAGCCGGGATCGTGGATTGGAACAACCTCAATAAGACTAACGTAACTTGTAAATTTTGGAGAGTCTTTCTATGGCAGCCGTATCTCTGAGTGTTTCCACCGTTAAACCTCTCGCGGATCGTGTTTTTGTTAAGGTGAGTGCCTCGGAGGAGAAAACCGCTGGTGGTATCCTCCTGCCCGATAGCGCCAAGGAAAAGCCCCAAGTCGGTGAAATCGTCCAAGTCGGCCCCGGCAAACGCAACGAAGACGGGACTCGGCAAGAAGTAGATGTCCAAGTCGGAGACAAAGTTCTCTACTCCAAGTACGCCGGAACCGACATCAAACTCGGTAGCGATGAGTTCGTACTTCTGTCTGAAAAAGACATCCTGGCGATCGTTCAGTAACGTCTGAGCCATCCCCTCGATTTCATCCATTTTTCTGTAAATTCACCCCCAAAGAGCTACTATGGCAAAACGCATCATTTATAACGAAAACGCCCGCCGCGCCTTAGAACGAGGCATGGATATCCTGGCTGAATCCGTTGCTGTTACCCTTGGCCCCAAAGGCCGCAACGTGGTTCTGGAGAAAAAATTTGGCGCACCTCAGATCGTCAATGATGGCATCACCATCGCCAAAGAAATCGAACTCGAAGACAACGTTGAAAACACCGGTGTCTCGTTGATTCGTCAAGCGGCCTCGAAAACCAACGACGCCGCCGGAGACGGAACCACCACCGCGACGGTTCTGGCTCACGCCATGGTTAAAGAAGGCCTACGCAACGTCGCCGCTGGGTCCAACGCCATTGCCCTCAAACGGGGAATTGACCGCGCCACCGCCCATCTGGTTGAGAAAATTGCCGCTCATGCGCGTCCTGTGGAAGATTCCACGGCGATCGCCCAAGTGGGAACCATCTCCGCTGGTAACGACGAAGAAGTCGGCCAAATGATTGCCAACGCTATGGACAAGGTTGGCAAAGAAGGGGTCATCTCCCTCGAAGAAGGGAAATCCATGACCACCGAACTGGAAATCACCGAAGGGATGCGCTTTGACAAAGGCTACATCTCTCCCTACTTCGCCACCGACACCGAGCGCATGGAAGCGGTGTTAGATGAGCCTTACATCTTGCTGACGGACAAGAAAATCAGCTTGGTTCAAGACTTAGTTCCTATCCTCGAACAAGTAGCTCGTTCGGGCAAACCCCTACTGATTATCTCCGAAGATATCGAGAAAGAAGCCCTGGCGACTCTCGTGGTGAACCGTCTGCGCGGTGTGCTGAACGTGGCCGCTGTGAAGGCTCCTGGATTCGGCGATCGTCGTAAAGCGATGCTCGACGATATCGCGGTTCTCACCGGCGGTCAAGTCATCACCGAAGATGCTGGCCTGAAACTCGAAAGCGCCAAACTGGAAATGCTCGGGTCCGCTCGTCGCATCACCATCACCAAAGACAACACCACCATTGTCGCCGAAGGTAACGAAGCCGAAGTTAAAGCTCGTTGCGAACAAATCCGTCGTCAAATGGAAGAAACCGATTCTTCCTACGACAAAGAAAAACTGCAAGAGCGTTTGGCGAAACTCTCCGGCGGTGTGGCCGTCATCAAAGTCGGTGCAGCCACTGAAACGGAAATGAAAGACCGTAAGCTGCGCCTGGAAGATGCCATCAACGCCACGAAAGCGGCTGTTGAAGAAGGAATCGTCCCCGGTGGTGGTACGACCTTGGCGCACCTGGCTCCTGGCTTGGAAGAGTGGGCCAACAGCAACCTGGAGAACGAAGAACTCACCGGTGCGCTGATTGTGGCTCGCGCCTTGACCTCTCCCCTGAAACGCATTGCTGAGAACGCCGGCCAAAACGGTGCAGTGATTGCTGAACGGGTGAAGGAAAAAGACTTCAACGTTGGCTACAACGCGGCTAACGGCGAGTTCTGCGATATGTTCGAGGCAGGTATTGTTGACCCCGCGAAAGTGACCCGTTCTGCGACCCAGAACGCCGCTTCTATCGCCGGTATGGTCTTGACCACTGAGTGCATCATCGTCGATAAGCCTGAACCCAAAGAAGGCGCTCCCGCTGGCGCTGGTATGGGTGGCGATTTCGACTACTAAGAGATTGCTCTGGGGTGAGATTTCTCTCACCCCAACTCGGGTGTATCTTTCGATGCACCTCCCCTCGCAACGGGTTTGCGGGGGGTTTTTTGT
>SIHH01000534.1 GCA_004299065.1 Phormidium sp. SL48-SHIP | reverse complement strand
AGACTACGTTGTGAAAATTGGTATGACATTATTGCTCCGGTTTAGTGGGCCAAATGACGCTCTCGGGGAAGCCCTCCTGCTGGGGGATGTCCCTGAGTTCCTGCCGATAGGTAACCCAAGTGGATTGATCCACGGGGGTGTCAGGGAGTTGGGTCCAATCGGATTCCTTGAGGAGTGCATCCCTTTGAGACAGGATTTCATCTTCTGTGGGTGCCGGAGGGGGCAGTTGGACCCATTTCAAGCCATCCCATTCGTAATTCGCACCCGGCTTGAGAGGCACTTCAACCGTGCCTTCGGGGTATCCATCAAGGATGTGCTGCGGCGGTTCGCTGTTGGTCTGCCAATAGCCGCGCGAGGGGTGAAAAAATCCGTGTTCCATTATCGAAGCTCCGACCAGTTGCGAATTGTTCCGGCAGTTACACGGTAATAGTGCCCCTCTGGAACTATGAAGCAGGCGAAATTCCTTTCAGCGCTATCGATTGTTTGGCCTCTGCTAACTGACTTCCACGGGCCTGTCGAGCTTGTTTCTGAAACTTCTACGTCAGAACCTGAACCAGCACCAGTATAAATAACAACAAATATGGGCTTCCCTGTGGTGTTTTGATAAGGAGTTCCAACCACTCTGCTTGCTAAACCATCAACCCACGTTTGCCCGACACCAATACCCTCATCTGAGGATGGAACCAATGCCTCAATCGCCGCCTTCACCTTCGCCGGACTAACTAGACTCTCGGTCGTGCTGGTGCCTGCTTCCCAAGTAGCGGTGGATTGGGTATCAACTTGTGTCCCACCAACATAAGGCTTGAACTCGTTGTTGCTTTGGTCGATATACCCTACGTTAATCCAAGCATCATCGGCTTTACTCCTCATTTTTAAGATGTTATTGCCCGTGTCATACCAAAGCATGTTGGCATAAGTGTTGGGTGGTGCCGTAGTTCCAGAGGATAGTGTTGCGAGAGCTTTAAGGGCATTGTTAATGTCAGCCCTTGCATTTGATGCTTTTTGGTTGGCAATGTCAA
>SIHH01000180.1 GCA_004299065.1 Phormidium sp. SL48-SHIP | reverse complement strand
CAGTGGACAAACTGCGATCGCAATTCTAGAAAGTCATTGAACTGAATCTTAATTTGGGTCTTCTGGGTTTAGGGTGATAAGGAAAATTTATGGCAGATTACACCCGTTACTGTAGGAGCGAAAAATTTTTCGCCCCTACTACTACAATTTTGTATATTCTGTAACAAATCCCACCGTAGATCCAGAAGACCCCTTAATTTCACCCAGAATCACGAGCGATTTTATCCTTTAAAACCAACTTCAGCTCATCCGAAATGGGCAGCCAAGCAATTTCTTTGTAGAGATTGGAGCTAGATTCTCCATCTTGCAGACGTGTCTTATAAATCTCAACCAAAACCGACTCTAAACCATACTTAGCTAATGCGTCTGATGCTAGTCCGATAATTCCTAAAAAGACAATTCCGCCAATCATTCCACCCGGTCCTAACATTGCCAAGGCAGCCGTTATGGCAGCGGCTCCAGTCAACCCTGTTGTCGCCATGGTAATTAGGAGAATTACCGCTGGTAAGCCGACACCTGCTAGTTTTCTAATGATTTCATCCATTAGATTTAACTCCTAGATAACCTTTATCTAAACTTGCTAATTTCTCAGGCGATCGCCAGGGTTCCAGTCCCAGATTACCAGCCTAAATAATAGTATAAACGCATCGACGGTTTTTTGTCCCTGACGACCCCGAGTTTACCGTATATCTTGACCCGTAGCCGGCTGCTCTAATCGGGATAGTGCGCCCCCCGCCTAACATTGAAAACATTGAAAAATCGGGCAACAGATGGCTGTCGGGGCAACAGCCATCCCCTCCATCCGAAGACCTAGGGGTAGCTTCACCCGGTTCCCCGGTCCGGTGTTCCCTCTCCCCTAAACCTCATCGCGAACCGGAAAACGATTAATCAACTCACTCGCATCCCAGGCCAAACGACGCAGTTCTGGACTGACATGAGGAATATGGGGAATCTGAGAGAGAAAATCGAGCGTTCGCCGTAAAATGCGGACAATATCTCCTTCATCGAGGCTGGTGTTTTCGCACAGTTCCGTCCATTCCACCCCATAGGCCCAGTATTCCACTAACCCCAGCGCGTCCCATTCTAACCACACCGGGAACGCCACCTGATAGCGCCATTGAATCTGAATGACGTTGCGGCGTAACCCCCGTAATCCCCCTAACGCTTCTTCGACTTCTGGGGTGATGCTGTAGCGGGTCCAGGTATCGGCACGCACTTCCATGACGAGGGCTGCACAGGCGGCGGCGAACTGTTCCGGCGTCAGGCGATCGAATTGGCCGCTGGTGATGGCTAAGCCTAACCACAGTTCATTGTCTCCCCGTACAGCCGCAATGGATTCTCCCAAACGGGTGGGTTTCATGGAGAGGCCATCTAAGCAGTCAAACTCAATTAGGATATCGATGAGATCGAGAAAGTCCTCCCAGTGACGAGCCAGGTTGACACGGATAGTTTCTTCGCGTTCTTGCCGTTGTCGTTGCAGACGGGCCAGGCGTTTAGCCCGTTTGATGAGGGTTCCGGGATTGCCAAATTCATTCAGGGGATGGCGTTCGAGTTCGGCGGTAATCTCGGCTACCCGGTCTTGCCATTCTTGCACTTCTGGGGGAATGTCTGGGGCCGCTAGGGCGGGAATTTGGGCGGCGACGGCTTCGGTGTCTGGGTTGCCGTTTCGGGTTTGTCCGGGTTTGGGCGGCATCTCAGGGGGCGGGGTGAGGGAGTCTACGGCCTCTAACCGGGGAAATTCTCCCCGCAGACTCACCACGTCTTTGGTGGTGACGACGTACCAGCGGTTATTTGCCCCGAGACAGATGAGATAAGGGGCTTTGCCGGGTCCCGGTCGTTTGGTCACTAAGACGGCGTTGAGAGGCTCGGAGACTGGCACGTTGGCGCCTTTGAGTTGCACGATGCTCCCGGCGACGGCGAATTGTAGGGCGACGGTGAGGGATTTATTTTGTACTTCGCCGGCCTGTTGTTGCAGGGTTTTGAGGATGCGGCGTTCTTCTTTGAGCCGTTCTTGGAGTTTTTCGTAGCTATTTAGGTATTCGGGGTCAACTTGTTCAAATTTGCTTTGGGCGGCGGTAATTTCGGCGTCGAGGTCTTTTAGGGCCTGTTGTTGGGGTCGTAGGCCGAGGCCCGCTAGATATTGCCCGAAGCTGCGTTCGATGAGTTCTTTGGCTTCGTCGAGGCTGTGGGTTTGCAGCAGGTTGAGGACCATCCCATAGTTGGGGGTGAATTGACTCACCAGGGGATCGGCTTTGGAGGTGGCCAGGTTGGCGGCTTCGACGGCCCCTTCAAAGGGGGTGTCTAGGGTCACGACATAGCCTTGTTCGTCCATGCCTCGCCGTCCGGCCCGTCCGGCCATTTGTAGGAATTCGGAGGCGGTGAGGAGGCGATGGCCGCGATCGGTGCGTTTGGACAGGCTGGAGATGACGGTGGTGCGGGCGGGCATATTGATGCCGGCGGCGAGGGTTTCGGTGGCGAAGACGACTTTAATCAGTCCTCGTTGGAAGAGTTGTTCGACGAGGCCTTTCCAGGCGGGTAGGATGCCGGCGTGGTGGGCGGCGATGCCTCGGTAGAGGGGTTCGACTTGTCCTTCGCGGCCGGCGTCGGGGTTTTGTCGCAAAAATTCGTCGATGGTGGTTTTGAGTTGGGCGGCTTCGCTGTCGTTGACGAGGCTGAGGGTGCCGATGTCTTTGACGGAGCGATCGCAGCCCCGACGGCTAAAGATAAAGTAAATGGCCGGCAACATCTCCCGTTTGCGCAGTTGGGAGACGACGTAGCTGATGGCGAGGCCGTCACGACGGCTACGGCGGCGGTTTTGGCTGCCCCGGCGTGGTTTGAGGCGGTTGTTGAGTGTGTTGTCTGAGTTGAGGAGGGGAAAGACGCCTTTGCGGTTACAGAAGAGGAATTGTAGGGGAACGGGGCGATGTTCGGAATAGATGCGTGCGGTGGGACCGTGGACTTGGCTAATCCAATCGGTGAGTTGGTCGCTGTTGGCGACGGTGGCGGAGAGGCCCACGAGTTGGATTTCGGGGGGACAGTAGATGATGGATTCTTCCCAGACGGTTCCGCGTTGGCGATCGTTCATGTAGTGACATTCATCGAGGACGACGGTTTGTACGCCCTGGATGGAGGTTCCGACTTCGCCGATGCGGGTTCCGTAGAGCATGTTACGGAAGATCTCGGTGGTCATGACGATGATGGGGGCATCGCGGTTGAAGGAGAGGTCGCCGGTGAGGAGTCCGACGTTGGGATGACCAAATTGCTCTTGGAAGTCTCGAAGTTTTTGGTTGGAGAGGGCTTTGAGGGGGGTGGTGTAGAAGACGCGCTGCTGGTTGGTGAGGGCGCGGTAGATGGCATATTCGCCGATGAGGGTTTTGCCAGACCCGGTGGGGGCGCAGACGATCGCGGATTGGCCGGCGTTGAGGGCGGCGATCGCCTCGTGTTGAAAGTCGTCGAGGGGAAAGGGAAAAAGCTGGTTTAGGTCGAGGTCGGACATGGTTGAGGAGTATGGCTCGGAACAGGTGGAGCGAGGGGGCGTTTGTTGGGTTGGGTTGACCGGTTGGGGCGATCGCCTACCCAAATGATACGGCCACCTGTTCGGGTGCGATCGCTTGAGGAGTCGCCTTGTCTTGATTTAGCCGCTTTATCGACGCGATTTGCTCTGGGCTGACTCTGCGCCAGATGCGGCGGATTCACCTCAGGGATAGGGTCTCGGGCGCTGCTGGGGGGCGAAAATGACCGGCGATCGCCCAGGAAAAACTCTGAACCTGAGAATTTCTCTTCCCCGAATTCCCGGCCCCGTGAGATAATATTGAGTAAAGTTTTGTATCTTGCCCGACAAGCTTAGAATTTATACCATGCAAGCCCGTCTGACCGTCAATACCTATTTCAGCGCGGCCCATCGCCTTGCTCGTCCAGACCTGGATTATACGACCAATTGTGGTGTTTATGGCAAATGCGCTCGTCCTCATGGCCATGGTCATAACTATCATCTGGATGTGACTGTCTGTGGGGAGGTTCATCCCCGCACGGGGATGGTGGTGGAGTTAGGGGCGTTACGTCATTTAATTCAAGAGGTGGTGATTGAGCCGCTCGATCATCGCTTCCTTAATAAAGATATTCCTCATTTTGAGACGGTGGTTCCGACGGCTGAGAATATTGCGATTTATATTCGGAATCTGCTCCTCGAACCCCTGCGAGAACTCGGTTTGAGCTTGGAGAAGTTACGCCTGTATGAAAGCCCCAATAACTCCTGTGAACTCTATGGAACCATGGGCGGCGATCGCCAGGGAACTCCCACTCAGGAAAAAACGAAGTTACTTCTGGTTTGAGGTTTAGGGGTCTGACTCTTCCCTGTCCGATGGGGGCTGGCTATCTCAACCTGGCTGTTGAGGTGTCCGCCCCGATGCTTGACCTCTGTTTTGATCCCTGACCGCGAATAGCCTCCTCGAAGATTTGACCTCGAAGATTTGACCTCGAAGATTTGACGATGACGACTCCTCAACTTCCCCCAGAACTGGACAAGATGGTTCGACGGTTCCAGCGAGCCTCTGACCCCAAACGGCGTTATGAGCAATTGCTCTGGTTGGCGAAAAAGCTGCCTGAGATGCCTGAAGCTGAGAAAATCCCTGAAAATAAGGTTAAGGGCTGTGTGTCTCAGGTTTATATCACCGCACAGCTCGATGACGCCGGAAAGGTTTGTTTTAATGGGGATTCGGATGCTCAGTTGACGAAGGGACTGCTGGCGTTCCTGATTCGGGGGACTGAAGGCTTAAGTCCTGAAGAAATTGTTAAGCTGGCCCCGGATTTTATTCAGGAGACGGGCTTACAGGCGAGTTTAACCCCCTCTCGTGCCAATGGCTTTTACAACATTTTCAAAACGATGAAACAAAAGGCCTTAGTTTTGGCGGCGAATGAGAGTGATCTCGGATCTGTCGATATTAAAAGTATTGAAGCCACCTAAGTCTTTGTTCGTCAGTTGTCTGTCAGTTTCAGATTGACGAAAATTTAAAGATATTAGGCAAAATCTCGGCGATCGCCTGAAAAAGATGTTAGAATCGTGAAGGTGATTTACGATTCTGTTCGGTTGTCATGGGTTTTCAAAATCGGGTTTTGATGCGCCACGGCAACTTCAGCCAATCTAACCTAAACCCTCGGGAACTCTAGCAAAATCGGGACAGCTATTGCCTTTGCCCATGCTTTTAAAACCGTCTCCTTTGTCTGCGATCGCACTCGATCTATCTAGCGAATTTTATCGAGTCTCAAGCGATCGCCTGTCCGATGCGGTATTCAGAGCAAGTGGCATTTTTTCAAGAAACTCAGTTAACAAAAATAGTTCTGCTCCCTGCCATGTCAGGGTTGCGAGCCTCTAACTTGACCATTCATGGTTAATTTTCGTTGCGAATTCACTCGCGTTTTTGGAGAAACATCCATGTTTCCTAGATTCAACAGCAGTTAATTAACTGCCCAACTCAGCAATGCTTTTTTTTGCCGCCTTGCTAAGACCGAATCTAACGTCCGATTTCCTCACAGATACTGATTTTCAACAGCCTAATGACACTATCCAATCCCTCTGAACTCATCGGTACAGATCGACTTGAAAAACAACTCGAAACCAACGGACATACAACCGTTTCTGACCAGGAAATGCGTAACTCAATCCGCACCCTGCTAACAGAACTCGGAGAAGATCCCGATCGCGAAGGATTACGAGACACCCCCAAACGAGTCAGCAAAGCCTGGCAATTCCTCACTTCTGGCTACGACCAATCCCTCGAAGAACTGCTCAACGGTGCCATCTTCAATGAAAACTCCCATGAGATGGTTTTGGTGCGCGACATCACGTTATTTAGCACCTGTGAACATCATATGTTGCCCATTATCGGCCATGCTCATGTCGCCTACATCCCCAACGGGAAAGTGATTGGCCTGTCTAAAATTGCCCGCATTTGTGAAATGTTTGCCCGTCGTCTCCAGGTTCAAGAGCGTCTGACGGGACAAATCGCCGACGCCTTACAAGAGGTTCTCAAACCCCAAGGCGTGGCCGTTGTCATCGAAGCCACCCATATGTGCATGGTCATGCGTGGGGTGCAAAAACCCGGTTCCTGGACGACCACCAGCGCCATGCGAGGCGTGTTTGCGGATGACGCACGGACTCGCCAAGAGTTCATGGGCTTAATTCGTCACAGTCCTCAGTTCCACTAAGTTTAACCTCAGGTTTTCCCCCTCTCTCGACGGGTTCGGGAGAGGGGGAAACTGGCTAGGTCAGCTTGGCTTAACCCGAAGCGGGAGAGGGATTAGTTATAACCGCTGAAACTGACCGGTTGACCATCGCGAAACGCTCCGACCACCTGTCGTCCATCGGGAAACCTCATCGTACCTGTGCCATGAGGTCGTCCCTGTCGTAGTTCTCCGACATAGCGACGGCCATCACCATAGGTACAGGTCGCATTGTTGGCATCAAAATTGGTGGTGTAGAAAAAACCTGTGCAAGTGGTTCCCGTGGAATGGCGAAACGTTCCTCGTCCAAAGGGTTGTCCAGCAAAAAACTCCCCTTCAAAGCGATTGCCATTGGCGAAAACATAGCGGCCATCTCCATCAGGCTGACTACTAAAAAAGATTCGTTCAACTTGTTCCGTTTCTAAAATAGGTTCCCCTTGTAAGGTTGTTCCCACGGGGACTAGAGTCGTCACGTTCTCTGTCCGTGGTACCCCCGAAAAAGAACCTTCATAGCGATCTCCATTGGTGTAAAATGCCGTTCCTTCTCGGATCGCTCCTTCTCTGAATATTCCCTCATAGCGAGAGTCATCGGGACGAATCAAACGACCCCTACCATCGGGTAAACCGTCCTTAAACTCTCCTTCATAGCGAGTTCCATCAACCAACGTGAGAATACCTCGTCCATTGGGTAAAAAATCACTGAACGAACCGATATAACTGCGTCCTTCTCCATAATTACAACGACCGTAGCCCGAACCTGTATCTAACAAGAACGCTGGATCACATTGCGGGTCACGGATGTCCTCTTGAGCTTGTCCCCTCAAGGGTAGAACCCCAATCCAGAGACTGAAGCCCAGAAGTGGTGTCAGAACTGCACTAAGCTTGTTCATGATTGAGTGAATAGTATCAGTGAATCGTTATCAGTTCAGTGTTAATACTGGATTAAAAACCGGACTAGCTGATAGCTTGGAAATCTCTAACGGGAACCGACCCAGTTAGTCATGGTTTCATCCTCCCCCTCAATCGCCGGTTCACCTATACCCCGAGCCACCTCTACGCCGTTTTGTTCCAAAATCACTAATGGCTCACCGCCTAGACGTTCAACTCGAACTACGCGGACTTCCCCATTTGCGATGGTATCTCCAACACGAACATAACGACTAAAAGCAGAACCGGGAGTTTGTAAAATGACCTGAACATCGCCGCCTACCTCGATTACACCCGTAACCTCAGTTCCCTGTGCCAAATCGATCTCTGGAGGGGGGGGAGTCGGCTCAGGCATCGGTTCAGAGCTTTCACTGTCTTCACCGGGTTCCTCAGCCATCGGGATCTCGTCGGTATCCAAATCTTCAGCTCTGACACTTCGCGAAGGACGCAGGGCAGGAATTTGAAAGTCGCCTGGATTGATATCCGGAAGTGACTCCATCGTTTGTCCAGTTAAAGGGGGAAGTGGGGGGCCAGCAGCAATTCCATCCGGCGTTTCAGCATCTTCTCGAGTCCTCTCCGGGGAAAGTCCCCTCCCGTCACCATCTGTCCCCTCACCGTTGCCTGTTCTCCCTCCGTTAGCGGTATCGGTTGCGCCTGGTTCTGATTCTTCAGGGACTTGTGGGGGGACGTTTTCGGCTTGTCGCTGACTGCGGGACACTTCTACGGGTAAAATGCCAAAAGGGTCAGCCCCGTCTTCACGACCCGCATCTAAATTCCGTTGAGCTTGACGGCCGCGCTCTTGGGGGTTGGTCGAGGAGATTAAGCCACTCGGGGCCGCTGCTGTCTCCTCGTCTTCTTCCACAAGCGGGGATTCAAAGGGTTCAGCTTCAGGAATTTCCTCCTCTCCATTGTCCGGTGCATCAGCTGGTGCATCGGTGGGAGCTTGTTCAGCCACTGGAGTCTCATCGGGGTCAGGGGCGC
>SIHH01000533.1 GCA_004299065.1 Phormidium sp. SL48-SHIP | reverse complement strand
ATCTTCCAATTTCAACTCCGCTACCCGCTCAAACTCTCTTGTATTGTGAGTGACCCGTATTAAACCTCCCTGGTCATCTCTCATAGTGAAACCGACAGGAAATAATTAAAATTTCACCCCCAACCACCTGATACACCAAACGATGCTCCCCATCAATCCGCCTTGACCAGTAACCCGATAAATTTCCCTTCAAAGGTTCTGGCTTGCCAATCCCCTCAAACGCATCCCTCATCACATCTTTAATCAGAAGATTGACCCGTTTTAAAAGCCTCTTATCCTTCTTTTGTAGCCAGAGATAATCAGACCAAGCCAACTCAGTAAAACTTACCTTCATTCATCCAGAAGTTCCTTGATGATAGTCTGACCTGACTCAGCCTGCTTGATAGATTCAAGAAGATGAGACGCATTGGCTGGATTAGACAAAAGATAAATCGTTTCCCGCCAAGCACTAAACTCTTCTAACGACATCAAAACCGCTTCTTGACCCTTTTGATTCCGTAGGATTGTCGGTTCAACATCTATGATAACCTGGTCAATCATCTCATCTAATTGCTGTTTGGCTTGTTGAGTTTCAATGGTTTTCATCGTCCGCTCCTATAATAGTTTCAAGTTTCTATCAGACAGCTCCCCACAGCGCCGAGTCAACATAAAACTGCGTATTTCGACTATCGCTCAGTGACCAAGGTTCGCCCCTACAAGCCATTATACTCTCGACCCAATCCAGCCGCCGCTCAAACTCCCGCTCCGTCCCCTCCTCCTGAGACGGCACCGGCGATCGCAACAGACTCCCCCCACTCTATCAGGTCACTGTCCAAGTTAAGACACCGAGTGTCTGGAGTGACTGAGGAACCTCCCCAAAATCACGTCCTCTTCAGGACTGTCGCGCTCAGATCCTACAGGTCCCAATCTTCCAATTTCAACTCCGCTACCCGTTCAAACTCTCTTGTATTGTGAGTGACCCGTATTAAATCATTACGGAACAAACAGCAATATCTCTTGGGGCGATCGCTTCCAATTTAG
>SIHH01000179.1 GCA_004299065.1 Phormidium sp. SL48-SHIP | reverse complement strand
GGGGCGATCGCGATACAGTACAAGAACTGACCCGATTTTTTGATTATGACCCAAAACACTCCCTCGACCCTGCGTCCAAACTCATCCCAGACCTCTTCCCAGACCTCTTCCCAGACCTCATCTCAGACTTATGATGTCGAACAGGTGGTGCTAGAGCGCTATCAAGCTGGAGCCGACCAAGTTCAGCCGAGTTTGTGTTGTCCCACCGAGTACGACAACACCTATTTGAAGCTGATTCCCCAAGAAATTTTGGAGAAAGATTATGGCTGCGGCGACCCCTCTCGTTATGTTCAGGCTGGCGAAACCGTTTTAGATTTGGGATCGGGGGCTGGAAAAATCTGTTATATCCTGTCTCAAAAGGTTGGGGCTAATGGCTCCGTGATTGGGGTTGATTTCAATGACAAAATGTTAGCCTTAGCTCGCAAGTATCAAGATGAGATGTCCGAAAAAATCGGATATCAAAACCTATCATTTGTCAAGGGTAAAATTCAAGATTTAGCCCTTGATATGCAGCAGGTTCAACACTGGCTGAGTGAACATCCGATTCACAATTTAGAGGACTTGTCTGACTTTGAACAAGCCTGCGATCGCATCCGCCGAGAAACGCCCCTGATTGCTGACAATAGCCTTGATGTGGTCGTCTCCAACTGTGTCCTTAATTTAGTGCGTCCTCGGGACAAACAGCAGCTTTTCCAAGAGATTTTCCGAGTTCTTAAACCCGGTGGTCGGGCGGTTATTTCCGATATTGTGAGTGACCAATTCCCCACCGAGACGATTCTCAATGACCCCGACTTATGGAGTGGTTGTATTGCTGGGGCGTTCCAAGAAGCGGAGTTTCCTAAAAAGTTTGAGCAGGTGGGATTTCGTGATGTTAATGTCCTCAGTCGTCAGGAAGAACCTTGGCAAGTTGTTGATGGAATTGAGTTTCGATCGCTGACGGTTCGCGCCTATAAAGGAACCGTAAAAGCGACTCCTGGCCCTTCGGCGGTGCGATCGCAATCCTCCCAACCCTCATCCACCCCTAAACAATCCTGCTGTTCCTAGTTTAATTCCGTTCAACTTATTAACGCTTAAACATTTGGGTGAGGACTCTCTTACCTCACCCTTGTTGCACGATTTGAACATCTAACGTATCCTATTCTTCATGGTACAAGCTCCGACTCGCTCTCAAACCATTACCCCATTTCATCACAAGCTTGACGCACCCCTAACCAAACAACAAATCTCAGTGTTGCAGGTGAACCTCGGGAAACGCTGCAATCTCGCCTGTAGCCATTGTCATGTCGAAGCTGGCCCGAAGCGAACCGAAGAAATTTCGCGAGAAACTTGGCAGGATTTAGTCACCTTAATTGAGCAGTTTCCTCAGATTAAAACTCTTGATTTAACCGGCGGAGCGCCGGAAATGCACAAGGGGTTTAAGCCCTTAGTTGAAGCCGCTAGAGCCAATGGAAAAGAGGTTATTGTTCGCTCCAACTTAACCATTTACTTTGTCCCTGGCTATGACGATATGCCAGAGTATTTCGCTCAAAATCAGCTTCGAGTGGTTGCCTCGCTGCCCTGTTATCTGGCAGACAATGTTGATAAAATGCGCGGAAATGGCGTGTTTGATGAGTCAATTCGCGCCCTGCAATGGCTCAATCAATTGGGATATGGACGACACCCAGAACTGAGCTTAGATTTAGTCTATAATCCGCCGATGCCTTGGTCTCAGGATGACTTTCGACTCCCGCCAGATCAGAAGGCATTGGAAGCCGCCTATAAAGCTCATTTAGGGGAGCAATTTGGCGTTGAGTTTAACAATCTTTTGACGATTACCAATCTCCCCATTGGACGGACTAAACAGTTTTTGCAACGTCAGCATCTACATGAATCTTACACGGCTTTTTTGGAAGCCAATTTCAATTCCGCGACGGTGGCGGGGGTGATGTGTCGTAATCAGCTTTCGGTGGATTATCTGGGAAATATCTATGATTGTGATTTCAACCAGATGGAGGGGGTTGAGGCTCTCGCGGCGACGGGAGAACCGTTAACAGTGCAGACGTTGTTGCAGGCGGGGAGTTTGGATGTCATTGAACAAATCCAAACTCGGGACTATTGTTATGGCTGTACGGCGGGATGTGGTTCGAGTTGTGGCGGTGCGTTAACGTAGGATTGACCCGCCTCAAGGGGAGTAATGACGAGTCAAAACTGGAAGGCTTCTAAGGCGAAAACAGTCCGTTGAAGGCTCTTCGACTGGTTCATTGCTTCCCGAACACGCCACGGCTGGCTGATAAATTTCAACAGCGGTGCATTGTAGTCTTTACCAACCTTTGCCGTACTACCTTGTTCTGGCACAATCGCCTGTCTTAGATCTTTTTGTTTTGAAGTTCTGACTAAATTGATTAAGTCTCGTTTCGGGTCATCAACCTGGTCTGGATTTTGGGGTACTTTGGCTAAATCTACGGCAAAAAAATCAGAAAATGCCCGACGATCTGCCAAAAGCCAAGACTCAACCTCTCGCACAGCAATCCGAAAGAGAAGATTGGGATGTTTCGGTTGACCACCTAACCAGTCTTGAATTAAGGTGATGGGGCAATCTGTCTGATCTAAATCCGTTAAAACCAGATAGGGACTCCCTTGTGCCGCTTTATTGAAGCCTCTGATATTCTTTTTGATGTAGCCAAACCCATTTTTACTCAACCGCAGTCCCACGACATAGTCTGCTTCAACATGGGCTAAAATTTTATCTAAAACGGCACCCCTGAGGACATCTTCATAGACTAAGTTAATTGGAGTTGAACTCACGACCACAACTCTAACTCGAATTGCTGTATATTCGGGGGGGCGGTCTGTGGTAAGGCCGTCTCTGAAATGGTGAGTCCGGCTTCAAGAAGTTGGCGAATTTCTGGAATTGAAGAAACGACTCTAGCCTCTGTCCCCTCCTTTTTCGGTTGCATCATGATTACTTCTCGACCGTCAATTCCCGGGTCTGAGAGTAAATCTGCACTATGGGTACTCAGAATAACTTGACTCTTTTTCCCTTTCTGTAATCGAGCAATAATAGCTGGAAGTTTGGCGACAATTGCCGCATTCAGCGACAGTTCGGGTTCTTCTAATAAAAGAATCGAGTTTTTTGTTTCTAACAATGACCAAAATAGGGCAATTAGACGTAAGGTTCCATCAGAAAACTGGTCTTCTCGTTGTTTACCCGCTTTAGGTCGCCAATGTTCATAGACGGCTTCCAGGTGAGGATGTCCCATATCATCTTTGATATCCGTTAACTGCTTCATTTGAGGAACGGCTATCTTTAAGGCATCTTCTATCTTGCTCAACCTAGCTTTGCGGGGTTTATCAAGAGTTTTGACAACCCGCTCCAGGAAGTTTTTACCAAACGGATCTGCCCGCAGAGTGGCGCTTTCAAAGGTATCGGGATATCTGAGGAGTTGTGGGACGAGATGTAAGTAAAGGGTCGATTGAAAAAAAACTTGAATGTCTCTAAAGTCTCGATTAAATCGGAGTTGCTCTAAGGCAGTTTGTGTCAGTAGTTTTACATCCTCTTCATCATCTTTGTCCGGTCTATTTAAAATTAGACAGTTATTTTTCCAGACTTTTTCCCAAGCTAAAATTGGAGGGTTATCTCCCCCTTTTTGATTTTTGATGCCAATGCTATAAACCCACTGAGGCGGACTGGATAAATCTGCTCCTAGGTGAACTTCAATTTCGATAGTGGCATAACGACGCGCATAGAGTGAGCGCAGTTTCAATACGCCCCCTCGTTCTTTGACCGCCCGCTGCAACCCACCGCCATCGAGGTCAGCAATATCCCGCAAAAAGCGAAATACATCCAAAAAGTTGGACTTTCCACAAGCATTGGGTCCAATCAAGAAGACTCGTTCTCGAAGTTGAACATCAATATCAGTGAAGTTTCTCCAGTTTTTGAGTTTAATCCGTTGAATGTACATTGATTAATTCAGGAGAAGACAGGTTTAAGCCTAAGGGCGTTGTAAGTTGCCGTAGGGGCGAAAAAATTTTCGCCCCTACAATTTTGTATACCCTGCAACAAATCCCACCGTAGATCCAGAAGACCCTTAAACCTTTAAGTTTTGCGTCACACGAGTCATCGCTTCTTCGACATTGGCGCGGCTGTTAAAGGCCGAAATACGGAAATAGCCTTCACCGGCGGCCCCAAAGCCAGACCCCGGCGTTCCGACGACGTTGGCGGTTTGTAGGAGTTTGTCGAAGAACTCCCAACTGGATAAACCATTGGGGGTTTTGACCCAGACATAGGGTGCATTCACGCCCCCATAGACCGTTAAACCGGCGTTGCTGAGGCGATCGCAGATGATTTTAGCGTTTTCCAAGTAAAAGCCTACTAACGCCTTGATTTGCGCCTGTCCTGCCTCGGAATAGACGGCTTCTGCCCCCCGTTGCACAATGTAGGAAACCCCGTTGAACTTGGTGGATTGGCGACGATTCCAGAGTTGATGGAGTTGGACCGTTTCGCCGCTGGCGGTGGTGGCGGTTAGGGTTTTGGGAACCACGGTGTAGGCGCAACGAGTCCCGGTGAAGCCAGCATTTTTAGAGAAAGACCGGAATTCGATCGCACAGTCTTTCGCCCCTTCAATTTCATAGATCGAATGCGGTAAACTGGCATCGGTAATAAAGGCTTCATACGCCGCATCAAACAGGATAATGGCTTGATGGTCTCGTGCGTAATCAACCCAGGCTTTTAAATGCTCTTTCGTCGCCGTTGCCCCGGTGGGGTTATTGGGGAAACAGAGATAGACTAAATCGACCTTTTCTGAGGGAATTTCAGCGGTGAAATTGTTATCCGCTGAAATGGGCATATAGACTAACCCCTCATATTTACCATCGTCGTTGGCGGGGCCAGTATGTCCGGCCATGACGTTGGTATCGACATAGACGGGATACACGGGATCCGTCACCGCAATGCGGTTATCTTTGCCAAAGATGTCTAGGATATTTCCGGTGTCACATTTTGCCCCATCGGAGACAAAAATCTCGGAGGCGTCGATGTCACAATTGCGGGCTTGGAAATCCTGGGCGGCGATTTTTTCTCGTAGCCAACCATAGCCTTGTTCGGGGCCATAGCCTTTGAAGGTGGCGCGATCGCCCATTTCGGAAACCGCCTTCGACATGGCGTCCAAACAGGCTTTAGGCAGGGGTTCAGTGACATCGCCAATGCCCAATTTAATAATCGGGGCCTCGGGATTCGCCTCCGTAAACGCCGCCACACGACGGGCAATTTCTGGGAATAAATAGCCCGCTTTCAGTTTTAGGTAATTTTCGTTAATCGTTGCCATTGTTGTTCAATACTCTCAATCAATACACAGGATCATCCCGGCCAGTCTTGCATTTTATCGCAGCCTAGAGCCGGGGGCTAGGGTTGGTCTTCGGGCTAAGCTTGGGGTTAAGCTTAGGATTGGGCCATCAGAACGCCGGGTTGTTGCTGTCGGGGTAAGACATCGAGGATATCTTCCTGGGCGCAATACTCTAAATCAGCGTTACAGTTGAGTCGTAAGAGTCGTTGGCCGTGACTGGCGATCGCCATGAGGTCCACCAGGCGATCGCGCCATTGTTCATATAACGCCAAGGCGGCCACCGTTTCATCATTTCCGGCCAGTTCCGCCAAGCTGACAGACCCCGACTCTAGCAAACTGGCGACGATCGCCCCGGCGCAGACGGTATCCTCTAAGGAGTAACTTCCTTGCCAGCCTGAACCGACCAAATAGACGGTTTCGGGTTGGTTTTGGGCCAAAAACTCCACCACGGCCCGGCGATTCACCAACGCCGCTGTCAGGAGAATTGGCGCGGCTTCGACTCGGTGTAGGGCGCGGGTTCCGTTGGTGGTACTCAGGAACAGACGACATCCTAAGACGCGATCGCGGTGATATTCTAGGGGCGAATTGCCAAAATCGCAGCCCTCAACCTTGGCACCGCCTCGTTCCCCCGCTCGCAGGCGTTTTGAGGGGTCCCAGCCGTCGCTGGCCGCCATGAGTTTATCGATATCGCTAAAAGCTTGCACCGCTTCGGCCCCAGCAGCGAGAACCGTGGCGATGGTGGTTGTGGCCCGGAGAACATCGATGGCCACCGCACAGGCGGGGATTGGCTCAACCGGGGTGAGTTCGGGAGTGTGATAACAATAAACCTTCACAGCAGTTGGGGGCAATTTGACATCAACAACGCCCTTCATCCTATCAGGATGTGTTCATCCCATTGACTCGATGAGGAACGTCGCCAACACTCGTCTCTTGAGTTGTCTCGTGGTCGATTCGTTGTCTATGAAATCCCTGTGACCTCCTATTGAGGGCAATTTTCACCTACACTTCCTATAGTGCAACCTGTTTTTAAAGAACCGTTGGCGAGAGATAGACCCCTCAGCGGTCTGAGCCGTTTCCATCCCTCTATCCCCTCGCTCAATCCCCGTCTATGTTAGTCAAAGCATCTCCGAAACCCTTGCGTTGGCAACGCACCCGAACCTCTCTGTTCGCCCGCCAGGTGGAAATTTTTGCGGCTACGGCCAAGCTATTGTGGTTTCTTGGCTGCGATCGCCTCCGGGGAAAACGTGATTCTAAACATCGTCAACGTCGCGCCCAGTGGTTAGTCAACACCCTCCTCGATTTAGGGCCAACCTTTATCAAAATCGGTCAAGCCCTCTCGACGCGAGGGGACTTATTACCCCTCGAATATATCCGCGCCCTCTCCCAACTGCAAGATAAAGTTCCGCCTTTTTCTTCCGATGAGGCGATCGCCCTAATTGAAAAAGAACTCAAAAATTCCCTCCATAGCCTCTATCGAGACTTTGATTATCATCCCATTGCAGCCGCCAGTTTAGGACAAGTTCACAAAGCCCGCCTACACACGGGGGAAGATGTGGTCGTGAAAGTCCAACGACCGGGCTTAGAGAAACTCTTTAAT
Organism: Phormidium sp. SL48-SHIP; assembly: GCA_004299065.1. Lineage (GTDB taxonomy): Bacteria > Cyanobacteriota > Cyanobacteriia > Cyanobacteriales > Geitlerinemataceae > Sodalinema. The sequence goes on along the minus strand of SIHH01000179.1, from coordinate 1,244 downwards.
TTAGATTTTCAAGTCCTTTATCAACAGGTTGTTTTAGCCGAGCGTTTATTTCGTTGGACTCGTAAATATGACCTCCAATCCATTTACAACGAGTTTCGGACTTATATTTACGAAGAAATCGACTATATTCATGAAGGCAAAAATGCCGAGCGTTTTCGAGAAAACTTTGAAGAGTCGGACACCATTTTAGTGCCAAAAGTCTATTGGCGCTATACCACCTCAAAAGTCCTAACCCTCGAATATCTACCGGGGATTAAAATCAACGATAAAGAAACCTTAGAATCGATTGGCATCAATCTCCGGGAACTCAACGTCATGGGGATTGGCTGCTATCTCAAACAACTGTTAATTGATGGTTTTTTTCATACCGATCCCCATCCGGGAAATATGGCAGTTACCCCAGAAGGACAGATTATTTTCTATGATTTCGGCATGATGTCAGAAATTAACTCTCTCAATCAAACCGAAATGACGCGGAGTTTCTTTGCTGTCTTGCGTAAAGACACCGATGAAGTCCTCGAAACGCTGATTTCGATGGGGTTAGTTGAGGAACTCTCTGATATGACTCCCGTGCGAAATTTGGTACAGTTTGCCCTAGATCGATTTCGCGATCGCCCCATTGAATTTCAAGAATTTGGGGAACTCAAACGGGAACTCTACACCATGTTTGAACAGCAGCCGTTTCGACTTCCCGCCCAAATGACGTTTGTCTTAAAAGCCCTAGGAACCCTCGATGGAATTGCCCGAACGTTAGACAGTCAATATAGCTTAATTGGTTGCGCCAAACCCTTTGTTAAAACCTTAGTGGTTGAGAATCAAAGTGGGCGAGGACAGGTGTTTGGTGAGATTACCCGTCAAGCTAAAGGCTTTATCAATCAACGCTTCAATCGCCCCAGCCGCGCAGAAGTGCTACTACGAGAACTTGAGGGGCGACTCGAACGGGGCGAGTTTCAATTCCGCACCAACTCGCCAGAAATGGAACGGCAAATGCAGCGGATTCAACTTATGTTAACGGTGTTAGTCTATGCCTGCATCACCGGGTTTTCTATCCTGTCAGGGGCTGTTTTTCTCTCAGGAACCTATCCCATTGCAGCTTTTATTGCCTTCGGCATTTCCGGCTTATCCGCGTTCTTTTTCCTCAAATCGTTTCTTATCTTTATTATCCGAGAACGCTTTTAGGGCAAGAGGCAAAAGGCAAGAGGCATAACCCACCCCTAACCCCTCCCAAGAGGGGATGGCAAGAG
>SIHH01000532.1 GCA_004299065.1 Phormidium sp. SL48-SHIP | reverse complement strand
TTCCCTGTTCCCTATTCCCCAAAATGCCAAACGAACGCAAAGATCTTCAAAAAGCCGACGCCACCCGAGTTAAAGTTCTCAGTGAAGCCCTCCCCTATATCCAGCAGTTCGCCGGACGGACGGTGGTGATTAAATATGGTGGGGCGGCCATGAAAGATTCCCAACTGAAAGACAAAGTGGTTCGGGATGTGGTGTTCCTCTCCTGTGTCGGACTGCGGCCCGTCGTGGTTCACGGCGGCGGCCCAGAAATCAACACCTGGCTAGAGAAACTCAACATTGAACCCCAGTTCAAAGATGGCTTACGAGTCACCGACGCGGCCACGATGGATGTGGTGGAAATGGTCTTAGTCGGACGAGTCAACAAGGAACTTGTCGCCCTCATCAACGCCGCTGGCGGCCAAGCGGTGGGACTTTGTGGAAAGGATGGGAATTTGATTCAAGCCCGCCCCCAAGGGAAAGAGGGGATTGGTTTTGTCGGGGAAGTGGCCTCGGTGAATCCCTCGGTGATTGAGTCGTTGGTTGAAAGCGGCTATGTTCCGGTGGTGTCCAGTGTGGCCGCCGATGAACATGGCCAGGCTTACAATGTCAATGCGGATACGGTGGCCGGAGAGATTGCGGCGGCGTTGGGGGCGGAAAAACTGATTCTGTTAACGGATACGGCGGGAATCCTCAAGGATTATCATGACCCGAGTACCTTGATTTACAGTTTGAATATTCAGGAAGCCCGCCAGTTGATTGATGATGGAATTGTGGCGGGGGGTATGATTCCTAAGGTTAATTGTTGTGTGCGATCGCTGGCCCAAGGAGTCGGCGCTGCCCATATTTTGGATGGACGAATTCCCCATGCGTTACTGTTAGAAATTTTCACGGATTCGGGGATTGGTTCGATGATTGTTGCCTCGGATTATAGTCGTTCGATTTGGGAGTTGAATCGGGAATAGGGGAGAAGAAGGGAATAGGGAACAGGGAACAGGGAACAGGGAACAGGGGAGAACCCACCCCTAACCCCTCCCAGGAGGGGAGAACCCACC
>SIHH01000178.1 GCA_004299065.1 Phormidium sp. SL48-SHIP | reverse complement strand
AGAGGAACAGTCAGAGGAACAGTCATATCTAATCATTTCAGCTTCACCACCCTGTGCTATATGATAAATGGAGATTTTTCAGATTTTTCAATCTTTTGGCTGAATCTATAGCCATCGAAGATTGGCTTAGGACACTCTGAGTTAAGAGAGAATCCCCGACCTCTTGCCTCTTGCCTCTTGCCTCTTGCCTCTTGCCTTCTTATCCCCTATTTTTGGTACGATTCAGACCAACTTTTGCTATATGTCTTTATCTTCAGACCCCATGCAGAACGATCGCCATGATGATATTTTGGCGAAAGAGCAAGCCTTTCACGATCGCTGGGCCGCCGGAATTGATGTAGACGGGATTCAGGTAGAAGACTACTTTGAAGCCTGTACCGCCCCGGAAAACCGCTTCATTCTTAAACAGTTGGGCAATGTCCACGGAAAACGCCTCTTAGATGTGGGCTGTGGGGCGGGCGAAAATAGTGTTTATTTTGGGACTCGTGGGGCGAACTGTGTCGCCAGTGATTACTCACCGGGAATGGTGGAGGTCGCCCTAAAATTGGCTGAACATAATGGGGTTCAGGTAGAAGGAAAAGTCATCAACGCCATGGATATTGACTATCCCGATGATACGTTTGATATTGTCTATGCGGCGAATCTCTTGCATCATATTCCCAACCCCATGATTGCCATTCAAGAGATGCACCGAGTTCTCAAACCTGGCGGAAAAATGTGTTTTTGGGACCCTCTGCGTCATAATCCGGTGATTAACGTCTATCGACGCATGGCAACGGATGTTCGCACCGACGATGAAACGCCACTCCATATTAACATTGTCAAAGAGATTGAACCGCTCTTTTCCGAGACTCGTTATAACACCTTTTGGTTGGCGACGTTATGGATTTTTCTTCAGTTTTATTTAATTGAACGAGTGCATCCTAATGAGGAACGGTATTGGAAAAAAATTATTAAAGAACAGCAGCGACTAAAGCCTCTTTATACTCGTTTAGAACGCTGCGATCGCCTCCTTAAAAAGATTCCCGGCATGAAGCGAATGGCTTGGAATATCGCGGTTGTGGCTACGAAATAATACCCTAAATTAACGCCAAAATTTGATAAATTCTGATGTAAATCCTGATGGCTTCTCCCCTTTATTCCTTGGTTATTCCCGTATTTAATGAGGAAGATAATCTCCCCGAGTTAGTGCAACGATTAACAGCGGTCACCGAGGCAGTGGGGCAGCCCTATGAGGTGTTATTTGTCGATGATGGCAGTGGCGATCGCAGTCTGGAACTTCTCCGCCATTATCAGACACAAAACCCCCAGTTTCGCTATCTCAGTTTTGCCCGTAATTTTGGCCATCAAGTTGCCGTGACTGGGGGCTTAAATTTCGTCTCGGGGAACGCCGTTATCGTCATGGATGCGGATTTACAAGATCCTCCAGAACTCATCCCCGAGTTACTGGAAAAATGGCAACAGGGCTATCAAGTCATTTATGCCCAACGCATCGCCCGTCATCAAGATCCTTGGCTAAAACGGCTGCTGGCGTATGGCTTTTATCGCGTTTTACGACGCTTAGCCGATGTGGCAATTCCCACCGATTCGGGAGATTTCTGTTTAATGGATAAACAGGTGGTGGATTTACTCAATTCTATGCCCGAACGCAATCGCTATATTCGCGGTTTACGGGCTTGGGTGGGGTTTCGTCAAACCTCACTTCAGTTTAAGCGAGATCCTCGCTTCGCCGGTGACGTGAAATATACCTTTCGTAAGTCTCTGTCTTTGGCGATTGATGGAATTATGTCTTTTTCTAAGGTTCCCCTACGCTTCGCAACTTATCTGGGCCTCCTCGCCGCCGGAATTGCGGTGATAATGGTGTTTGCGGTTCTCTATTGGCGGTTATTTTATCCCGACTCGCCACTGATTGGGGCAACGATTATCACTATCGCGATTTTCTTTTTGGGGGCGGTTCAACTCGTCTGTATTGGTATTTTAGGCGAATATATTGGTCGCATTTACGAAGAAGTTAAAGGACGACCGTTATATACAATTAAAGAATTATCGATTAAACCCTAAATTCGTTTTCTCAAATCCTAAACCGGAACTCTCATCAATTCTTGATTATCCATCCTCCCTGCCCCTGTTTCGTTGTCCAGACTAACGGTAAAATGGAGGAAGTCTGCTTAATTTTAATGATATATCCCTTGTCATCTGTCAACACTTCGTTATCAAAGTTTATGAAAAAAACGGAACTCTTAAAACAAGTGGATGAATTAGCCCGAGAATGCGAAAACGTCACCACTCTCATCCATCAACTGCAACTTCCTCATATTAACGAAGGCCAGCGATCGCGGATTCTCACGGAACTCCTGGCCGCCTCCATCCACCTCAACCGACAATGTAATGGGGAGTTTCAGAAACTCGTGGCGACTGAGATTGAATCTCTCAACGGCTGATTCCCCCGAAACAACGAAAGAGGCTGTCCGAAGACAACCTCTTTCTGACGAATCTCCGATAGACTGTCATCTATCGTCTGAACTGGGGCGGAAGGATTCGAACCTCCGAATGGCGGGACCAAAACCCGCTGCCTTACCGCTTGGCGACGCCCCAACGAGTCAGCGATAACTATACTAACAACGCCCCCAGGGGATGTCAAGGGTTTTCGCGATTTTTTTTGCCCCGGTGGAGATAAACTGTAGGAATGATGTGGCTCAAACCCTTGTTTTATGGGAATTTCACCGATGTCATCATTACTGAATTTACTCCAGTTAACCAGTCCAGCTTTACCGTTGGGGGCTTATAACTACTCCGAAGGCTTAGAAACCCTAGTCGAACAGCAACAGATTGCTGACGCGGCCCAACTGGGGCGTTGGTTGGAGATGGAGTTACAGTTTGGGGCGATCGCCGTCGAAGGGGCCATCCTCGTGCGAGCCTATCAGGCCCTGCTAAACTCAGATATCGCCACGTTAGTCTATTGGAACCAGTGGTTAACCGCCAGTCGCGACAGCCGGGAACTGCAACAGCAAAGTTGGCAAATGGGCAATTCCCTGCTGCGTCTGTTGGCCGATTTGTTGGCGGATTTAGAAGAGATCTCGCCGCAACTCCCGAGTTTGGCAGACTGTCGCCGGGAATTGGCCCCGAATTGTAATCTGGCCATTGCCTACGCCCTAGCGGTGGCCCATTGGAAAATCCCCCTAGAAGATGCCATACTGGGCTATCTGCACAGTTGGAGCAGTAATCTGATTGGAGCCGGGGTGAAATTGATTCCCCTAGGGCAAACGAGCGGACAGCGGCTAATTCAGCAACTTCAGCCCGTTTTAGAGGCCGGTTCCCAGCGTCTCCTGAATTTGGGCGATGAGGATTTATTCGCCTGTACCTGGGGGGCGAGTTTCGCCAGTATGCAGCATGAAACCCTCTACAGCCGTCTCTTTCGTAGTTAATTCAGCGTTAATTCAGAGTGAATTGAGTGTCTTGCCATGACTCCTCTACGTGTTGGAATTGCGGGGCCGGTGGGTTCCGGGAAAACCGCCCTTGTGGATGCCCTTTGTAAGCGATTGCGGGGGGATTTAGCCTTAGCGGTAGTGACCAATGACATCTACACTCAAGAAGATGCCCAGTTTTTGGTGAAGTCTCAGGCCCTAGAGGGCGATCGCATTCTGGGAGTGGAAACCGGCGGCTGTCCCCATACGGCGATTCGCGAGGATGCGTCGTTGAACTTAGCGGCGGTTGAACAACTCGAACTCAAGTTCGATCCTCTCGATATCCTATTTGTCGAAAGTGGGGGCGATAATCTGGCGGCGACGTTTAGCCCCGAGTTAGTGGATTTAACGCTTTATGTGATTGATGTTTCTGCAGGGGACAAGATTCCCCGCAAAGGCGGCCCTGGAATTACCAAATCGGACTTGTTGGTGATTAACAAAATTGACCTAGCCCCCTATGTTGGGGCAGATTTAGGGGTGATGGAACGGGATGCGGGCAAAATGCGGGGAGAACGTCCCTTTGTTTTCGCGAATTTGAAAACGCAACGGGGCCTTGATGAGATTGAGGGGTTTGTGCGATCGCATCTCTGTTAAGTCACGACGTCTATTGTCGCAATTTAAAGATTGCCCAATTAACACTCTAAGCTGAGAAAAAATTCCCAAACTGTTGCCTATTGCCTTCTTCCCCCTGTTCCCTGTTCCCTGTTCCCTGTTCCCTTCTTATGACCACTCCCTGGCAAGGTCAACTCAAACTCACCTACGCCAAACGCGGCGAGATGACCCGCGTGATTGATGCCTATAGCCAGTCTCCCCTGAAACTGCAACGGAGTTTCCATCCCGACGGCCAAACCTGTCAAAGCCTGATTCTCCATACCGCCGGAGGAATCGTCGGCGGCGATCGCCTCAGCCAAGAGATTACCCTCCATCCCCACGCCGAAGCCAGCCTCACCACCGTCTCCGCCAGCAAACTCTACCGCAGCAGCGGCCCCCAATCTCAACAAACCCTGACCATGTCCCTAGATCGCGATGCCTATTTGGAGTATATTCCCCGTGAAAGCATCGTCTTTGATGGGGCTAAGTTTCAACAGCAGTTGCGGGTGAACTTGGGGGAAAACGCCGTTTGGCTAGGCTGGGAGTTACTGCGATTTGGACGAACGGCCCGAGGGGAACAGTTCAACAGCGGTGACTGGCGATCGCAAACGGAAGTCTATCGAAATGGCGTTCCCCTCTGGATTGATCGTCAGCAGCTTGCGGGAGGATCTCCCCTTCTCGATGCGTCGAACGGCTTAAACGGCCAGCCTGTCGTGGGAACCTTAGCCTGGATTGGCCAACCCGTATCCCCGGAGATTGCCGACAAAGCCCGTCATCTCTGGGAAATGCGAGACCTTGAGGGAGAAATCGCCGTCTCTTGTTGCCAATCTGGGGTAATATGCCGATATCGGGGGCGATCGACTCAAAAAGCCAGTGCCGCCTTCCTCGATCTCCGGCAACTCCTGCGTCAATCCCACGGCGATCGCCCGGTCACCGTTCCTCGTGTTTGGTCCTGTTAACGTTTTTTTAGGCCGTAACTGTTATGCAACTGTCTCCCCAAGAAAAAGATAAACTGCTGATTTTCACAGCGGCGTTGTTAGCTGAACGTCGCAAAGCCAAAGGCTTAAAACTTAACTATCCTGAAGCCGTGGCCTATATCACAGCGGGGATTTTAGAGGGGGCTAGGGAGGGGCGAACCGTGGCGGAGTTAATGCAGTTTGGTAAAACGCTTCTGTCTCGTGAAGATGTGATGGATGGAATTGCCGAAATGGTCACAGAAGTACAAGTCGAAGCCACCTTCCCCGATGGAACCAAATTGGTCACCGTTCACGACCCAATTATTTAAATACTCATATCAAAAAATCCTATTTTTGTCAAGTCCAAACGTGCAATTTAACAGCGAAAACCCTACGGAGAACATCTCATGATTCCCGGAGAACTATTGCCCCTAGAGGGCGAGATTGAACTCAACGCCGGCCGCCCAACAATCAACATAACCGTCGCCAACAGTGGCGATCGCCCGGTCCAGGTTGGCTCACATTTTCACTTTTTTGAAGTCAACGCCGCCCTCAATTTTGACCGCGATAAAACCCGAGGAATGCGTCTCAACATTCCCGCCGGAACCGCCGTACGCTTTGAACCCGGAGACGAGAAAGAAGTGGAGTTAGTCACCCTCGCCGGAACTCGTGAAATCTACGGATTCAACGGCTTAATTAACGGGTTCCTAGACAAAAAACCAGAAAAAAGCAAAGACAAGAAAAAAGACAAAAAAGACAAGAAGAAGAAAAAAAAGAAATAACGCCCCTTCCCCTCTTGGGAGGGGTGCCCGTAGGGCGGGGTGGGTCCTCCCAGGGTACGCCCCTACGTTGTTTCTGTTCCCTGTTCCCTGTTCCCTGTTCCCTTCTTTTGCCCCATGCCCTACTTCATGAATCGTCGCGCCTACGCTGAAACCTTTGGCCCCACTGTAGGCGATCGCCTCCGCTTAGCCGATACTGAGTTAATAATTGAAGTTGAACAAGACTTAACCACCTATGGCGACGAAGTCAAATTTGGCGGTGGAAAAGTGATTCGAGATGGAATGGGACAATCTCCCATTTCTCGTGAAGATGGAGCAGTTGATGTGGTGATTACCAACGCTCTAATTCTCGATTGGTGGGGCATTGTTAAAGCCGACATTGGCATTAAAGACGGCAAAATTTGCAAAATTGGTAAAGCGGGAAATCCTCACATTCAGGATAACGTTGACATTATTATTGGTCCCGCTACTGAAGCCATTGCCGCTGAAGGCTGTATCGTCACCGCTGGGGGAATTGATAGTCACATTCACTTTATTTGTCCGCAACAAATTGAGACGGCGATCGCCTCAGGAATCACCACCATGATTGGCGGCGGAACCGGCCCCTCCACCGGAACCAACGCCACCACCTGCACCCCCGGTTCCTGGAACATCCAGCGAATGCTACAAGCCGCCGATGGGTTTCCCGTCAACCTCGGCTTTATGGGGAAAGGGAACAGTTCCCAAAAACAGGGATTAGTCGAACAAGTGTTAGCCGGGGCCTTGGGGTTAAAACTCCATGAAGACTGGGGAACCACTCCCGCCGCCATTGATACCTGTCTCAGCGTCGCTGACGAGTATGACATCCAGGTGGCGATTCACACCGACACTCTCAACGAAGCCGGGTTTGTCGAGAACACCATCGCCGCCTTCAAGAATCGAGCCATCCACACCTATCATACTGAAGGGGCCGGTGGCGGTCACGCCCCGGATATCATCAAAGTCTGTGGCGTGGCCAATGTTCTCCCGTCTTCAACGAATCCCACTCGTCCCTATACGGTGAACACCCTGGAAGAACATCTGGATATGTTGATGGTGTGTCACCACCTCGATCGCAACATTCCCGAAGATGTGGCCTTTGCCGAGTCCCGGATTCGCCGCGAAACCATTGCAGCGGAGGATATTTTGCATGATTTAGGGGCGTTTAGTATTATTTCCTCCGATTCCCAAGCCATGGGACGGGTTGGGGAAAATATCATCCGAACCTGGCAGACGGCCCATAAGATGAAAGTGCAGCGAGGGCCGTTGGGGGGGGATTGCGATCGCCATGACAATTTGCGGGCCAAACGCTATGTGGCGAAGTACACGATTAACCCGGCGATCGTGCATGGGATTTCCAATCATGTGGGTTCGATTGAAGCGGGGAAATTGGCTGATTTATGTCTCTGGAAACCGGCCATGTTTGGGGTGAAACCGGAGTTAGTCATTAAAGGTGGGATGATTGCTTGGGCGCAAATGGGAGATGCGAACGCCAGTATTCCCACGCCGCAACCGGTGCATATGCGGCCGATGTTTGGTAGTTATGGGGGTGCGATCGCAGCCACGTCAGTCACCTTTGTTTCCCAAGCGGCGGTTGAGGCGGAGGTTGGCCGTCAACTGGGGTTACGCAAACCCACTCTGGCGGTATCGAACACTCGCGAGATCCGCAAGGGGGATTTGAAGTTAAATAATGCGTTACCTGAGATTGAGGTCGATCCTGAAACCTACGAGGTTCGGGCCGATGGGGAGTTATTAACCTGTGAACCGGCGCAAGTGTTACCCATGGCCCAACGCTATTTCTTGTTTTAATCTATGAGGCGTTGGATAATTGTAGGGGCGAAAAATCCCCTCCTGGGAGGGGCTAGGGGTGGGTTATGCCCCTACCGCAACGGATATAATCTGCTCTCAATAAACCTGGAGGTTCAATAATGACGTTACAGGAAATTCTTAAGGCCGTGGATGACTTGTCATTGGATGAGCAAACTGTACTCTTGAATGTACTTCAGGTGAAGTTATCAGAAACAGTTCAGAACGACCAATTTGATCAGAGCCGTGGCGAACGTTTTTGGCAAGGGATTCTAAATTTTAGAGCGGTCATTGAGCGAGAAGGGCTTGTCTATACAGAGGATGACTTTGCTAATCTCAGAGATCGCACCCCAGGTCGGGAGATCGAACTGTGACAATTCGATTTTTGCTGGATTCTAATATTCTGTCTGAGCCAAGCCGTCCTGTCCCGAATCAGCAGGTTTTGAGCAAGCTAACACGACATCAGGTTGAGGTGGGGGTAGCCAGTTTAGTTATTCACGAACTTCTTTATGGTTGTTGGCGTTTGCCTTCTTTGTGACATTGTATAACTCAATAGTTTTAACGCCCGATAAATTCCACAAGCAACCTGATACCCTAATGGGGGAGG
>SIHH01000531.1 GCA_004299065.1 Phormidium sp. SL48-SHIP | reverse complement strand
GCCCACACACGATCCCGCCATTCAACTCCGGCCTGCCCTTCAGCCTGGAACTTGGAGTCCTTGGAGGTAGCGTAGGTACACAGACTCAGGATGTTGTCATAGTTCCGTTCCTGGGCCACAGAGTCCAAGTGCGATTGAATGGCTGAAGTGAGCCTTTGGCGTGTAGCCTTAGATTGTGCGGCCTGCTTATCTTCCGCCGTCTCCACGATTGCATCATTCAGCCAACTCATTGGTCACCTCCTCGTCATATGCTGGTAGTTGAATGGGGCCATCTTGAGTCACCTCGATGGGTTCCGGGAAGCGAGTAGCCTCCGGCGCATTAGGACCGTGTGTGAGCTTCAGTGTCGCCTCGTAGTCAGACCCTGTGCGGGACACCTGACCCAACACCGGATGCTGGGCTGTGGCTCCGTCAGGGAGTTCACTGAGGTCATAGGGTATGCCGTCCACGGTCAGGATCGGAGCAGTCCAGTTGACGGTGGGTTGGGATTCGTCACTACTGACGGGAGAGAGATGGAGTTTTAGCATTAGTACCACCTTCCGATTGCTGATACCAAAAGAGCCACAGACTGGCCTGCTGATGTGCTTGGATCTCTCAGTTGAAATTGGCTTGAACTTCCGCCAAGTGCTTTAACGCCAACGTTACCGGCTGCTATGAAGCTGGCCGAGCCGACTTCTCCTCCTGAAACTGAGGAGGGTATGAAATTACCAATCGGATCATAAAACTCAGCCGGGCTGTCATAAACTTGTGTGCTGCTATCCGAACCATCGAAAACTACTTGCCGTGAACACCACATCGTCCCGTCTGCAAACTTCACATACTCCCCGTTGGCATTACTACCACGCTCAACAATCGGATCGCCACCCACCTGCGGCATTGCCGTAAAGTTGGCATCAGCGCCACCTGAGAGCTTGGCAGAACCAGCTTGAAGGTTAGCAACTGTTATCCGCTTGTCCTCAACCGCCGACACATCCCGCGCAAGCAAAAGGTCGTCATCGGCAAGGGTGGTTATCTCGGTTAACTGGTTTAGGGTTTTGGTCATGGGTTAGGCACCTGCAAGG
>SIHH01000530.1 GCA_004299065.1 Phormidium sp. SL48-SHIP | reverse complement strand
GATGGGAGACTGTCGGAGAAGGCATTGCAACATTTTGCAAAGCTGGATTTGTTTGTTGCAAAAGACACAAGAGAGGCGGAGGACATGCTGTGGGTGGCATTGGCATGGCTCGGGCTGGTCACAGGTCCGAATAGCATAGCAACAGAACCGTATAGAAGGGGGCTAAATTTCCTGTCGCAAAATTGCAGGACAGTACAGCGGACACAGAGGGAGCACAAGCTTTTCACCCTAGAGTTCCTACACATGATTGAGCGGTGTTTCCAGAGACTCTGTATTGCGCTATTGGAGACGGGAACAGGACGTCAGCCAATGCGAAGGGCGAGGCGTGACCTCTCAAGTTTCTGCAAAGATTTCATCCAAGCAGAGCTGGGAAATCTCCCCAACGGAGGGGGGAGGCCCCCGCTATCAATACCGGACTCATCATGGAGGCGGGGGACCAGGTGCCGGCTATGCTAAGCTGGCGGGCCCAGACCCAGTGGACGATGAAGGCGACGGGCTTGCTCGTTCACGTAGAACAAGTACCGACGCCAACGAGGCCACGCTGGCGGTAAATTCTCCAAACAACAGCGACAATGACGACGAGAGTCGGAGCAGCGACGATGAGAGTCATTTCGACACTCAACCGCCTCCTACCTCCCGACGCAAATTGTCCAAAGCCTCTCCCTGCTGCAGTTGTACCCGATGGGGTACCTGCACCAGAGCCAATGCCAAATATGGCAGTGGCTGTGAATGCAGGAAGGCTGGTCGCTGCTGTGTTTCTTGTGCATGCTTCCAAAATGGAAGATGCACAAACAAACCAGCAGCACTGTTGGGGACACCAACGGCGCCGACTGCTGAAACTCTCACAACTTTTTTTAGTCGGAAGACTTCCAGTTCCGAGCGACCATTGGAATCCCATAAGAGTTTACCGTGATCCAATCTTTGTCTTTGATCATCGTCGGTCGTTGGCAGATGATGACGACAAAGACGATGATGATCTGTGTATATATTTCTTTTTTCTTTCTGAGGCCGCAACTGGAAATCCCACAATGTATTTTTGATATTTTCAAAACAATATCACTCCTGC
>SIHH01000177.1 GCA_004299065.1 Phormidium sp. SL48-SHIP | reverse complement strand
GAGCTAGAATCGAAGCTCGATGCCGTGCTGCCGAAATCCGTTTCCAATTAGACCCTAATTTAGCAAATCGACAAGCCTTAGAGGCCATTTTGGCGGTTTTGGGGGAATATGGAGACACTTTGTAGACTCTCAACGAACCCTCGTGACTGACGCTCTCCAACCACTCCAAGACCAACTCCAATCTCTCTGTCGCCTTGATGTTCTCAATCAATGGCGACAGGCTCATGGTTCCATATCCGAGCCTCTTAATCCTCAGACTTGGCTCAATTGGCAACCGGTTACACTCAATGAGCGGGGGCATATTCCCTGGAGGCGCGGCAAACAGGAACTTTGGTTAAGTCAAACTCTCGTCATTCCTAAGTCTATAAATGGCTTTGATGTGAGTCGATTTCGCCTCTATTTATCATTACGATGGTGGGCTGATTTTGCTCAACTTTATCTAAATGGAATCCTCCACCGTACTGGAGATTTGTTTGACTGTTTTGGTCGGATTCTGTTAGATGAGTCTGTTCAACCGGGGCAAACGCTTCATGTAGCTCTCTATTTGGTGAGTCCTAGCCATGATGATGGGGCGTTGGTTACGTCAGATTTAATCTATGAAAATGAGCATCTTGATCCTGGTTTTGTTGCAGATGAATTAGCGGTTTGCCGTCAGTTTTGTTCTGGATTTTTTAATAAAAAATTGAATACTTTAGTGATTCCAAATTTCGAACTTTTACCGCAAAAACAAGAACAATTTCTGGAAGAATTACAGCAGCTACATGAGCAATTAAATGATGTGTTTTCCTCAACCCAGGGAACTTTATACTTGATGGGTCATGCTCATTTGGATATGGCTTGGCTGTGGGAGATTTCTGAAACTTGGACGGCAGCACAACGAACTTTTAAATCTGTTTTAAACTTGCAAACGCAATTCCCGGAGTTGGTTTTTTCTCATTCTTCGGCGGCGTTATATGACTGGATTGAATGCCATAGACCTGACTTGTTTGCAAGCATTAAAACTCAGGTTGAGCGAGGCGTCTGGGAGGTTGCGGCGGGATTGTGGGTGGAACCGGAGTTAAATCTGATTTCTGGGGAATCTATTGTTCGCCAAATTCTTTATGGGCAACAGTATGTTCTGGAGAAGTTTGGTCAGCCGGTGCGGGTGGCTTGGCTTCCGGATAGTTTTGGCTTTTGTTGGCAACTTCCACAGTTGCTAAAACAGGGAGGGATTGACTATTTTGTGACCCAAAAGTTGCGCTGGAATGATACAACGGAGTTTCCTTATGATCTGTTTTGGTGGGAAAGCCCGGATGGAACTCGGATTTTGAGTTTAATGTCTGCCCCGATTGGTCAAGGAATTGAGCCGCAACAGATGGCGAGTTATTTGAAAAGTTGGCAAGACAAAACGGGATTGAGTGATGGTTTGTGGTTGCCGGGGGTGGGTGATCATGGCGGTGGACCGACTCGTGATATGTTGGAGGTGGCGAGGCGTTGGCAAGGGTCATCGCTGTTTCCTAAATTGGCGTTTTCTTCGGCAACGGATTATCTCGATCGCCTCCAAGGTCAAGTCGATGCCACTTGTCCGGTTTGGCGCGATGAACTCTATTTGCAGTTTCATCGTGGCTGCTATACGACGGAGGGCGATCGCAAACGGGCCAATCGCGAAGGAGAACGCTGTCTCTACCAGGCCGAAGTCTTCGCCTCCTTGGCAACGATAACCGCCGAGGTTCCCTATCCTGGGGAGAGTTTGGAGAAGGTTTGGAAAGACTTACTCTTCAATCAGTTTCACGATATCCTCCCCGGTTCGACGATTCCTGAGGTTTTGGCGGAGGCGAATCGTGTCAGTGCGGCGGGATTGGCGACGGCTAAGGCGATTCGCGATGGGGCCATCATGACGTTGTTGCAAGGCCTTCCCGCCTCGACGCCTCCTTATCCTGAGGCGATTCCGGTCTATGTGGTTAACGCTCTGACTTGGTCGCGATCGCAGGTCGTCAGTCTTCCCCTTCCTAACTCTGACAGGCGGTGGCGTGTTTGCAACCTCTGCGGCGAACCCGTACCCAGTCAGCGGTTTCAGGGAGAGTTACAGATATTGGCGGAGGCGGTTCCCGGTGTGGGTTGTGCCAGATATTGGCTCTATATAGATGAAGAAGCTCCCCAGGATAACCTATCTTACCACACAACTCGCGCCCCTGTCCTGGAAAACGCCAATTTGCGGGCTACAATTGACGCAGAAACGGGTAATATTCAGCAAATTTTTGACAAACGAAATCAACAGGAACTGCTCAATTCTCAAGGGGGTAATCAGTTACAAGCGTTTCGAGATCAAGGGCAATATTGGGATGCTTGGAATATCGATCCCAACTATGAACAGTATCCCCTCAATCCGCCAGAATTAGAATGCTTCGATTTCCTAGAATCGGGGAACTTGCGTCAACGGTTACGAGTGGTGCGTCGTTTAGGAGAATCGAGAATTTGTCAAGACTATATCCTCGACAAAGATGCGTCTGTTCTGGTGATTGAGACTGAAATTGATTGGCAAGAACGGCAAGTTTTGTTAAAAACGGCCTTCAATTTTGCCTTTAATACGGATATCGCCAACTATGACATGGCCTGTGGTACGATCGCCCGTCCGACCCAACCCCAAACTCCAGCCGAAGCCGCAAAATGGGAAGTTCCCGCCCTACAATGGGCCGACCTATCCACAAGGGATTTTGGGGTGAGTCTGCTACAAAATTGTAAACATGGCTATGATGCCAAACCCAATCAATTGCGACTGACCTTATTGCGGGGTTGTCAATGGCCCAATCCTGAATCAGATCGGGGTATCCATCACATGACCTACGCCATTTCTGTCCATCCAGGAGATTGGAAAACCGGCAAAACTGACCATCGGGCCGATGAACTGAATCAGCCGTTACGGGTCTATACTAATATTACCGCTTCGGGTGGCGATCGCCCCCCCAGTCAGTCCCATCAATGGCTATCTGTTGCGCCAGACTCTCTCAAATTGATGGCCCTCAAAGCCAGCGATCGCTATCCGAACCAATGGATTCTTCGCGTCCACGACCGTCATGGAGAAGCGCAACAGCTTGCTCTCGGCGGAGTCTTCACTGAGATGACCCGAACCCGCGTCAATCTCTTGGACGAGACGCAAGTTGGTAATGAAACGATCGCACCCTGGCAAATTGCCAGTTTTCGGTTACAATCGCAGCAAAACTTGACTGGACAATAGATTGGCCTCAATTTCGAGTCCATCACCTCTGAGAGAGACGGGAAACTAGAGTCAATCAAGTCTGAAGTTTCGTTACTAAAACTACCCCAAAGCCGCCCTAGTGCTGCATACTCAACTCGTCATCGTTTATACCGTAACAAGGACAAGCTGCCGTGAGAGAACACAAACGAATTGGCATTCTCACCAGTGGTGGGGACTGTGCAGGCTTAAATGCAGCTATTCGCGGCGTCGTTCGCTGTGCGCATCAATATGGTTGGGAGGTTTTGGGAATTTGTCAAGCCACCAATGGCTTAATGGCTGACCCACCTAACGCGATTCCCTTAACCATTGCTAATGTTGACCCCATCTTAACCCGAGGGGGAACCATTCTCGGAACCACCAATAAAGGGAATCCCTTTGCCTTTAAACTCGTTGATGGAACTGTTTGCGATCGCAGCCAAGAGATTATCAACGGCTATTATAAACTGGAATTAGATGCCTTAATTGGCATCGGCGGCGATGGCAGTTTAGCGATTCTGCATCGTCTGGCTCAACAAGGAAAATTCAACTTTATCGGTATCCCCAAAACCATCGACAACGATGTGGGCATTACCGAGCGCTCTATCGGCTTTGACACCGCCGTAACGATTGCCACCGAAGCCTTAGATCGACTTCACTTTACCGCCGCAAGTCACAATCGGGTCATGATTTTAGAAGTCATGGGACGAGACGCGGGTCATATTGCCTTAAACGCCGGAATTGCCGGTGGGGCCGATGTGATTTTAATTCCCGAAATTAACTATAAACTCGAAAACATCTGTCAAGGCATTCAAAACCGACAAAAACGGGGTCAAAACTACACCTTGGTGATTGTCTCCGAAGCCGTCTGTACCGAATCCGGGGAACACATGACCAAAATGGAACAATTCGGAGAATGTCGCCTGGGGGGAATTGGTCAATATCTCTCCGATAAAATTGGTGAAGCCACCGGTGCAGAAACTCGTGTGACCGTCTTAGGCCATATCCAGCGGGGGGGGATTTCTTCCCCCCATGACCGTTTGTTGGCCTCAGCCTTTGGGGTCGCTGCCGTTGAGGCGATCGCCCGCAACGAGTATGATGTCATGGTAACCTGGCAAAATCGCGAAGTTATCACCGTTCCCATCGCCGAAGCCATCAAAACCTATCGAGTGGTTGACCCAGAAGGAACTCTTGTCAAAACGGCTCGTGGCTTAGGAATTTGTTTAGGTGACTAATTCAAGTTTATCATCCCCCAAACCGGGTTAGTCGAGGAATCGTGACCCATCGCCGGGACTCTCTCTCTGATGAATTTGAGATGACTTATTTTACGGGTTATACTCAAGCCATAGCCAGCCAATTCAAGTCCAGAGTTGCCCGAGTCCCGGCTACGGTGATAACGTTGAAACTATCAAGAATGGATTGAGAACTCTTCATGGCCGTGTACGAGGATCGAGAAGCCTTTATTCCCTATCGACTCAACGATCTCGTTGATTTTTGTGTCAACGATGGTCAACTCAGTCCCGAAGATTGTCAAACCTTTCGAGACTTTGCCCAAATTTTGGCATCTTACTATCATTTTCGCTTTAAGGACTACGCCACTCAAATTTTAAATAACTACGCCGTTTTCAACCCAGATCGAGATACCCATCTCCTCAGAGAACCGACTGCATCTGACCTAGAAATGATGGATGAACAGGTGGTTAGTCAGTTCCGCCGGGTGTTGAAAGGGGCCAACTACATGGAACTCTCCGATGAGATGTTACAACAAGCCTTAGAAGAAAGCTCTTTGGTGGATTTACAAACTCATGTCAACTTTGAGGATTTTGACCGCTTTGTTTGTTTTTATCGTGGCGATATCTTTGAAACCGTTGAACTCAAAAAATGGATCTTTTGGACAGAAACCAAGAAATTAGACATTTTGCAGCGAGTCGTTATGCTAATTCGCTACAAAGGCAAAAAGCATTTTCAAGCTCAGGAAATTGACCTAGAAGACTTAAAATTTATTCCCGGAAAAATGTATGTCTATCTCTATAAAAATGTACCAAAACCCGATCTTGAACTGTTGTTTCCCAACGTTCAAACCAGTATGACCCTTAAAGATCGCCTACTTTTTGGTATTCCGGCGATCGGGGCCGCCGTTCCCGCCATTTTACGGATTCTTCCTCAGCTTTTACTGGTTCTCAGTGTGATTCTTTTCCTAACCGTTGGCTCGCCGGATATTGACGCCTTACAAGCTGACGAAGAAGATGTCGATAACCTGCTTCCTGTCCTCCTCGCCGTTTTGTCCTTAATGGTTGCTTTAGGAGGATTGGCCTTCAAGCAATATACCAAATATCAGAGTAAACGGATTAAATTCCAAAAAAAAGTCACCGACACCCTATTTTTCCGCAACATTGCCACCAACTCCAGTGTCTTTAGCAGTCTCATCCAAGACGCCCAAGATGAAGAATGCAAAGAAGTCCTGTTAGTCTATTACCATCTTCTCATCCACCCCAAACCTCTGACTCCTGATCAACTCGACGATGAAATCGAACAGTGGATGGAGGCCCGCTTCGGCACAAAAATCGATTTCGACATTCACACCCCCCTCCAGAGTTTAGAAACTCTGCGCGGCGGTCCCCAAAATACCCCCCTTCTGACCTATGATGAGCAAGGCTGTTGTCAAGTCTTACCGCTATCGGACGCTCAACAGGTCATCGACTGGGTTTGGGACCGCATTTTTGACTACGCTAACGTTTAAGGCCCACGTTTAGGCAACGCCCATCTTGTGGCATTTTTTGTGCAATTTGTCAAGAGGTAGCTCGCCCAAAACTTCGCGAACTGAATCATCGCCCATCTTGTGGCATTTTTTGTGCAATTTGTCAAGAGGTAGCTCGCCCAAAACTTCGCGAACTGAATCATCGCCCATCTTGTGGCATTTTTTGTGCAATTTGTCAAGACCAAACTTGTTGAAAAATAGGCAAGTTTGGACAAATTCTTCGTTACAATCAACTCGGTTCCTGATTCAGAAATAACCCATTATGGATGTACAAGCCGCCGTGGCCTGGAAAGCCGGCGAACCCCTAAGTTTAGAAACCGTCCAACTCGACGGCCCCAAAGCCGGAGAAGTGATGGTAGAAATCAAAGCCACTGGGGTTTGTCATACCGATGCCTACACCCTGTCTGGCGATGACCCCGAGGGACTCTTTCCCGCCATTTTGGGGCATGAAGGAGCTGGGGTTGTCGTGGACGTAGGCGATGAGGTAAAAAGTCTTAAGGTGGGCGATCGCGTCATCCCTCTCTACACCCCCGAATGTCGCCAATGCAAATACTGTCTCAGCGGCAAAACCAACCTCTGCCAAGCCATTCGTAGCACCCAAGGCCAAGGCGTCATGCCCGATGGAACCAGTCGTTTCTCCCTCAACGGCAAAAAAATCCATCACTACATGGGAACCTCCACCTTCGCCAACGTCACCGTTCTCCCCGAAATCGCCGTCGCCAAAATCCGCGACGATGCACCCCTCGACAAAGTCTGTCTCATCGGTTGCGGCGTCACCACCGGCGTTGGGGCCGTCATCAACACCGCCAAAGTCGAACCCGGGTCTAATGTCGTCGTGTTCGGCTTAGGAGGAATTGGCCTCAACGTCATACAGGGTGCCCGTCTCATCGGGGCCAACCAAATCATCGGCGTCGACCTCAACCCCGCCAAACGTCCCCTGGCCGAGAAATTTGGCATGACTCATTTTATTAACCCCAACGACGTCGACGACGTGGTAGCCGCCATTATCGACCTCACCGACGGCGGGGCCGACTATAGCTTTGAATGTATCGGTAGCGTCAAAGTCATGCGTCAGGCCCTCGAATGCTGTCATAAAGGCTGGGGAGAATCGGTAATTATCGGCGTCGCCGGGGCCGGCCAAGAAATTAGTACCCGTCCCTTCCAACTGGTGACGGGTCGCGTTTGGCGAGGAACCGCCTTTGGTGGGGCCAAAGGTCGCCGGGATGTCCCCAAAATTGTCGATTGGTACATGGATGGAAAAATCGACATCGATAGTCTCGTCACCAACATCATCCCCATCAACCGCATCAACGACGCCTTCGACCTCATGCACGCCGGCGAGGCCATTCGTACCGTCGTCACCTTCCCCGAATCATGACCCTAACGCTGACAAAAGACAGTCGTTCCTTTGGCGGAACCACTCAGTTTTATCAACATTCGAGCCAAACCTGTAACGCACCGATGGGGTTTTCCGTCTATCTTCCCCCCCAGGCGGCCCAGCAGCCGGTTCCAATTCTCTATTGGTTATCGGGGTTAACCTGTACCGAGGAGAACTTCATCAGCAAAGCCGGGGCGCAACGGCTGGCGGCGGAGTATGGTTTGATGTTAGTGGCCCCCGACACGAGCCCCCGCAATTTGGGATTAGCGGGAGAAAATGACCGTTGGGATTTTGGGAGTGGGGCCAGCTTTTATGTGGATGCGACGGAATCTCCTTGGGCGAATCATTATCAGATGTATTCTTATGTCACCGAGGAACTCCCGGCCCTGATTGCGGAGAATTTCTCGGTGGATACCTCGCGTCAGAGTATTTTTGGGCATTCGATGGGGGGTCATGGTGCCCTGGTTTGTGCGTTGCGTCATCCCTCTCGCTACCAGTCTGTGTCTGCGTTTGCGCCGATTGCTGCCCCGATGTCTTGTCCCTGGGGGGAAACGGCGTTTCGCGGCTATTTAGGGGAGAATCGCCAAACTTGGTCGGCTTATGATGCGAGTGAGTTGGTGAAAACTGCGGCTTGGCGGGGTCCGATTTTGATTGACCAGGGGGAGGCGGATTCGTTTTTGGCCCAAGGTCAGTTATTACCTGAACGCTTTGAGGCGGCTTGTCAGGAGGCTGGGGTGGACCTGCGGTTACGGCTGCAACCGGGGTATGACCATAGTTATTATTTTATTGCGAGTTTCATGGAAGACCATTTACGCCATCATGCCGAGGCGTTGGAGTGTCTTTGAGGGGAAAGGCAATAGAAATAAATCCACCCCTAACCCCTCTCACCGAGGGGATTTGGCGTCCCTACGGCTTGAATCAAAATCGGTTTAAGTTCTTGTTGGACAGGGACATGACAACGAGGCCCGCAAAGCGGGGTTGTCACAACAGTCCTGGGAGGATGCCAAACACCCCGATGACCCACCCCGCCCTTCGGGCACCCCTCCCTGGAGGGGATTTTCCTCTGGTTTCCCCTCTTGGGAGGGGTTGGGGTGGGTTCTTCCCCTCTTGGGAGGGGTTGGG
>SIHH01000010.1:33020-36207 GCA_004299065.1 Phormidium sp. SL48-SHIP | reverse complement strand
GTGAAGAAATATAAACTCATACAGTTGCAATGGAACCCCTATATCAGTACGCCTGGCTTATCCCAGTGCTGCCCCTCATCGGGGCAACCCTGGTTGGCTCAGGTCTAATTTCCTATAACCAAGCCACCAATCGGCTACGGCAAGGCAACGCTGTTGTCATCCTCTCCCTGCTCGGAGCGGCGACGGTCATGTCCGTTGCCCTCCTCTGGAGTCAACTACAAGGCCATGCCCCTGTAACCCAAACCTTGGAATGGGCAGCCGCCGGAGACTTTCACCTCAGCATGGGATTCATCATCGATCCCCTCACGACCGTCATGTTGGTGATTGTCAGCACCGTTGCCCTCCTGGTGATGATCTACACCGACGGCTACATGGCCCATGACCCCGGTTATGTGCGCTTTTATGCCTATCTCAGTCTCTTTAGTTCCTCCATGTTGGGCCTCGTCATTAGCCCCAACCTGGTTCAGATCTATATTTTCTGGGAACTGGTGGGGATGTGTTCCTACCTGCTGATTGGCTTCTGGTACGATCGCCCAGCCGCCGCCGATGCCTGCCAAAAGGCCTTCATTACCAACCGCGTCGGGGACTTCGGCTTACTCTTAGGCATCCTGGCCCTGTACTGGGCCACCGGTAGCTTTGAATTTGCCGAAATCGGCGAAAAGCTCGAACACCTCATCTCCACCGGCGCCTTAAGCAGCGGTATGGGGGTTCTCTTTGCCGTGCTGGTGTTCCTCGGTCCTGTGGCTAAATCAGCCCAGTTTCCCCTTCATGTCTGGCTCCCCGATGCCATGGAAGGGCCGACCCCCATCTCGGCCCTCATTCATGCCGCCACCATGGTGGCCGCTGGCGTGTTCCTCATCGCCCGTATGTTCCCCGTGTTCGAGGCCGTTCCGGCCGTCCTCGATATCATTGCCTGGACAGGCGCCTTCACCGCCTTTCTCGGTGCTAGCATTGCCATGACGCAAAATGACATTAAAAAAGGCCTCGCCTATTCCACCATCTCCCAACTGGGCTACATGGTGATGGCCATGGGTGTTGGCGCCTACAGTGCCGGACTCTTCCACCTGATGACTCATGCCTACTTCAAAGCCATGCTGTTCCTCGGCTCTGGCTCCGTGATTCATGGCATGGAAGAGGTCGTTGGCCATAACCCGGATCTCGCTCAAGATATGCGCTTGATGGGGGGACTGCGCAAATATATGCCCTTCACCGCTAGCACCTTCTTGGTGGGAACCTTGGCGATTTGTGGGATTCCTCCCTTTGCTGGGTTCTGGTCCAAAGACGAAATTCTGGGGGCTGCTTTTGCCGCCAATCCCGCCCTCTGGGCTGTTGGCTGGCTAACGGCTGGTATCACCGCCTTTTATATGTTCCGGATGTACTTCAGCACCTTTGAAGGCAGTTTCCGGGGCAACGACGAGGAGATTCGCAAGCAATTGAGTCCTGAGGCTCATGGTCATGATCACGAGGACCACGACGCTCACAGCCATAGCGATAGTCCCCATGAATCTCCCTGGACGATGACCTTTCCCTTAGTGATGCTGGCCATTCCCTCGGCCTTAATTGGTTTCGTGGGGATGCCCTTCGCGAATCGCTTTGAACGGTTCATCCATGCCCCCGGCGAGGTGGTTCCCACCTTAGCGGAAATGGCTGAAGAGTTTGAATTGGGCGAATTTGTGATCATGGCCGGCAGTTCCGTGGGCATTGCCCTGCTCGGGATTACCCTGGCCTCGCTGATGTACCTGGGCCGGAAAATTGACCCAGCGGCGATCGCCAAAAGCCTACAGCCGCTCTATCAGTTCTCCCTCAACAAGTGGTATTTTGACGAACTCTATGACAAAGTTTTTGTCAAAGGCAGTCGTCGTCTCGCTCGCCAGGTGATGGAAGTGGACTACCGCATTGTCGATGGAGCCGTTAACCTCACCGGACTGGCGACTCTCCTGAGTGGTGAAGGACTGAAATACTTTGAAACCGGTCGCGCCCAATTCTATGCTCTGACCATCTTCGCCGCTGTCTTAGCGACTGTCATCTTCTTCGGCGCGACCTAAACCGATTCTCTGCCCAAGCGTGAATAAAGAATGGATTTTCCTTGGCTCACAACAATCATACTTTTTCCCATCGTTGCCGCTTTGTTCATTCCGTTTATCCCGGACAAAGACGGAAAAACGGTGCGTTGGTATGCTCTCATCGTTGGACTGATTGACTTCTGTGCGATCGTCTATACCTTTTACAGCTACTACGACCTCAATGAACCGGGGATGCAACTGGTGGAATCCTACACCTGGATTCCCCAGCTCAACCTCAATTGGTCGGTTGGGGTGGATGGCCTGGCCATGCCGCTGGTCATCCTAACCGGATTCATCACAACTCTGGCAATTCTGGCGGCTTGGCCCGTCACCCTGAAGCCGAAACTGTTTTACTTCCTGATGTTGGCCATGTACGGCGGCCAAATTGCCGTCTTTGCCGTCCAGGATATTTTGTTATTCTTCCTGGTTTGGGAACTGGAGTTAATCCCGGTTTACATCATCCTGGCCATCTGGGGAGGCAAGAAACGTCAGTATGCTGCCACCAAATTCATCCTCTACACGGCTGGCGGCTCTCTGTTTATCTTGGCGGCGGCTCTCACCATGGCCTTCCATGGGGATACCGTCACCTTTGATATGCAGGCCCTAGCGGCGAAAGACTATGGAGTGGCCTTGGAAGTTTGGCTCTATGCGGCCTTCCTCATCGCCTATGGGGTGAAGTTGCCGATTTTCCCCCTGCATACCTGGCTCCCGGATGCCCACGGTGAAGCCACGGCCCCGGCTCACATGTTGCTGGCGGGGATTCTCCTGAAAATGGGTGGCTATGCCCTGATTCGCATGAATGCGGGGATGTTGCCCGATGCCCATGCGGTCTTTGCCCCAGCCTTGGTGATTCTGGGGGTTGTGAATATCATCTACGCGGCCCTAACCTCCTTTGCTCAGCGCAACCTCAAGCGCAAAATTGCCTATTCGTCGATTTCCCACATGGGCTTTGTCTTGATTGGGATTGCCTCCTATACGGATTTAGGCATGAGTGGGGCGGTCTTGCAGATGGTCTCTCATGGACTGATTGGGGCCAGCTTGTTCTTCCTCGTCGGCTGTACCTATGACCGGACTCATACCCTGATGCTCGATGAAATGGGCGGGGTGGGGCAGAAGATGAAAAA
>SIHH01000010.1:0-32920 GCA_004299065.1 Phormidium sp. SL48-SHIP | reverse complement strand
GGACTCATACCCTGATGCTCGATGAAATGGGCGGGGTGGGGCAGAAGATGAAAAAAGTCTTCGCTATGTGGACGGTTTGCGCCCTCGCTTCTCTGGCTCTACCGGGAATGAGTGGCTTTGTGGCTGAACTGATGGTCTTTGTAGGCTTTGCTACCAGTGATGCCTATAGTCTCAGCTTCCGCGTGGTGGTGGTTTGCTTAGCGGCAGTTGGGGTAATTTTGACCCCCATTTATCTGCTGTCGATGCTGCGGGAACTCCTCTATGGCCCCGAGAACAAAGAGCTGGTTGAACATGAGGTATTGGTAGATGCTGAACCTCGTGAGATCTTCGTGATTGGCTCCTTGCTGATTCCGATTATCGGCATTGGCCTCTATCCAAAACTGTTGACTCAGGTCTATGATGCGACGACGGTTCAACTGACGGCACGGTTGCGAGAATCGATACCGTCTTTGGTTGAAGCCAATAAGGTGGCGGCTCAACCGGTCACTCAACCGACGATGGCCATGTCAGTGCAAACGGCTCCCTCGTTGAAGGATTAGCCATTATCATGTTTCGCGTGTATTGTCAATAGTTTTGGCAAATCATGTCATCTTAACCCCAGTTCCTTAGAACTGGGGTTTTTCTCTGGGAGATTTGACCCAAATGGGCGCAACACCGAAAAAGTGGGGGCGAGGAAGTTTACACCCGAGTGGTCTCGGGCAAAATTCCTCTAAAGACGGATTGATCGATTGCGATGTCGTGGGACAATCGAAGCCAAGACGGGTTTAAGTCTTGATCTGATCTATTGATTGTGGGGAGTGCTGTTTGCTGTGACCGAAATAACCCACCTGACTCAAGAAATTCTCTCAGGGGCTGGCTATGTGGTGGTTCCTGATGTTCTGACGCCGAAGATGGCTGAGGAGATGCGATCGCAGATTCTGGAGTTAGCCCGCCATTGTCCCCATGAGGAGAAGCGGCAACGAGTCTATGGCTTAATTTACCAAGCTCCTCAATTTGCAGACCTAGTTGAACATCCCCAAGTCTTCGAAATCGCCCGAGACATCCTAGGGGAAAGTTTACGCCTGGGGGGCTTTTCGGCTCATGTTCTCCATGCTGGGGCCTCGGCGATGGGCATTCATGTGGATTATCCCTATTGGGCCATGGAACCACCCTTTCCCGATCGCCCCGTTTTGGAAGTCCAAGCCATTTGGATGTTAGAAGATTTCGATGAAGCCAATGGGGCGCCGATTTTTGCCCCCGGAAGCCAAACCCTCTGTGATACCCCGGATGTTAAACGCTTTGACCGCACGGCCCGTTCCGTATCAGGACAGGCCGGCTCTGTGGTGATTTCTCACGGACTCTGTTGGCACGATACGGGCAAAAACTACACGACAACATCCCGAGTGTCCTTGTTGGCCAACTATACGGCAAAATTTATTCAACCCCTCGAAGATTTCCGCTATGGCTGCGATCGCCACCGTTTCGATCAAGTCAGTCCCACCCTAAAACACCTACTCCGTTACGATTTCAAGCCCTCAACCGATCCGATTTATCCCCTATGGGACTAATGTGGGACTAATGTGGGACTAATGTGGGACTAATGTGGGACTAACCCATCGATATGACAGCATGAGTGACTCGAAACTGAACCGTCGGCGTATTGTTGCCTTTGCCCTGCCTGCGATTCCCATTTCTGCCCTAGGGTTGCCCCTCGTGGTCTATGTTCCTCCCTTTTACAGTGAATTGGGTTTGGGGTTATCGGTGGTGGGCAATATCTTCGCCTTAGCGCGGTTGTGGGATCTGATCACAGACCCCATCTTGGGAACCGTGAGCGATCGCTGGACGACTCGCATCGGACGGCGACGGCCCTGGATTATCTTGTCAGTTCCCCTGTTGATGGCGAGCGCCTACGCCATTTTTCTCCCCAGTCAGCCCGTCTCAGCCGCCTATTTACTGATTTGGCTGATTTTGCTCTATGTGGGCTATACCATGCTGAGTATCTCCCATATGTCCTGGGGGGCAGAGTTATCTGACGACTATTACGATCGCTCCCGAGTTCAAGGCTGGCGGGAATTTGCTCTAATTTTCGGGATGTTGGCGGTGTTAGTGATTCCAGCCATCATCCAACAACTTCAAGATGCCAATTCCGCCCTACAACTTGGGGCCATGGGGTGGTTTGTGGTGATGACGCTGCCGATTACCGTCGCCATCTCCGTCTGGACGGTTCCAGAACGTCCGACTCCCCCTCAACCCAGCATTGGTTTCGTGAATTCCGCCAAAATCCTCGCCCGGAACCATCTCTTACAACGAGTCTTAGGCGCAAATTTCTTAACGGGATTGGCCCCCGGTGTCACGGGGTCCATTTATATTTTCTTTATCAGTGATGTGATGGCCTTGCCCGATTGGTCAAGCGCTATTCTGCTGATGTATTTTCTCGCCAGTCTGATTGGGGTTCCCGGTTGGATTTGGCTCAGTTGTCGCCTGGGGAAACATCAAACCTTCATTGTGGCCATGGTGTGGATGTCGGTGGTGTTACCGTTGCTGCTGTGGGTTCCCCCCGGAAATTTGGCCCTGAATATCCTCGTGAACACGCTCTATGGGGTCACGACAGCGGCGAGTCCCTTTCTTTTACGCTCGATTTTGGCCGATGTCACGGATTGGGACAATGTGGAATCGGGCAGTCAACGCACCGGTTTGTATTATTCTCTACTGATGATGAGTAATAAGTTCGGCTATGCTCTAGCGGTGGGGATTACCTACCCGGTTTTGGATTGGATTGGCTACAGTCCTGAGGTGGAGAATAGCGCTGAAACGCTGATGGGGTTAAAACTGTTATTTGTCTTTGCGCCAATTTTGGCGGTGTTACCGGCGATGGCTCTTCTCTGGCGTTTCCCTCTCAATCATCAGGCGCAACAAGTTCTACGTCAGCAGTTGATTGAGCGGGATTTGCTCAAGGATCGTTAAACTGGGTCGAGGTTGAGGACAACCCGAAACGGATCACCACTCCGAGAAAAGAAGGGGCGATCTAGAGTTCGCCCCCTGGGATAGTTGTCTTGAACGATAACGCTAATCTAACTCATCGAGTCGAGTTTGAATCTCCTCAATTAAGGCCTCAGCCTCCTGTTCCGTGGCCAGTTCCAGAGCGGTTTCTAGGGTGGCGATCGCCTCGGCGGTTCGGCCTCGCTGCTGCAAGGCTCGTCCCAAGAGATAATGAGCTCGCGGTTGCTCGGGATCGGCGGTGATCGCCTGACGCAAGGATAAAATCGCATTCAAGCTATCGTTGTTGTCTAACAGCAGTTCCCCGAGCGTCAGATGAACATCGGCGCGATCGCCGAGAAACCGAGAGGCTTGGCGCAACAAATCCAAAGCCTGCTCCCGTTCTCCCTGACTGAGCAAAAGTCGCCCCACTTCAAACAATAACGAGCCATCGCGGGGGTTCAACTCCACGGCCCGATTAAAGGCCGTCAATGCGCCTTCGACATCCTCTTGATTGAGACGAGCCACCCCTAAATTGACCTGAATTCGTCCTTCGTCAGGGGCCAACTCTGCCGCCGCCTCTAACACCTCTAAGGCCTCGTCATAACGCTCAAGTTGCAAGAGAGTTGAACCGATGGACTCTTGAACCTGCCAATTGTCGGGATTTAAGGCCGCTGCTTCACGATAGGCGGCCAAAGCACCTTCATAATTCTCCTGACGATAGCGCATCACGCCTAAACCTAAAAAGGCGTTGGTGTTGCGATCGTTGAGATCGACGGTGGCTTGATATTCGGCTTCAGCCGCCTCATACTCTCCCGCATTGGCCAAACTATAGGCCAGAGCATAATGGAACTCCGAGACATTGGGTTCGAGTTCCAAGGCGCGACGATAGGCGGTGATCGCCGCGTCATAGTTGTTTTGCCGCGCTTCGAGGTAGCCGATGGCTGAGAAAATTCGAGCATTGTCGCTCTCTAACTCAGCCGCTTGACGATAGGCGCGCAAGGCGGCGGATAGGTTACCCGAACTGACAAACTCCTGTCCCGCTAGCAGTAGCTCGTTGACATCTTGACCGTCACTGGCTTGGACTAAAGACTGGGGTCGATTGGGGGAGACTAAGCTGGCGGCGGTGACGGGAGGAGTGGCCAAGCTGGCGATCGCCGCGATGGAGAGGAGCGAGGTCAGCCAATCCCGAGGCTGTGCCAAAAATCTCAGGGGCGATCGATGACCGGGATGTCGGTGAGTAAACATAGGCGTGATACAACGTCCTTGTGAGAGCGAACAGAATTGTGGACTCTTGAGTTGAGAGATCCGAGCGACAGATCCTTTAGACCCAAGAATCCCCATATCCTATCATTGACCGTTAGCCGTCATTGGATTCCGGATCTGCCCCATGTCTGGGCTAATCGCCGGACTCAATTTTAAGCGGTGATCGCCCCTTGCATCCGGGCTTCGAGGCGATCGAGGAGTGTATCCACATCATCGCCAACGTCTTCAAAACATTGGGGAGGTTCTGGCTGCGGTTGGTATTGAATGGCCTGGATCTGCCCTTGGCTAATCCCCAATAGCAAGACTTCAACTTCAGGATTATGGTTTTCTACCACCCCCATCATCACCCGTAACTGGTTATCCACCTTTTCATTGAGAGTGATTAAGGCGGCTCGGGGACAAGTAATAAAGTGAGGGGTGGGTTCAACGTCAATGCCAAGGGTGGCGTCACTGTCGGGATCTTGTAGGTGCAGTCCCCAAGCCAGGGCCGCTAGTTCTTGGCTATTGGCTTTGACAAAGTGATCAAGTTGTTGGCGCCATTGATGATCGGCGGTATGGGTGGGGGAGATTCCAGATTCCATGATGACTGACTCGCAAGAACAATGCGTCCATAGCTTAGCAAATGGGGGGTTTACCGGTCGAGGGTGAACCGGGTCCGCTGGGGCGGTCTACATGCGAGTCAGGGCGGCCACTTTTTTCTGTTTGCTGGGATGGAGTCCGTCGAGTTCTTCTAAGGACAGCCATCCTTCTTTGATTAACTGAGAAAAGGCAAAGAGAAACATTGAATCTCGGTAATCATATTTACCGTCAATGTCATGGCGTCTGGCACTGAGATAGTCATGAAGTTGCCAAAGTTCATCTAGGCCTGCAATGGCTTCGACTTTATCTTTGACCTCGTCAACTAGGGCAGCAACTTCGCGGTGATAGGCTTTTTTGAAGGCGGCTTGAGCTAACTCTTTCTCAGCTATTGTCCAATCAATGTCAGTTTTTGGCATTGTCTTAAGTCTGAATAATCTCTAACGTTTTCGCAAGGAATTTAACAAAATTGGGGTCTTCTGGGTTTAGGGCGATCAGGAGAATTTATGGCAGATTACATCCGTTGCCGTAGGGCGAAAGATTTTTCGCCCCTAGAATTTGGTATGCCATGCAACAAATTCCACCCTCTATCCAGAAGACCCAAAAATTTGGACCCCACCGTTGGCTTATGGCTAAAAAGCCTCGGCATCAAATCTCTGTGATAGTTTAGGGGATGGTTTAGAGGAATTGCCTGCTGAACTTCGGCGGCGATCGCAACCGAAACGATCCCCCAGCCAGGACAACACTGACATAACTCAGTGAACTCGTCCTCGCCAAGCGATTGGGTTTCCACCAATTCAAGCCATCATCATGAGCTACCGCCACTAATTCCAATTCAAGATCGATCAGAATTAAAGACGTATCAGGATTAGGAAAAACCGATAGACCGCATCACGACTGATGTCACGGCCGCCTAATTCAGTTGCCGGTCTGACTCTGCACCCGTCCGAGACCGATGCAGCAGACATCAAGCCCGCTCTCGGGTGAGATCAGGCGACTCGTAAATTAAGAAAAGATGCTGTAGGTCGGGCCAAATTTTAGGTGGATCGATTATATCAGATTTTGGCAAAAAAATCAGAGGACATCCCACCCAATGTCGTTGGGGAGAGACCTCTGATGTGGTGATAGCTGGGTCTGAGACGACTTTTGAGACCTCTCAACCGGGGTCTAGTTCTGCCATCTAACGGGCTAGGTTCACGAGTTCTTTCGGTGAGGCGAGTAGGTCAATCGCCACAAAGTAAATTTTGTTTTCTGGGTTGAGTAGGAAGCGCCAAGCCATATTCATGCCGACAGCCGCGCCAAACCAGGGGGTTTGAACTTTACCCGTGACCTTGATTTGGGTGTAACCATCTTCTGCGGGTTCAACAACACCTTGTTCGGGCATCAGTTTCAAGTTCTGACAATCTTCGCGCATGAACTTGTAAACGTTGTCTTTACCGACAATGGGGCGTTGGAAGGGGGGTTGCAGGGCGCCATCTTCGACGAACAACTTAATGAGGTTGTCGAAGTCGTTGGCGTTCATATTGTTCATGTAGTTCAGCACGGTGGGGTTATCGACACCCTTAATGCTGACACTGGTGCGTTGCGACATCTCTTTGGGAGGCGCAACGGGTTCGGCGACGGTTTTATAGCCGTCGAGTTTATTGGTATCAAAGCCCATATCCACCACCGAATTCCGTAAAACGGTGATTTGTTGGCCAGAATCGAGGTTGCGAATGGCCTCTAAGACGGCTTTGGCGTTGGCCGAGAGTTGGTAGCCATCGGGAATGGGGGCCACTACGCCCTGTTCCATCCATTCTCCGAGTTGATACCAGAATCCCAGCTTGATGTTGGACGACCAGATCGCATAGGTCCGACCGATCTCGGTATCGGCACGATTAGCCAGGTCACACATGACCTGAGATTGCTCTTGGAACGACATGGCCTTGATTTGGTTCAAGGTGTTCTCGGCAAACTGCATATTAGCCGCCCCCGGTGCGGCGATGGTGATGGATTTGCCCATTTCGAGATAGGCAAACCAAATCAGGGCCAACTGATCTTCGGCGTTCAGTTGCGAGAAACGAGCAATCGTCGCAGGAACGGCATCTGCTGATAGAGTTTCTGGGAAGATATTGCGGGCTGTTTCAATGTTGAATGGCATCTGTTAACCTGAATTTAAACAACAGTTAGTTGAATGGACAGTCGAATGGACAAACGTAGCGTTAGTGACTAAATAATTAGGAGCGATTGAAGGCAATGTCCCAACTAAACCCAATCTAGAAACGTTGGTGATTTCTAGTTTTTCTTCGGTCTGGCGTCACGGCCAGATTAATAGAATTTGGGCGAGTCCTCTTGCTCCCCACTATATCTTAGTTCTCGGTGAGGGCGCAAGCTAATTTGTCTTAATTTAGCCTTGATGTCGGGCAAGGGATTAGGGATTTGGATTCGGTTATCCGACCCTTCCCAAATCGTCGCTTAAGACTGGGCAAATTTTCCTGGGTGAGGATGTTGCGCCGTCCAATGGCGTTCGGAAGATAAATAGGGCGAAATCCCCGGAAATCCAGACTTTTCTAGCATTTCTGCAATTTCTGATAGGGTGAAAGCCGCACAAAGGGAGTCTCGAAAAAGTTGGGTTTGATGGGGATCGTAATCGGCCCCGAGTTGAGCGACGAGGCGCTCGACGCTCGCTTCGTCAACTGGACGGACTAAATCCCTCAGAAACAGACCCCCTTGGGGTTTGAGAACTCGTCGCACTTCTCGCAGGCCGGGGAGGGGGTCCGGTAGATGGTGAATAATGCTGTTGGAGATGACGAGATCAAAATGGCCATCGGGGTAGGGAAGCTGTTTGGCGTCAGCGTAATCAAGGCGGATGCGATCGCCGAGTTCAGCCTTGGCCACATGGCTGGCCCCAAGTTTTAACATAGTCTGAGATAAATCAATGCCGGTGACGGTCCATTGAGGCCGACGTTGACACAGAAGGATGGGAATCCGAGCGGGGCCAGTCCCGACATCGAGGACGGTGGCTTGTTCGGGGGCCAAGGCGATCGCCTCCTCGACAAAGGCCTGATTCACCTCGGTAAAATCCATGGCATCATAGGCCATAGTTTCCTCCCAGGTGTCCATCACTTCGGGTTCTAGAACTCGTTTCATGGGCTATTAATCTCGATCCGGGTTTGAGGTCCTGTTGTCATAATCGTTTAGGGTATCACTCTAATTGTATGGCCGAAGGGAGGTGAAGCGAAAAAAATTGAGCACAATCATCTCCGAAATCCCTGTTTCAATCATTAATTGATGATTGTTTATATAGGATTGCTATATTCTGTCCAGGAGCCACTGTTCTGCGGATTGGGAATTGAGGGGTCGAGAAAATAAATAGCCTTGTCCTTCCTCAAAGCCAAGTTCTTGTAAGGCGGCAAGTTGATGTTGAGTTTCAATCCCTTCAGCCACTAATGAAAGATGTAAATTTTGTGCCAGTCGAGCGATATTGCGGACAATTTCAATACTTCGGTCACTGGCTTCTAACTGCATAACAAATGAGCGATCAAGTTTCAAGACTGTAAATGAAAATAAATGTAAATAACTCAAAGACGAGTAGCCAGTCCCAAAATCATCAATACTAAGAGTGATGCCGCGCTGTTGAATCTGATCTAAACAACCCCGAATTTGCTCAGTGTTTTGCATTAAGGTGGTTTCGGTAATTTCCAATTTTAGGCAATAGGCGGGAATTGCCGTCGTCCTAAGAATATCATCGAGTACCTCTAAAAAACCCGGTTGGGTTAATTGTACGGCGGCGACATTGACACTCATCGTTAAGTCGGGTTGCTTGAGCTGAGTTTGCCAACGAGCTAACTGTTGGCAGGCTTGGCGTAACACCCATTCGCCGAGGGCAACCACTAGCCCCGTTTCCTCAGTTAAGGGGATAAATTCCCCCGGAGGAACTAATCCCCGTTGGGGATGTTGCCAACGAACGAGAGCCTCAAAGCCCAAACAGTGGGATGTTGAGAGGTGGATAAAGGGTTGATAATACACCTCAAACTCGTCTCGTTCTAAGGCTCGACGTAGGGCGGCATCAAGCTCAATACGATTAAGGGCTGCATCTCGCAGTTTTTGACTGAACATGACATATTTATCAGGCAATGTCGATCGCGCCTGATACATGGCCATATCCCCAGCTTGTAAGTAATCTTCGGGATTCGGGTAACCCAAGTCACTGACAACAACGCCAATACTGCAATCAGAAAAGACATCGTGATGATTGAGTCCATAAACAGAGGTAAGATGCTCCCGCAGCCGTCCCACGATCGCCTCAATGGAGTCCACATTTTGACGCAGTAGAATCGCAAACTCATTATCTTCCATACGGCCGGCGATCGCCTTGGGAAAACAGGTTTTGATACGTACAGCGGCTTCCACTAAGAGTTGTCGTGCCACCGCATGGCCTAAGCTGAACTTAAGACGAGTAAAGCCATCGAGACTGACATAAAGCAGGGTGAACGGGTGAGCCTGTTTTCGGTTGCGGCTGATCGCCTGCTGCAAATTGCGGCTAAAGCCGGTGCGATTGAGCAATCCCGTCACGGTATCGCGAAAGGCATAGCGTTCAAGTTGAGCCTGAACTTGCAGACGTTCAGTCACATCATTGGCTAAGATCACTTGGGCCGGCCGGCCCTTAAAAGTAAAGTCATGGGTCGTAATATCCACAGCAATAACGGAGCCATCTTTTTTCAAATGTCGCCGAATCCCGGAGGCGGTGTAACCCCGTGGGATATGTTGCAGATTATCCAGAAGACTTGGCACATCTTCAGCCGGGCGAATGGCCTCGATGGTCATGGCCATAAATTCGTCGTGACTGTAGCCATAATGAGCGATGGCCGCTTGATTCACCGCTAGAAATCGTAGGCTTTCTTGGTCATAAATCCACATCGGTTGCGGATGACATTCAAAGAGGTTCCGATAGCGTTCTTCTGATTCTGCTAAAGCCTCATAGGCTTGTTTCGCATCGGTCATGTCTCGTGAGATGCCAATCACACCAATGGGGACACCGCGCGGGTCATACCAAACATCTTTGCAGGTGAGATAGATTTTAGGCACTTGGGCTGGCTGGTTCGGCAGCGGGTTGGGTGGGGTGAGCCAGTTTTCAACCTGTTGTGTGATGCCACTGACGGTTGTCATGCGATCGTGGTCTTGAAATTGACGGCCGAGCTTTTCCCCGAAGAGGTCGATATCGTTGGCTCCGAGCATTTGCGGAACGGATACTCCCGCCAAGTCGGCCGCTGCGGTATTGGCAACCACATACTGACCGTCGAGATTTTTGGCAAAAATTGCATCGGTGGTACTTTCGAGGATCGTCTCCAAGAGGCTATAGCTTTTCTGGAGCGATCGCGCCGCGTGAAGCAGTACGGCATAGAGAGCGATGCTGGTGACCAAGACAAACCCCCATCCTTTCAGGGTTTGGGCTTGGGTCGATAGAGTGGGAGTCTCTAGAATCTCAGCGACCATATAATCTGAGAGTATAATCCAGAGACTACCAATAAAGCTATACAAAACCGTGATTTGTACAGCAAAACGGATTGAGGACAACGGCTCAAGTTTCACAGGTTTAAATCTGATTGAAAGATGCTTCTCACTCTCCTAGCATAGCTAGATTCTTTGGCAACCGCAGGGAAACGGTGCTGCGATGGAGTGGCGGCCGGAGAAAACGATGTTAAAAAAACTCCCTCAAAAGAGGGAGTTGTATCGGTTATCGAGAGTGTTGAACCGAGAGCATCTGTTCTCTAAGCACCTTTACCTAAATCGGCGACTCCTAACAGGGTTTGAGGTGAGGTAATCTCAGGTGCAAACAAGCCACCGGAGAAGAGGCGATTTTGTTGACGCTGTTGAGCGAAGACGGGCAGGGCATTGCGCACGACGGCGGCGACTTCGGTGGTTTTGACGTCGTAGGTTTGGGTGGCCAATTTGGGGTAGAAGCCAATACCAACGATGGGCAGCAGTAAGCAGGCGGTGATGATGATTTCCCGAGGTTTCGCGTCAAACCAACGGTTGAGGTCCATCTCAGGCTGTTGAGCCGCGTCTTGAGTGGTCGGGTTGCCGTAGAAGATGCGGCGCAACATGGACAGGAGATAGACGGGGGTGGCAATTAAGCCGACAGCCGAGAGGAGGACCACAACCAGTTTGAAGCTGTCGCTGTAGGCGTCACTGCTAGAGATGCCGATGAAGACGGTAAGTTCGCCAATGAAGCCACTCATTCCCGGTAGAGCCAGAGAGGCCATGGAACCGGCGGTGAAGAGGGCAAAGGTTTTAGGCATGACTTTGGCTAAACCGCCCATGTTCTCCATCGAGAGGGTATGGGTGCGTTCGTAGGTGACGCCGGCGAGGAAGAAGAGCATCGCGGCAATCAACCCGTGGGAGAGCATTTGCAGGACGGCTCCATTTAAGCCCACTTCGGTGAAGGAGGCGATACCGATGAGGACGAAGCCCATGTGGGAGATGGAGGAACAGGCGAGACGACGCTTGAGGTTGTCTTGAGCGAAGGCGGTTAAGGCGCCGTAGAGGATGTTGACGACACCGAGAATGACCAGGGCCGGTGCGAAGTAGATGTGAGCGTTGGGCAGAACTTCGACGTTGAGGCGAATTAGGGCGTAGCCTCCCATTTTTAGGAGAATCCCGGCCAAAATCATGGAGACGGGGGCTGAGGCTTCACCGTGCGCATCCGGGAGCCAGGTGTGGACGGGGAAGATGGGGAGTTTGACGCCGAAGGCGATCAGGAAGCCGGCGTAGGTGAGGAGTTCTAGGGCGATGGGGAAGTTTTTGGCCCCGAGTTCGGCGATATCGAAGGTGATGCGATCGCCCCAGAAGGCCATGGCCAACCCCGAGACGAGAATAAAGATAGAAGCCAGTGCGGTATAGAGAATAAATTTAGTGGCGGCATACTGACGTTTGGGTCCGCCCCAGATGGAGATGAGGAGATAGACGGGAACCAACTCGACTTCCCACATGAGGAAGAACAGCAGCAGATCCTGAGCGGCAAAGACACCAATCTGGGCGCTCAGAAGAACTAGGATAAGGCTATAAAATAGGCGCGGTTTACGGCTGACGTTCCAGGCGGCGGCGATGGCGAGAACGTTGACGAGTCCGGTCAGGAGAATTAGGGGAGCGGAGAGACCATCGACGGCTAGGGACCAGTTGAGTCCGAGTTGAGGAACCCAGGGGTAGCGTTCTACCAGTTGGAAACTCGAGTCGTCAAAGTTGTAGTGTTGCGCGAAGGCGACGACCATGAGGGCGAAGTCGGTCAGGCCAACCCCTAGGGCGTACCAACGTAGGGTTTTACCGTCGCGATCGGGGATGATGGGGATGAAGGCGGCGGCGAGTAAGGGTAATCCTAAAATGGCGGTAAGCCAGGGAAACTGTGCCATTGGTTTGAGATGAGCATATATACTTAGTTCGGCTGTTTACATTCTAGGAGCCTCTGTTAAGTTATGCAAACTTTTTTTGCGATATATTTAAATTTAATTGAGAAGATAAGCCGGACTTATGATGAGCGACTGGGAGCCGGCTGAACGGTCAACGGTTAACTGATCTATAATGACTTGCTAAGTTCAAACCTTACGTTAGCGGTAACATGACTGTTGTGCTTTCGACTGCGATCCGGGCTGCGACGGCGCCAACGGTTGCTCCTGTTAAGCGAGATCAGACGGTTCGTAAGCCGTATCCCAATTTCAAGGTCATCGTCTTAGATGATGACTTCAATACCTTTGTGCATGTGGCGAATTGTCTGTTGCAATATATCCCGCAGATGACGAACGATCGCGCCTGGGATTTAACTTACCAAGTCCACAATGAGGGTCAAGCTGTGGTGTGGGTGGGACCCCAAGAACAAGCGGAGTTCTATCATATGCAGCTGCGACGGGAAGGCCTGACGATGGCCCCATTAGAACCGGCCTGAGCCGTTCTCGAAACCTATCGATATCTGGGAATCACGCCAATCATGATGTTGGCTTGGGGTGGGCTGGCAGTTGACAGATAAAATGAGACGCCACAAGAGTGCAAACTCATTACACTGAGAGGTGTTTGCAGCGTTGTGTCGCCATAATTGAAGTGGCAATTTTATCAGTCAACTGTCATCGCCATGTTGAGAAATTGGTCAGGAACGACCTTAACCGAGTCCCATACGGATTTCTGAACAGAAGGAGGCGTAACGGCTTCCTTGGTTATGGGTAACGACGCTGGTGCGTTCTCTTAGGTTGGGGTTGAGGAACCAGAGGCGTTCTTGGGTCTTGAGGGAATCGGTACTGGCCGAGAGGTTGAGGGCTTCGTCGTCTCCGAGGTGGTATTGGCCTTGGATGACTGAGGTCTCGGAGGGGTCTTCAGTCCAGCGCCAGAATTGGCCCTGGTTGGGCTGTTGGCCGGCCACAAAGATACTGATGGTGGCGCCGCTGGTGTTGTGGTTGGCGGTTCCGACGGTTCCTTGCCAATGGGTGCGGATGGCACAGACCACTGTATCTGCTGTGATGCCCACAGACTGACAGCGTTCGAGGAGGTGGGTATCGGTCGGTTCGATGAGATCAATCCAAAAATCACAGGTTCCGGCTTCTAGGGCCTGGGGCGGGATGGCATGGCTTGTTCGTTGGGAAAACCATTTGCCCGCACATTGGTTCATGAAATCGCTAAAGTGCATTGCCGTCGATCGCTCTCTCGTTACAGTAGGGGTGAACAGGTTTTGCGTTAGACAACCATTCTACCGGTCTACGGGGACCCTGAGGCCCCTAGTCCGCTGAGGTCGAGGTCAGGTGGGGAGATATGTTATGTTGATTAGAACTGTTTGCAAAAATTAACAATCCCGTTGTTTTACTATCCCTTTACTAACCCAACCCTCTATCCGGAGCCAGCTTCAGCGGCTCAGAGTCAGCGACCTTGGTGGGCGATCGCCGTCCAGCCAAGCTGGCTGATTTTTATCGGGTCGATTGTCTTGGTGTCGGTTCCGGTGTTTATCGAGGCGCCTCTGGTGCGTCATCTTCCCTGGTTGAGTTTGATCCTCACCCTGGGCTGGCTTTGGTCGAGTGCGATCTTGTTAACCCAGCGTCGCTTATGGATTTGGGGGGATTTACTCTTGGGCTTTTCCGGGAGTTGGTTCGCTGGCTCGATTTACTGGGGCTGGTTTCGCTGGGAACCCTTATGGCATCTGCCGATTGAATGTTTAGCCTTACCGCTGCCGTTGTGGTGTATTAGTCGCCATCGTCTCCTAATTGGTAGTTGGTTTGCGCTGGGGTCGTTATTGGGCACAGCGGTCACGGATGTATATTTTTATGTGGTGGATCTGATGCCCCAATGGCGGCAGGTGATGCGGGTCGACGCGGAGCTGGCCATGCCCATTTTTCAGACGGCGATCGCCAAGGTTCAGACCCCCTGGGGGACTGTCTGTGCGGTCGTTTTGGGAGGTGTGTTGCTGCTGGCCGGAGTGATTCCCCTCTGGACAACGGGGACTGAGGGGCCGCGTTCGTTACCTCGATCGCTACACCGCTGGGCTTTCTCAGGGGCGGTTCTCAGTACAATTTTAGTGGATACCTTATTTTGGTTCGCGGCTCTTGCGGCTTAATATGGAATCAGGGTGCATGATGAGATTTAGAGTTTAGAGTTGCGGCGGTTCCTCATGGGTCGCTCGTGAATGATGCGTCCAATGAGATGGTCGGTCTTTCGCCAACTTGGCTGACAGGGGCGTGAGTGAGCGCCGAGCTGCTGACATGGCTGATTGAGAGACTCAGCAGCGTCGATTGCCATCAAGAACTCTTTAATGGGCTATCGTTTAAGGGGAAATTCGCCCAAATCTAGGATGGAACTCTCCCTTAATCTCGCAAACCTGTCATAGAGAGTGTGCCTGTGGTGACTTGGAAATCTACCCCCCATCTCATCCTGCGGACCGAATCGGGGCCGCGCTACCTGGCCCTGTCGGGCAATAACTGCTGGACGTTTGGGCGCAGTGATGAGAATCAGTTTACCATCCCGGATCGTTGGGTATCCCGCGCCCATGCCATGCTTCAGCAAACGGATTTGGGAGAGTTTTATTTGATTGATTTGGGGAGTCGCAATGGGTCTTTTATCAATGGACGGCGGGTGAGTGTGCCGGTTCGACTCAATAACGGCGATCGCCTCACCCTGGGACAAACGGAGATGGTCTTTTATGCGCCGACTCATGTTCAGGCGGATGTGGAGGAGTCGGATACGGAGGATTCGGGGGCGACGGCGGTGTTATCGGTTCGTCGGCTCATTTCGGTGATGGTGGTCGATATTCGCGATTTTACGGTGTTGACGCGCCAACTTGATGAGCGGATGCTCTCGGAAGTGATCGGAACCTGGTTTCGTCATGCGGGGAATATCATCCGTGAGTCGGGGAGTTGGGTGGATAAGTATATCGGTGATGCGGTGATGGCGGTGTGGTTCCATACTCCCCAGGGAGAGGGGGATGGGGTGAGTAAGGAGGAATTGCTGCGAGTTTGTCAGGCGTTGGGGGAATTGCATCATATGACGCGGGAGTTGAGCGATCGCTATCCCTTGCCCTTTCCGCTGCGTATTGGGGCGGGGGTGAATACAGGCTATGCCATGGTGGGGAACACCGGAAGTGGCGATCGCCCCGATTATACGGCTCTCGGGGATACCGTCAACGCCGCCTTTCGCCTGGAATCCGCCACCAAGGAACTGCGTAAGGATGTCGCCCTTGGGTCCACCACTTACCGCTATCTCAGTGCCATTCGCGCCAGTGAGAACGTCTTTGAGGAGCATGAAGTGGCTCTCAAGGGCTATGATACGCCGACGGTCACCTATGCCGGGAATTTCGATGATCTCGATGCCTTCCTGCGGCTGAGTTACCAGGAGATTCAGGTCTAGGAACAGCGAAACCGGGGTGATGGGCGATCGCAAAGATGATAGTATCTTGATAAAAGATAAAATTTTGTATCGTTCCTGAGGCCGTCGCGCCTCCAACAACGATACGAACATCGGTTATTTGAGAGAGGGATTCATTACATGAAACGATTGGTTCGCCTATTGGCAGTGGTCTGTGTCTGTGTGGGCTTGCTAGGTTGGGTTGCCCCCCTACAGCCAGCTCTGGCTAACGAAGGAGTTGAACTGAAAAACTCCTTTGATGCCAAACTCGATACAGAATTTGGGAAAAAGATTGATTTGAACAACACCAACGTCCGGGCCTTCCGCAAATATCGCGGTATGTATCCGACCTTGGCAGGATTGATTGTTGAGAATGCGCCTTACCAGAATGTCGAAGAGGTTCTAGAAATTCCCAGCCTCAGTGAGCGTCAGAAGCAGGTTCTGCAAGAGAATCTCAAGTATTTCACCGCCACTGATCCCGAAGCGTTCCTCAATGAAGGCGACGATCGCATTAACAACGGAATTTACTAAGACCTAGACATCTAAGGTTCAAAATGGGTAACGCCCCTTGTAGACTGGAGTCAACGCTAACTGACACCACTATTTAACAAGGGGCGATTTTTTGCATGACCAACTCAGCGGCTGCCTCCGGGACTCTTCGTCCTCCTCTATCTCTGGAGTTTGATGCGATTGTGGTGGGGGCCGGAGCGGCGGGGTTATACTCGGCGCTGTGCTTACCCTCGTCATTACGAGTTGGGTTGTTGACCAAAGATGATTTACCCCTGTCGGCCAGTGACTGGGCTCAGGGAGGGATTGCGGCGGCGATCGCCCCGGATGACTCCCCGACGCTCCATGTGGCCGATACCCTGAAGGCGGGGGCGGGCCTGTGTGATGAGGCGGCGGTGCAGTTTCTGGCCCAACAGGCGCCGGCCTGTGTGCGATCGCTGGTCAAGTTAGGGGTGGCCTTTGATCGCCATCGCGACGACTTAGCCTTAACCCTAGAGGCGGCCCATTCCCGGCGGCGGGTGCTGCACGCGGCGGACACCACAGGGCGGGCCGTGGTCAGTACCCTCAGCCGTCAGGTGGCCGGGCGGCCGAACATTACCACCTTATCGAATGCCTTTGTACTCGATCTGTGGATCGATGAGGCGGGGGGCTGTCGAGGCGTCTCGGTGTTGTATGAGGGTCGGATTTCCTGGGTTCAGGCCCGGGCGGTGGTGTTGGCGACGGGGGGCGGTGGACAGGTGTTTGCGAAAACGACCAATCCTTCGGTGAGTACGGGGGATGGGGTGGCGATCGCGGCCCGGGCTGGGGTCTTGTTACGGGATCTCGAGTTTGTCCAGTTTCACCCAACGGCGTTAACGCTCCCCGAGGCGCCGCGCTTTCTGATTAGTGAGGCGGTACGGGGGGAAGGCGCTCATTTAGTCAATGATGAGGGGCGGCGCTTTGCGTTTGATTATCACCCGGATGGGGAGTTAGCCCCTCGGGATGTGGTCAGTCGGGCCATTTTTCGCTATTTACAAAGTACAGGGGCGGATCCGGCGGATTCTCATGTTTGGCTCGACTGTCGTCCGATTGATCCCGAGAAGCTCAAGCGCCGCTTTCCGAACATTCTTCAGGTCTGTCGTCATTGGGGCATTGACCCGGCGCAGGAGCCGATTCCTGTGGCGCCGGCGGCTCATTACTGGATGGGAGGCATTGTGACGGATTTAGGGGGGCGCACGTCGGTGCCAGGGCTGTATGCGGTCGGAGAAACGGCCAGTACGGGGGTGCATGGGGCCAATCGCTTGGCCAGTAATTCCCTGTTGGAATGTTTGGTGTTTGGGGCGCAGTTGGGCCAGTTGGAGTTACTCCCACCTCGCCCGGGGTCTCCGGCGGCGGACACCAGGGCGGTTCCGTTGGCTGAGTCGGATTCGTTGGACCGGTTAGAGACGATTCGCTATGAGTTACCTCGGCTGGTTTGGAAGAGTGCTGGAATTTGTCGCGAGGCGGGGAGTTTGCAGGGGGCGATCGCCCAAGTGCAGGCGTGGAAGGCCTGGGAGTCGCAATCGGTGCTGGCTCAACAGATGGCTCAACTGACACCGATCGAGAGTTATACGGTATCCTCGGAGATGGCGGCGCAGTTGGTGGCCTGGGGAGAGTTGCGCAATTTGTTGGAGGTGGCGGAGTTGATTCTTAAAAGTGCGGCGTTTCGTTGTGAGAGTCGCGGCGGCCATTATCGCAGCGATTGTCCCGAGACGCGATCGCAGTGGACGGGCCATACCCTGATTCAAGGGGAGCAGGTGTGGCGAAGTGAACCTGTCTAGGGGCGGATTCAGGGAAGACCTGTTGAGAATACGTTAAGTTTGTAACAGAGATAACATCTTGTCTGAGTCAAACTGTTTTAAATGGTTTAGAAGCTTGTTTTTTCGTTAAAATTGAGGAGAAACATCAATAAATTGTTTAAACTGATCAAGACTCTTGATAAGTTGTGATGTTAGATGACAATAACTGGACAAACGACCGAGTTCTGGAGGGACAGCTCCTCCAGTGGTCTTGCGATGGAGCATCAGCGAGGGTTAACGGCTTCCACTACCGGGGCCGGGTGGAACACCCGGTTCGATGTCTGGCTCGTACTCTGACAGTTCAGGTCGCTCAAGTTGAGGAATAGAACGGTTGAAGTCCGAGGCGAAACTTCGTTCTCCGGCGATCGCCCACATGCTGATGGCAAGAAGTACGATACCGATATAGTTGAGGTTCGTCTTCACGGGAGGAATGGCTCCAAAACCACTTAAAAACAATATCTCGGTGTTGAGAGTGTTGTGAGCAACAGGCTGTTACACTCTCTAATATATCAGTGTTTCCACGGAGGTTGCCATATGTTCCGGACAAAACTCTCAGTGACCAAGACGGAGTTGGCCAAATTTTGTCAACACCTTTAAGAGTTTATACGTTTTATTTCAAAAATTACAAGATCGGTGACACCACCTCCCGACGCAATTGAGATCCTTTAACCCGGTTCCCAAGGTTGAGCATCGCCACACCAGATCTGCTGAACTCGGCCGGTGATCCGTTGCTGCAAAACGGGGCTGTTTTGGGCTTGAGAGGATAGGGAACTCCGATTAACCGTCCAGGAGACCTGGGGATCAAATAAAATGAGTTCGGCCGGCTGGTTCGGGGCGATCGCGGCGGGGCGTTGTCCCAAACATTGGGCTGGCCCGGAACTGAGTCCTTGCCATAATTCGAGTGGTGTCCACTCCTCGGTCATCACTAACCGCTGCCACAATAGGGACATTGCCACATCTAAGCCTAAGGTTCCAGGAGGAGATTGAGAAAAAGCAACGGTCTTCTCTTCATAAGTATAAGGGCAATGACCAATGGCGATCGCATCGATCGTGCCACTTTTGACCGCTTCTCGTAAAACTTGGCGATCGCTCGGGGTTCCCAACGGTGGATCAAGATGTAGATTGGGGTCATACTCTCGTAGGTCGCGAGTGTCCCAGAGTAAATGAGTCCAAAGGGTACTCGCGGTGATGGGATAGCCCTTTCCTTTGGCGGCGGCCACGAGTTCCACCGAGCGGGCCGTCGATAGGCCCATCAGATGCACCGGAGTTGGGAACTCAGCGGCTAATTCCAAGATGTGAGCGACAGCGGCGGTTTCCGCACTGGCGGGAATGGGGGAGAGTCCCAGGCGTAGGGTATCAGCACTGTCACGGGCCACACCTTCTCCCATGAGACGGCGATCGCAGCCATAGAGGGCGATGGGAAGATTTAAGCCTTGTCCATACTCTAAAATCCGCCGCAGGAGTCGGTCATCGTTGAGGGGATAGCCATCTGCAAACCCGATAACGTTAGCCTGTTGCAACTCTCGCAGTTGCGTCATCTGTTCTCCCGCACTCCCCTGAGTCAAGGCGCCCCAAAAGAAGAACTGAGGACGAGGGCCAGGGATTCGCTCAATTAAGCCTCGCAGTTGAGCCAACCCCGCCGGTTGATCGAAGAAGCCTCGCTGTTGAGGAATCAGGGCCAGGCGAGTATAGCCGCCAGCGAGAGCGGCGCGGCTGAGGCCCTGCAAGGTTTCGCGCTCTTCAAATCCCGGTTCAGCACTATAACTATAGAGATCGACCAAACCGGGGGCCAGGATTAACCCCTCGGCGTCGAGTTCCCGACAGTCCGAGGGAATCGAGGTCAGGTCAACCCCGACTTGTTCAATGCGTCCGGCCTGTAGCCAAACATCGAGGATGCGATCGCACCCCGATTCAGGATCCAACACGCGAGCGCGCCGGATTACGACAGATTCAGACATCTGCTCACCTGAGCACTCTACCCCAGTCATCGATGCTGTTCCTCCTTGATATTGCTCAGTTGACGGACCATTA
Organism: Phormidium sp. SL48-SHIP; assembly: GCA_004299065.1. Classification (GTDB taxonomy): domain Bacteria; phylum Cyanobacteriota; class Cyanobacteriia; order Cyanobacteriales; family Geitlerinemataceae; genus Sodalinema. Next base: position 12,917 of record SIHH01000010.1, on the reverse strand, counting down.
CAACGCACCAGCGGCGGTTTGGTCAAACACCCCATCATTCAGATGCGCGGTGACATTCGACGTTTGCAGGACCCCATGGCCCCCTGTCCCTTTGGGATAGTCAATGACGCTAACGCAACCATTCCCCTGTTTGAAGTTCCAAAAATGCTCAGGCCCCAGACCAAACAGGTTGCAGAGAATCGCTTTATTGACCGCGTCATGGGCCACGACAATCCCCGTTTCTTGTCGGTCAGCATAGGTTTGGACAATCGCATCCCAGGCGATTTTAGCTCGTTGCCACACTTGGTCGAGGTTTTCCCCATCGGGCATTTGCACGGCTTCTGGGGTCACTTTCCATTGGTCGAGGAGGTCGCCATATTCGGCCTGGATTTCGGCTTCGAGTTTCCCTTCCCAGCGGCCATGACTAATTTCTCGCAGTTGCTCGTTTTCAGCCAGAGTGACGTGGGGGTGATGTTGCAGAATCAGTTGGGCCGTTTCCTTGGGCCGCAACATGGGACTGGTGACGGCGAACCCGATGGGGAGGGATTTGAGGAACTCGGCGACTCGTCGACCTTGGGCGCGACCGTTGTCGTTGAGGGGGACATCGATTTGTCCTTGGAAGCGAGATTCCCGGTTCCATTGGGTTTCCCCGTGACGAACTAGGAGAATCCGCGCTCCCTGATGACCGGGACGCAGGTCAGGGAAGGGATCTCCGCCAAGATGTCCCACTTGGTTCATGGATTCGAGTTGTACGATGTCGTCTAAGCCACCGGCGAAGCGCAGCACGGAGATGTTGCAATTCGACTGTTGGATGACTTGATAGTGTTCAGCCCCAATTCCTAGGGCGGTGGAGATGAGACAGCGGTTGATACCATTGTGGGCGACGACGGCGACGGTTTCCTGGGAATGTTGGCTGAGGAGAAATTGCCAGAATTGTTGGGCTTGGTCGCGCAGGGACCGGACGGGAAAGTGCGATCGCGTTCCCCCGTCGTCTGTGGGAATCTCCATGGAGAAGTTTTTGGGGTCCTGTTTCCAGCGGCGATAGTCGTCGGCGAAGCGTTCTTTGACTTCATCTCGTCGTAGGTCTTCCCAGAGGGGTAAATCGACTTCTAGGAGGAGGTCAGAGGGGTTGGGTTGTAGGTCGCTCGAATGTTCGCTACAGACGATCTCGGCGGTCTCTCTGGCTCGGGCTAGGGGACTACAATAGAGGGTATTGAGGGAGACTTGGTGTAGGGCGCGTCCCACGAGTCGGGCTGAGTCTTGGCCGGCGGGGGTGAGAACGGATTTGTTGCAGCGTCCTTGCATCCGCTGCTCTAGGTTGTAGGTGCTTTGTCCGTGACGAACTAAGATGACGGTAGTAGCCAGGGGTCTATCCTCCAGTGACGGGCTTGGGAGCGTGTCAGCATCGGGGAGTGATGCTGGAGTCAGGGGCGATCGCGCCAATGACCAGAGGCAATTTTAGCACCTGGTCGTCCCCCAAGGGCAAGGGTCGAAAACTCCCAGGAGGGTCTGGGAATGGAGGAGATTTTTGCAATACCATTGAAAATTCTATTTTTTGTATTGTTGGTACACCGGAGCGATAGCTGGCTCTTGAAGGGATGATTTTTTTGTTGTTTAAATCTGAAGTGTTCTTATGTTGTCTTGTAGAAAATAACTCAGTTATTTATCATGAACTTAACTCTTGAACCTATCCTCAAAGACTTAAAAGATGAGTTGACCGCACTTTATCGCGATCGCCTCGTCTATCTTACTCTTTTTGGTTCCCAAGCCCGTGGCGATCACGATTCGGACTCAGATATTGATGTTCTCGTTGTGTTGCGATCGCCGGTTAATCCCGGCGAAGAAATCAGACGGACTGGCAAAATTGTTGCAGATATTTCTCTTGACTATGATGTTGTTATTAGTTGTCTCTTCATAGAGGAAATTCAATATCAGACTCGCAACAATGCTTTGCTTCGCAACATCCGTAAAGACGGTGTCTTGTTATGAACGATGAGCAACCAAAACTCCTGCTGAAGTCCCAAAGTTTAAAAGCTGCATTAGGGTTTGATGGGATCGGGTAACGCCGTCCAAAAGGCTTGTTCAGACCCCTGACGCAGCACATTCGTCGCACAGTGGATGTTACCTTTGAATTCGTGGTATTCGGCATCGTTGAGGAAAGCGACGCTGAGTCCGGTTCCCTCGATGAGGTCGAGAAAGACCTGTTGCAAGCGATCGCCCCCATCGATGATTGCCCCGTGAGGATCGGGTACAAGGAGGCGATCGCCCAAAACGAGCAAATTGACCAAATTGGGGAAAATGGCATCACCCAGGGGACGGTAGAGGGCGGGAACGAGACGAATGCGATCGTCCGTCAGTTGAAACTCTTGCTTCAGGGTGTCCAGGATGGGGTTGAGATGGTCCTGTTGCAACATGCGGTTATGGTCCATCAGGGAGTCATTCGCTAATAACTGATTGACGCTGGCCTGTCCACTTAAACCTTGGGCCAGGGTCGCCTCGCCGTATCCCTCAGCGGCCAGGTTTTCTAGGAACTCCACCCCAGCTCCCGGAGAGGTGACCAGGGCCAGAAATGACCCGTTTCCGTCGGGGATAAAGCTGACAATTTCATCGACATGACCGATATACAGCCAGGAGGTATCGAGGGCCACGGCGGGGGCCTGAAGGTGTTGCGCGTCGAGAAAGGCGAGGAGTTCTGGGTGGAGGCTATAGTCGTCGGCGACGCCGTAGTAAATCCGACCCCAGGGATAGCCGGGAAGGGGTGGGGAGACTTCTAAATTGCCATACCAGTCAATCCAAGAGTAGGCGGCGGGGAGGGGACGGGGTGCGGCGACGGAAAACCAGCCAAAGTCTCGTCCTAGGAGAGTCCGCGCAAAGCCATCGATGCGGCTACTACGAATCCCGTTGAGGACGGCGGGAATGACATGGAGTTCGCCGCGACTGGGAAACTGCATGAAGCCGATTTCCATGGTGTCTTGCATCCAGAGGATACCGCTGGAGTCGGTGCTGAGATCGAGGTTTTGGGCCTGGGTTTCGGCGGCGAGTTGGGGGAGAAAGGTACTGTTGGACTGGGGACTGACAAACACTCGTTTTGGGGGGTTGAGGTTGGATGGAATCAGCCAGGGGGTGACGCGCATGGCGAGGCGATCGCGTTGCACAATTTCGCCTCCATCGGGGATAAAGGCGGTGACGACAGCAAAGCCATTCCAGTCCTGATTCGCAAAGTCTGTGGCTTCCATCCCGATGACGAGGTTACGGCTGCGGTTCAGGGGGGTTTGTCCGGTTAAATCGACGGGAATCCAGCCTTGGTGGGTTCGCTGAAAGGCGCGTAGGTGGGGACGTGCGGCGTGGTTGGCGTGGAGGAAGAGGGGGGAATTTTGCCAAGGTTCGGGGATGGTGAGGCGCAGCAGGGCCAGTTCGCGATCGCGCGCGAAGTCGATGGGACGGGAGTTTTGCCAGTCGGGGATACCGTTGAGGTTGTCGTCGTCTTGGTTAAACGGAAGCAGGATTCCGGTGTCCCAGGACCAGCGATCGCGTCCCTCAAGATCCTCGGGTTTGCGGACAATTCCATTGCGGTTGGTGTCGCCGTAGAGGACCATCTGGGCCTTGGGTTCTCTGGCTATCCTTGGGGGGGATTCGCTGACATCTTCTAGGGAGAGGTCATCGACGGAGGTTTCTAGGCGGGAGAGGAGATCACCGGGGACCAGTTGTCGGGGGAAGAGTCCGCCAGTGAGGCGATGAGCGTTGACAATGAGGAGAAAGGCGATCGCGATCGCCAACCAATACCGTCGTTTCATAGTCTATCCAATAATTACCGCGATCGCCCTGAATGACAAGGAACCAGAGTATCATAACAAAATGAGCTTGTACGTTTCAAAGACCGATTGGAGTTTCCTCAAAATCTCTAAAAATAAATCATCGCATTTCCGTAATTTGGTAAAATAGCTATTGAAAGGTAGTTTGTCCATTCACAGAACCTATCGATTTTATGAATCCGACCCCTCCCCAATGCCAGAATCTGGATACTCAGGTGCAAACCTTGGTTCAACTTCAGGAGGCAGAATCGAACCTTACTACTCAGGATACGGCAACAATCCGCACGTCTTTAAATAAAGCTATCTCGCCTCGCTTTGAAATTGTCTTTGCGGGAGCCTTTAGTGCTGGGAAATCGATGTTGATTAACGCACTTTTGGAGCGAGAACTGCTCTATAGCGCCCAAGGTCACGCCACGGGGACGGAATGCTACATTGAATATGAGCCAGATCCGACTCAGGAACGAGTTGAGTTAACCTTTCTCAGTCAAGTGGAAATTCGTCAACAAATTGGCGAGTTGAGCCAACTGCTAGCCATTTCTGAAATGGGAGATCTCAGTGATACCCAGCAACTGGATAAACTTAGCCAGATGTCTCAGGGAATTTGGGAAGCGGAAGGGGGAGAAAGTCGCACGGAACGGGCAAAACAGGCGAAGTTATTGGAACAGCTTGTTCTGGGTTGGCAAGCCAATCGCGATCGCATTGATACTCTCAACAATGCCACTTACTCGATGGCGCAATTGAACGCCAACAGCCTTGATGAAGCCTCCCAATATGCCCGGCGCAGTCAAAATAGTTCGGTTCTCAAGAAAATCAACTATTACTGTCATCATCCGCTCTTGGAAGATGGCAATGTCATTATTGACACGCCTGGCATTGATGCCCCAGTCAAAAAAGATGCAAAAATTGCCTATGATAAGATTGAGCATCCCGACACATCGGCGGTTATTTGTGTGTTTAAAACAGCGGCAAATGGGGAGCTGACAACCGAGGAAACCCAGTTACTGGAGCGGATTCAGAAGAGTCCGGGAATTCGCGATCGCGTCTTTTATGCCTTCAATTACATCGATGCCACCTGGTATGATGACCAACTTCGCAATCGCCTAGAATACCAGATTAAATCGCAATTCCGAGGCGGCGATCGCATTTATAAAACCAGTGCCTTGCTCGGATTTTATGGCAGTCAAATTCGCCAAGCCAGTCCCGAAAATCATTGGGGACTCGACAGCATTTTTGCCAACACTCCCTCGACATTCGACCAACAAGACCTGACCCCAAAATTCATCTTCGAGTTTAACCGCTATTTCTCCACCCCAGGACGTTTATCTCGGACCCGGTTTCCCAGCACCCCAGCCATTAGTAACGCCGACAGCGAGAAAGAGCAATATCAGCAAATCCTTAACACCTATGGACAAGAACTGATTGAACAACTGGTTCGCGACAGTGGAATTCAGGACTTCCGGCGAGACATCACTCGCTACCTCATGGAAGACCGCCGTCCCCAACTCTTTGAAGCACTCGCCAATGACCTGCGACCACTTTGTATTGAAGTCCGCAACGACTACATCAAAACTTGGAAAGAGTTAGAAAGCCAACCCCAAGAAATTGACACCATCAAAGAGCAGCAGGTTCAACAACTCAACAAAGAACTCAAACAGATTGGCGACGACTTTAAAGACCATGTCAGCACCTATCTCAATGAGTCCATCGCCGACAAAAACAACACCAGCTACGAGCGGGACTTCCGCCAGTTACAAAAGCGGATGTTGCAAAAACTCGATGACTTAATTGAAGAGTTTTCCGTTGGCGAAACCTACAAACTCGCTCAAAAAAGTCACCCTGAAAATGCCGTTGTTCCCATGATGGCAATTTTGGTTGAAGCCTTTTATACCCTCGCCAATCAACTCAAAGCGGTGTTAATCAACGCCTCGGAAGAGTTAGTCGCCAACTATTTCTTCCAATTGCGGGAGAGTATCCATAACGCCGAGTTTTACAATAAACTCTATCGTTTCCTCGGCAATGATGCCGCAATTGACCAGAATCTCTCGCGACTGGAGGAGCGAGTGCGGGATTTTGTCGTCGGACAAGCGGGGTATGAATGTGATACTTATGTTCGAGAAACCCCGGAATTTTATGGAGAAAACACCGTCCCTAACTTCCAACTGCGTCAAACCTTGCAACAAGCCTGTCGTTCCCAGGATTATGAGGGGATGGTGGCGGCGGAACCGGCGATTCGTCAATTATTGCAAGTCGATTTTGAGAAAAAGGTCAAAAATACGGTCATTCGTCGCTTTCGTACGGTTCTCAACAGCATTCTCAATGAGCGTCTGTTCAAGATGGCCAACGAACAATCCCAGACCATTTTATCTCAGTATGAATTGGCGCGGACGAATTTGGCGAAAACCCTAGACCGGGAAGCCGAAGCGAAACTCGATAGTAATCGCCAACGCCAGGCGGCGGTTCGGGAGAAGATTGAGCAATATAATGAGGCGATTGCTGGGGTTAACGGCTGTCTGGAGGAAATGAGTCTTGGCCGGGTGAAACTCCCGCCAGTTCAGGAGACGGATTTACAGATTTTCACGCCGACGACGATGATATCAGAGGATATTTCTGAGGCTGAGGAGAATTTGGAAGTGGCTCCTTCTGAGGCTGAGCGAGTTACTGAGGAGACGGTGGCTGCAACGCCTGAAACCACGTTCCCCGTTCCCGATGAGGATTCGGACTTCTCTAGTTTCGGTGACAGCTAATCTTAAGTCATCATCCTAATCAACGGATAGATGTGACGCCGAGTTTGCTGAGGTTGCATCCTAGGAGAGCCTTGAGATAGACTATCAGGGGGATAACTTGCCGGAGTTGTTTCCCCTGATGAGTCTTTGAGTGTTAAGGAGGACATCTCACCTCAATCATGGCGGTGTGTTTTACAGATAGGGAACTCAGAAGAGCTTGGGAGAACAATTTACAAGCCTTTCAAGAGAGTGCATCGAAAAGCAATGCTCACCGACTCCTGTTATTTTATGCCGTCGAATGTGGACTCAAACTGGCGCTAATGAAACGAGAAGGTGCAACTTGCACCGCAGACTGTCCACAACTACTGGATATACAGCATGATATCAATGCACTTCTAGATGCGCTTAAAACAGGTCGTGATTACAATTTACCCAAATCATTATCAATGGGGTTTGTTAGAATCAATCAGAAGAGAAGAGAGCGTAAAATAAGTCCGGGTCAAATTAACCAAATGTGGCGGTATGGTGGTCATCTTCATACTAACTCTCGTGACTCAAGCTCGTTTCAATCTGATATCGATATTGAAAAAGCATTACTTAAAATTTGTCAGTGGCTAGAAGACAATGAAAATTTATAGATTTCAGGAAACTATTCATCTATGAACAACTCACGGCTTTTGACTTGGTTAGATGTCCAACGGTTCATACGAGAGAAAACCTATGATGGGACTCAAATCCCCTCCGGAATCACTCGAATTGACTGTTTTTCAGATGCCTTAGAAGTTGAAATACCTTCAGAATCTAGTAAGGCTGACGTGGATAATCTCCTCAGAGATTGGTTTTTAGACCGATATAAATCGGATTCAGATTCGGATTCAATCTACTTAGATTTTGGTGAAGCGGAGCTGCCTGTTGAATTTATCGTCAAAGAACCCAGACTGAGAGCTGTACAACGAAAATTTCGTCCATTTTGGAGCAATGTTATTTATCGTCAACAGCATTTAGAGGGGGAGTCACAAACTCAGGGTTTAGACGACTTAACCCCCCTAACAGCACCGCAAATGGTCACTTTTTACTCCTTTAAAGGAGGGGTAGGTCGGACGCTCCATCTTGCTGCTTATGTCTTTGCACTACTGGATGCAGCCAAATCTCAAAATAAACCAATTACTGTTTTAGTGATTGATGCTGACTTGGAAGCTCCCGGTTTAACCTATTGGGACCAAGCGAGTCACCAGCCTGCTTTTGCTTCATTTATTGATTTTTTAGAGATTTATCACTATAGTCCTGTCCCTAAAAAAGAAGCATTAGACCTATTTGCAAAAGAAGTTAAAAAAACAGCCAAGCGAGAGGGGAAATCCACCCTCTATTTTCTGCCCGCTTTTTTAAGGCAAGAACAATTACTTGATACTCAAGTTCTTCCTGAACATTTAGCACGAACCGGGTCTTGGACTTGTAGCCAAGCCATTCATGAGTTGGGTCGTCATTTGGGTGCAGATTATGTATTTATTGACTTGCGTGCGGGATTGAGTGAGATTGCGAGTCCGCTTCTGTTTGATTCGCGGATGCAACGCTTTTTTGTGACCACGGCTGCTAGACAGTCTGTGGAAGGGCTAACCTTGGTGTTGCAACAAGTGAGCCGTCTTGCACCGGGGAGTGAGGAGATTGACTCCGGTCATTTTTATGACCCGTCAGTGTTGATAAGTTTCTTAACGCCAGAGTTAAAGCAGTTACCCGAGTTTGAAGAGGCTTTGATTCAGTTTCGGGAAGCTTATGCACAGGCACAAACTGCTGAAGAGGATGAGTTTTATTCTAAGCGACTTGAAATTTTAGAGACGGACTTTAGTCAGCAACTCCTTTATATTAATACTTGGGATGAAGCGAAAGAAAAGTTGGCAGCAACTTCTCTCATGAAGGTGGCTCAAGATTGGGCAAACAATCAACTTGAGGCGGCAACATCTGATGTCTTTCAATCAGTCTCTGATGAGCGTAAGCTGTCCTCTGTTGAAGAGGAGTTGAGGCGGTTTAAAGAAACCTGCGGTCAGTATGAATTTGCTGAAAATGGGAAAGGAGAGAGCTTGCTAGTTACGGAACCGCTGAAAAACTTGGCGGCCCATTTTCAGGATGATTTACCCAAGGTAGTTTCTTTGGGTTCTAAAGGTGCGGGTAAAACCTTTACCTATCTTCAGCTTGCACGGTTAAAATACTGGCAAAGGTTTTTGGGGACAGTATTGAGTTTTTCTCAGGAGTCACAAGAGGGGCAAACGTATATTTTTCCTTTGTTAGAGTCTGATAATCTTGCTGAATCAGCTCAGCAACAGACTCGCGAAGCACGAGAGGACTTTCGCCGTCATCTTCAGGCTCATGTTCCGGGGGAGAGTTCGGAAATGCTGATGTCAGAGTTAAGGGAAAAGGTCAAGATATTTTCGCGAGAGAGTCATGATGAGTTAGATTGGAAAGAGTTTTGGCTTGGGTTAATAGCTCAAGGGTTGAATTTGCCATTAAGCCGTTCCAGTATTTCTGAAATCAACAATTTCTTGAAAAGCCATAGTATTAAAGTTGTGATGCTGTTTGATGGATTAGAAGATGTATTTCAAGAAGCGGTGTCTAATCCGAATGAACAAGCGGCTATCCGTGCTTTGATTAACTTACCTAAGCAATTTTCAGAGTTGAGGCAATCTCATTTAGGCTTAGTTATTTTCTTAAGGTATGATTATCTAAAATATAGCATCCATCAAAATACAGCTCAATTTGAGAATTTGTATCGAGGCTATGAGTTGAGTTGGAATTTGGAGTCTTTCCTAAAACTGGTGTATTGGATGTGCGCTCAAGCTCAGGTAATGGAGGTGAGTCCAGACGAAATTGAAGGATTGAATCGGGAGGAACTTGAAGATAGACTGGAAGCCTTATGGGGAAAAAAATTAGGCAAGTCTACCAGTAAAGAAGCCTATACCAGTAACTGGGTGTTTGCTGCACTGACGGATTTTAAGGGACGACTCCAGGCTCGTGATATTGTGCGCCTACTGTATCATGCGGCTGAAATTAGTCTCAGTCAAAGTCAAGAAGTTCAATTGCAGCGATGGTCATCAGACCGTTTGCTTCCCCCTCAAGCGATTCGGCGAGCCTTGGAACCCTGTAGTCAGAAGAAAGTCGAGGAGGCGGAACAGGAATATCCCCAATTTAAGGAATGGCGAGAGACAATTCCCAAGGGGAGTGAACGGGTGGTTCCGTTTACCCTGGAGGACTTTGAGTTAGAGGCGGGACATCTGAAGTTATTGGAGGAGATGGGTGTAATTTACGAACATCGGGAAAAGAATGGTACAGTGCGTTATTATATGCCAGAGATTTTTCGGAAAGGACTGGGGTTTGAGTTAAATGGCGGCGCCAGGCCCCGAGTTCTGGCGTTGAAGCGTAAGGCGCTCAAGAGCCAGTTGTAAGTGAGTGTTTTGTCCTAGTTTTTAGTGGAGATACTCCATGATGGAACCCACACCCCGCATTATTTTCCCCCCACAGGTTCGCCGTTATGTCTATGAACGGGATAATTTTACCTGCGTCGCCTGTGGGAAGACTCACCAGGAGGCTCGATTAACGATTGACCATATTATCCCGGTCTCGAAAGGGGGGAGTCATGATTTAAGTAATCTGCAAACTCTCTGTTTTACCTGCAATCGTCTTAAAAGTAATCATGCAGACCCCCGGTTTCGCCGTCGTTATAGCGATTGAGAACGGTTAACCCCAAGGGATGGCCCCTATAATTAGGTTGAACTGAATTCTGGATTTTCGATGACGACACCCTTATCTCAAGGTCGCTCATTCTACCAATCTGAACCTCTGATTGCTCGCTTGCGGGGAATTATCCGCGATTATCCCGAGGGAGTGGGGATTGTTAAGGAGTTGATTCAGAATGCGGATGATGCGGGAGCGACTCGGGTGGAAATTACCCTAGATTGGCGAACCCATGAGGCGGCGGCGGTTCCGGGGAATTTGCAGAAACTCCTGGGACCGGCCATGTTGGTCTATAACAATAGTAGCTTCGGCGATCGCGATTTTGAGAGTATCCGCAGCCTAGGACAAAGTCAGAAAGCGACGGATTTGCAGAAAACCGGACGCTTTGGGATTGGCTTTAATGCGGTGTATCACGTCACCGACTATCCCAGTTTCATCTCCCGTGAACGGCTGATTTTCTTTGACCCCCATGGGGATGCGGTTCCGGGAACCTCGAAGGCGGAACCGGGACGAGAATGGGAGTTCGCTGCGAGTGGCTGGTGGGAGGATTATCCCGAGGTGATGGCCATTTATGAAGCTGGGGGGGTTCCTCGGGGAACTCGGGATTTTCAGGGAACGCTGTTTCGTTTACCGCTGCGAACGCCGCAACAGGCTCACGTGAGTGAGATTCGCAATCAACCCTTTGAGGAGTCAAATGTTCGGGAACTGTTGACGGAGTTGCAAGATTGCGGCGAGGAGTTGTTGTTGTTCCTCAAGTCAATTGTTGAGATTCACGTATTTGAGATTGCGGCTGATGCTGGGGGGGACCGGGAGGAGGTGTTGCGGATTACCACCGACAATCCTGAGGAGGTGACGGCGGCTCGTCAGCAGTTGATGACGGCGATTCCGGAAACGGCGGTGGAGTTGATTGAAGCCTGTCGCCGTCAAGGGAATGTGTTGGGGTTAGTGTCGTATCGTCATCATCTCGAAACGGTGAGTTCTCAGCAGGTGACGAGTTCGAGTTGGCGGATTGTGCAGTTGCTTCGCATTGATGAGGGGGAGGAGTTGGCGATGGTGATTCGCTCCCTGTCGGAGAATCAGGAGAAGGTGTTACCTTGGACGGGAGCGGCGGCCAGGATTACAGCCAGTCGGACGAAAGGGGTTCCGGCGGCGGTTCAGGGAAAGGTATATTGTTTTCTCCCGCTTCCGTTGGCGTCGGGATGGCCGATTCATCTGAATGGCTTTTTTAATTTAAATAGTTCTCGGGATAATCTCAGTAGTGATTCGGGACAGACGGGAAAAGACCGTCCGCGAGCGGTTTGGAATCAACGGTTGGCTCAGCATGGGTTGGCGATCGCCTGTGCGGAGTTATATCGTAGTTTGGTGGATGATATTGGCCGTGAGAGTCCCGAGACGTTTTATAAGCTGTTCCCGACGGAGAAAATTACCACCAGTCCGGCATTGAGTCAGTTACATTTAGAGGTCTTTAAGCATCTGGCTCAGCGTCCGGTGATTCGCTCCACGGTTCGGGAAGAAGAGGATGCGTTTGAGGTCAGTCCTGATGGCGATTGTACGGTCAATCGTCGGGTGAAATGGCTGGAACCTCAAGAGATTCGCCAACTTCCCTCATCCTACTGGTCAAAGTTAGTTGAACCCTTCCGGGTGGAGGGATTAGCCATCGCTGACCCCCAAATTCCTCGTCAGGTTTCTCTACTGTTTAAACAGGCGGGTTGTCCAATTCAAGAGTATACGTCGCAAAACTTACGGGACTATCTCCACGTTGAGGAGAGTTGGGGAATGCCGTTCGCAGAGGCTCCCATGCGAATGTTACGGCGGATGGATTGGATTGAGGCGTTAGCACAGTTTGCCGTATCAGACCGTCCAAAGTCCTTGCGCGGATTACCGCTGGCACTCTTGTCTAATAATCGTTTGCAGGTCTTTGGTTTTAATCCTTCGGGGGTGGTGTATCGAGCGGATGAGCAAATCAAAGCCTTATTTTATCAATATCCTGGCTGGTTTTTGCATTCAAAGGTTAGGCAAATTTTTAACGCCTGCAACTGTCCGGAAATTTTATCGTTGGATGCTCTGAAGGCGGCACAAAAGTTGGTGCAAGTTTTTCGAGAGCAGAGAATTGAGTCTGGACATCTTTGGAAGCCTCAGGGAATTGAGTTTCCCAATGAAGACTGGCTCACTAAGGTTTATCACTATTTCGGTAATTATTGTCTTAGTTCTGCTCGTCGAAATAGTCAGGAAGCTAACAATATTTTACGGGTCTTATCGCAAATTCCCCTCGTTCCTGCTTCCGATGGACGGCTTTATCAGGGACATCAATTGGAAATGCCGTTATTGCCTTTTGATGATATCCCCAGGCCAGATGAGCAAACCCTGGACTATTTTGGCATTCAAGTTATCAAAGCCAGTCAATCACTCAGGACAGAGATAGAAAAATTTGCTGATATAAAAACAACAGAAAATCTATTTATTCGCTATTTGAGTTTCAATAGTATTGTTCGCTTGCTGAGTCATCGACCGGTTGAAGCGTTGCCACCCTATCACCCTAAACATTCAGCAAACCTGCTGGCATATTTATCTCGACCCAAGTTTTTTGACGGTAATTATAAGTATTCTCAAAACTACTTACAGAGACTCCGGAAATTACCCGTTTTTATCACAACAAATGGCGAACTAACAACTCTAGATC
>SIHH01000176.1:5291-8520 GCA_004299065.1 Phormidium sp. SL48-SHIP | reverse complement strand
ATGACCACGATGATGACCACGCTCATGGACATGATCATGGACATGACCATGGAGAATACAATCCCCACATCTGGCTCGATCCCAAGCGAGCGATCCAACAAGTAGAAAACATCCGCGATGGTCTAATTACCCATGATCCCGAGGGAGAGGCTGAATACACCGCCAATGCAGCGGCGTATATTGAACAGTTACGAGATCTCGATGCTGACATTAGCAACGCCTTAGAGCCTTATGGGGGAGAAACCTTTATTGTGTTCCATGACTTTGCCCCCTACTTTGCCGAGAGCTACAATTTAGAAAGCGATTTCTTGGTGGATATCCCCGAATCCAACCCATCTCCCGGAGATGTACAGCGAATCTCGGAACAGGTGGCCAAAACCAATCTAAAAACCCTTTTGGCTGAACCTCAAGCCGGACAAGAGACCTTTAGTGCTTTGGCCCGAGATTTAGACATCAATGTTAGTATTTTTAGTCCTGTCGCAGTGGCCTTCGGTCCTGAGGATATGGAACCTGAGGCCTATCTGACGATGATGCGTGAGAATTTGGCGAATCTCCAGTCAGCCTTTGCGGGTTCGGCTCAGTCTTGGTGGGAGCTTGAGAGACCTGAGCTGGCCCGGGTCAGTCATTAAAAGACTGCAAAAGACCGCAAACAGATACCATCAATCTAGCGGTAAAATACTGGTTTAATGCTAGCTAAGATAACGGAGGGAAAGCTTGAGTGATACTGTACTGACCGTTGAAAACTTAACGGTTTATCGTGAGACCTATGCAGCGGTGCAGAATGTCTCATTTTCCCTTGAAACCGGAACAGACACGGCGATTGTGGGTCCTAATGGTGCGGGAAAAAGTACCCTGGTTCAAGCATTATTAGGGATTTTACCCAGACAATCGGGTGATATTTTTGTCTTGGGACAAGCGTTGAGCCGTCAGGGGTCTCTCCCTTCTGCTGTGCGTGAGAAACTGGCCTATCTTCCTCAACAGTTTCTCTTTGATCGTCGTATTCCGATTACAGTCGAGGAATTGGTGGGTCTGGGTTGGGACCCCCCTGGACTCCGATTTCCTTGGCTGGGGGGACGACAGCGGTTTCACCAAGTCCGCCAGGCCTTAGCACGGGTGGATGCGGCCCATTTGCGATCGCAACCCATCAGCCGTCTCTCGGGTGGGGAGATGAAGCGAGTTTTGTTGGCTTATTGTTTAGTGCGTCCCCGCAGTCTCTTGATTTTAGATGAAGCACCGGCGGGTTTAGATATTCAAAGTGAGTCGGAGTTTTATCAACTTCTCTATCAGTTGAAACAAGAACAAGGCTGGGCAATTTTGCAAGTTTCCCATGATTTAGATATGGTCCGGCGACATTGCGATCGCGTCCTCTGTCTGAACCGAACCTTACGCTGTCAGGGAGTTCCTGACGTCGCCCTTTCACCGGAAAACCTCGTCGCCGCCTACGGAAACGAGCGATCGCCGTACCATCATTCCCATTCGTAACCTCTAATTATTTCCCATTATTTCCCATGTCTTTTTCGGCTGAAATCGCTCGTGTCACAGATTTATTCCAACTTCCATTTATGCACCGCGCCCTCATCGGAGGAGTTCTCACCGGGGCGACTGGAGGGCTTTTGGGAAGTTTTGCTGTGTTGCGACAACTCTCATTTTTTAGTGATACTTTAGGACATTCCGCTCTACTTGGGATTAGTTTAGGGGTTTTATTTGGGGTTAATCCAACTCTGGTTTTATTGCCGTTCGCGGTTGTCTTTGCTTTGGGCGTATCGTATTTATTAGAAAAAACTAAAATCTGGACTGATGCTTTATTAAATATCGTCTATTCCTCGTCTCTAGCGTCGGCAATTATCCTCCTGAGTTTTGTGGGTCAATATAAAGGAGGATTAAACAACCTCTTATTTGGAGATATCCTGGCAATCCGTCCTGGAGATTTGCTGTTTAGCTCTGTTCTTCTCGGAGTCTGTATTGTGTTTATCGGCTTGACTTTGCGAACACAAATGTTAGTGACACTCCATGAAGAGTTGGCGATGGCTCGGGGAATTTCCGTCTCAATCCATCGCATGATATTTACAACGCTCTTAGCCCTGGTGGTGGCGATTTCGATTAAGGCGATTGGTGTTTTGCTGATTAGTGCCTTTGTGGTTACTCCCGCTTGTACCGCACAATTGATGACGGGTAAATTCTCCCATTACATCGTTATTTCTGCCATAATTGGTGCGGTCAGTGCCGTGGGAGGGATGGTATTATCCGCCTTTTTTGATTTACCCTCGGGTCCGAGTATTGTGATTACTCAGTTAAGCTTATTTTTCTTGGCTGCGTCGTTTCCCTATTTGCGGAAACTTGCCGTTTAAGGTGTGGAGAGTTACGGTTTGTTGATAACGGGGTTGAGCGAATTGAGGGTCTTGGACTGATGAGGCGGTTGGTTTAGCGGTAGGTGATGCGATCGAGGGTCGCCTGAAAAAAGGCCGTCTCGTCGAGATTGTCTGACTCAACTTGTCCCCAACCGACGGAAAACTGACTCGGAACTCGATAGCCACTGACCTCAGTTTCTGCCTCCATGACCCCGGAAAATAGGCGATCGCCATAGGTCGTATCATCAGGATTTCCCCAACGTTGAAACCTCATTTGTGCGAGTTGTCCTTGAGGACTAAGCTGTAATCGTAACCGCGTGGTTTCTCCCAATAGGTGAATCGGGGTTTCAATCTCCCGGTCATTGAGGACTGTCCAGGGGCGATCGCCATTGGCTAAAACCGAGGGAAGCCAAATGCTTTCGCCTTGCATTCGTCCAATAATTGAGCGGGTAATGTCCTCTCCATCCGCCGTCATCACCGGAATCAGTCCTAGGAGTTTCCACGCTAAGCGTCCGCCGCCATTGACGAGTGAATCAGCCCCAAAAATGGGTAAGATGCCCTTCATCCAGGCCGTTGCACTCCAAATCATGCCCTGATCCCAAGCGATAACTTGTTCAGCTTGGAAGGGAGTCCAGGTGTTGAGTTTGATCTGGCCGTGCATCCGCAGGCGAACGGCGGTGGCCAGGGGTGTTCCTGGGGCGATGCTATGGTTCAGGTAGCGTTGTACGGGGTCGGGAAGATGAGTCAGGCGATGGGGGTCGAAGACCTGAGAATTAGACGTTGCAGACTCCCAGAGGTGGTTTAGGGCAGATTTTTTCGGCATATTATTTGATGTAGGAATTAACGGCTAATCATCCATCATCTAAAACAAATCATGGGTC
>SIHH01000176.1:0-5191 GCA_004299065.1 Phormidium sp. SL48-SHIP | reverse complement strand
GAAAATTTTTCGCGGAGTAGGGGCGAAAAATTTTTCGCCCCTACAGCAACGGATGTAATCTGTCATAAATTCTCCTGATCACCCTAAACGCAGAAGACCCCAAACCATCAACAATCTTTACCATTCTCGGAGTCCTCGCCGTAACTGATCTTCTCCGATTGATAGTTCGGCGGTTCCATATGAATCGTGAGGCGAATGGGGGAAAAACGATCTTCAAGTTTCGCTTCAATATCTTCAGTGATACCATGAGCCGTTGCCAAATCTTGAGCATCAACGACGACGTGCATTTCCACAAAAAGCTGGCGACCAATCAGTCCCCGTGAGGCAATCTCATGGCAATTGATGACTCCAGGGACCTCCATAACTAGATTATGGATGGCTTCGGGGGCGATCGCCATCTCATCAATCAACCAGGGTAGATTCTCCCGCAACACCTCCCAACCACTACGGAACACCAACCCAGCCACGGGAACCGCCAGCCAAATATCCAATTGAGGATACCCGAGCATAACGCCAATCAACCCGAGCATGACCGTGATCGTAATCCAGACATCACTCATGGTATGGTGAGCATCGGCGATGAGAATTTTACTGCCGAGTTTGATCCCAACTCGTCGCTCATAGTAGGTGACCAGGATGTTAACCCCCAACACAAAGAGCATGAGCCAGAGAACCACAGGAGACATCGTCACGGGGTTCTCATCGGACAACAAACGCTCGAGCACCCCCTTGAGAATCTCGAAAAATGCCGCCCCGAGAAAGGCTGCGATTCCCAACGCACCGATCGCTTCAAACTTCTGATGTCCATAGGGATGTTCGCGATCGGGTTTGGGAGAGGATAACTGACTCGTCACCAATCCTAGGACATTACTGGCACTGTCGGTCGTGCTATGGAGCGCATCGGCGACTAAACTCAGAGAGCCAGTCCACCATCCTAAACTTCCCTTAATGATGACCACTAATAGATTCAGGGCCAAGGTGACCAGCAACACCTGGCGGACTTGAGGGCGATGATCTACAACCATAGTCGGTCGGCTCCAAAATCAAGAAAAGTTCATAAAACGTAACTCAGTCATCGGCTTAAATGAGTCAGAGTCACGGATTTTACGCAAAATCAGTCTAATCGGCTAATTTAGAAAAGAAGCGCTTTAAGACCACCTATATCATGAAAACTTCAAATTCCCGTAAACCATCATCTCTAGCAGCACGAAGCCTGAAAGTCGTCGGCATATTGTTGATTCTGTCGGCCTTGGTTGACGTCTTGATCATCCCGGCTCCCTATCAACCCTTAGACTTACCTTGGCGACTTCAGTTCGCCTCAACGATTGTCGATCGCGGTATCATCCCCATGATTGGGATTGCCCTAACCTTTGCCGGATATTGGATGGATACTTCCGGTGCGGCGACGGCTCTACCTCGTAAAAAATGGCAGGATTTGCGCTTCTGGGGGCTAATTCTCTCAAGTGTCCTCGGTGTGGTCTTTCTTTTAGTGACAGCGATTCACTTTAACGATGTGCGGATGCAAAGCAGCACTCGTCTACAGGATATCCAGCAGCAAGCACGTCAAGCAGAAACCGAGTTAAACATGCAGTTAGGGAGTGAGGAGTTTCAACAACAAGTCACTCAACAACGCACTCAACTCGAAAACCAATTGAGAGGCCTTTTAGAGAATCCGGCTCAGGTGAACGAACTCTTGGACAGTCAGGAAACTCCTGAGCAATTGCGAACCTTGTTGGAAGCCTCACAGGAAAATCCTGAGGAGATCGATCGCTTTTTAGACGAGCAGGCGGCACAACTTCCCGAACAGCTCGGCGGACAAATCCGCCAGCGAGAGTTAGAACTAGAAAGACAGACCCGTCTGGCGGCGTGGAAATCGGCGTTCCGCATTGGGACTAGCTCGCTGCTGTTGGCCATTGGCTACATTCTCATCGGCTGGACTGGACTCAAGGGTATGATGCGTCCCCGCCGGGCCACACGCCAAGCACCATCGGCTAACTAGGTTAAACGATTCTCAGATTGGGGTGGGTCTGTTCAAACCAATACGGTGTCCAGCCTCTAGGCTTTTTGAGCCAATTGGCGAGGGGACACCGTCTCGGTTTCCTTTTTTTTACTCTATGCTGTTGTCCCCGAGTTTATGTTTTCGATCTATATCCTGACCTACAACGAAGAAATTGATATTGCTGAATGTATTGAGTCAGCTCAAGGATCAGACGATATTATCGTTGTGGATTCTTTTAGTGGCGATCGCACCGTCGAGATTGCTCAGAGTTATGGGGTTCGTGTCGAGCAACACGCCTTTGAAAGCCATGGGAAACAGCGGACTTGGATGCTGCGATCGATTCCCACCCGCCATGAGTGGGTGTATATCCTAGAAGCCGATGAGCGGATGACTCCCGAACTGTTCGCCGAATGCCTGGCCGCGACTCAGCAAGACCAGGTTATCGGCTATTATGTGGCCGAACGAGTCATGTTTATGGAGCGTTGGATTCGCCACAGCACCCAATACCCCCGCTACCAACTGCGTTTATTCCGCAAGGATCGAGTTTGGTTTGATGATTACGGCCATACTGAACGAGAAGTCTGTGATGGCCCGACCTCCTTTTTACACGAAACCTATCCCCACTATACCTGTGGGAAAGGGTTAAACCGCTGGATTGAAAAGCATAACCGCTATTCGAGCGATGAGGCCAAAGAAACCCTGCGCCAACTTCACTACGGTAAAATTCAATGGCGCAACCTCTTCTGGGGGGCCACGGAAGTCGAGCGGCGACGAGCTTTGAAAGACTTGTCCCTGAGGCTTCCTCTGCGTCCCCTGGTGCGTTTTCTCTATATGTACATCTTTCTCGGTGGTTTTCTCGACGGACAAGCCGGCGTTGCTTGGTGTACCTTACAATCATTTTATGAATATCTAATCTTGTTGAAAGTCCGTGAGTTGAAACAACAAGGTTATGTCCCCCCTCGACCCAAGCCAGTCAGCGATGGCGTTGAGCCACCCTCTTCGGAAAAAAATTCAGTCGTCAAAACCCCCTTTTGATGGGTTGGGTCCCTAGGGACGATCCGATGGATGTTACCCTTGAACTAGGGAGATTAGCGATCCCCTCAACGAGTCGCCCGAGTCGCGACCTCCGTTGGCCGTCCTGCCCCCTTTGCAACAATTCTTCACATCTTCTAAGATAAGGACATCACGTTTAACGGCGATCCGTAAGCCCTGGCGCTGGTTGACGCCGGTTTAGGGGATGAGGTCCGTCAACTCAGTTATCGCTCTTTTGGATGAGAGTAAGGTATCCGTGCTGCAACGTTTACGGCAAGATTTAAAAAACGATTTAATCGCAGGATTGCTGGTTATTATTCCGTTGGCTACCACCATCTGGATTTCCTTGGTCATTGCCAACTGGACGATTGACTTTTTAACCAGCATTCCTAAGCAAATTAATCCCTTTGATGGACTCAACCCAATTCTGGTGAATCTGTTAAATCTCCTGGTGGGGTTGACTGTTCCGTTGTTGGGGATTCTTTTGATTGGCTTGATGGCGCGAAATATCGTTGGCCGCTGGCTACTCGATTTTGGAGAAACTCTAGTCCAAGCGATTCCCCTGGCGGGATCGGTTTACAAAACCTTAAAGCAACTCTTACAGACACTCCTACAAGACTCAAATAGCAAGTTTCGTCGGGTCATTTTAATCGAATATCCCCGCAAGGGGATCTGGGCCATCGGTTTCGTGACGGGAACGATCAGCAGCAGCATTCAAAGCCATATGTCGGAGTCGATGCTGAGTGTGTTTGTCCCGACGACCCCCAACCCGACGTCGGGATGGTACGCTATTATTCCCGAACATGAGGCCATCAACGTTAATCTCTCGATTGAAGATGCGTTTAAGATCCTAATTTCTGGTGGAATTGTCTGTCCCGCACCGCCGGAAGCACTGGCTGAATCGCAACGGCCGACCCTAGAACAACTGCTCTCCCGTCGTAAAAACAAGTCGGAGATTGAGACCAACGTCCCTGTGATTGAAGAGGATGCCGAAACCGTTGAAGGGTAAGGGGAATTAGTCCCCCGGTTCAGGGTTGAGGCTTCATCCTTGAACCGTCTCAACTGTGACGGTGTTCTCAGCGTTCAGTGCCGGATTGAGTCTGACGTTTCCCTTTTCGCTTTATTCATTTTTAACTGACAGTTTTAACTTAAAATGCAAGCTCGTAGCATCTCCCGTGAATTGGCTTTGTTGAGTCTAAGTCAACTTCCTAAACGTTCTAGTAAACTCAGCCAACATCAACTGAATGATTTTATTGTGGCGGCGGTTCGGGCCATGACGCTGGAGGTTCATGAGTCTCTGGAGACGGCGGCGGCTGAACTGAAGCGGGGTTACGATCGCCTCATGGATGAGGAGATCCGCGACAGTGATATCACTAGCTCAAAAGCGAGTCTGAGCGAGGCGATGGAACTGACTCGCCACGCCATCGATCGCCTGGGAATGGCCATCGAACTCCCGGAATTTGTCCAGTTGGCCAATCAAGCCGAAGTTCGAGATTACGCCTTGGAACTGTTGCTGGCGGTGGTGCAACATCGCCAAGAGATTGATGAACGCCTCGATCGCACCATTGTCGATTGGCAACTCGAACGACTCCCCCATGTTGAGCAGAATATCTTACGTTTAGCTGCCGCAGAACTTTATTATGTCGGTACGGCGGATCAGATTGCCATTAATGAAGCCGTCGAACTCACCAAACGCTACAGTAGTGAGAAGGCCTATCGCTTTGTCAATGGCGTATTACGCCGCCTGGTGGAACTGCGCGATCGCCCGGAAGAGGAGCCAAACGGGCAATCTGATGATGCGATCGCCTCAGAAACCCGCTCCAGTTTATGATCGCATAGGTTAACCCCTTTAACTCGTCTAGTTTTAATACGCGCATTATGGTTTTTAACTGGTTTCGTCGTAAATTCGATCGCAGCGGCAGTCAAGAAGACGAACCCGAGCAAACTCCCCCCAGTCCAGAGGCGACAACGGCGGATGAGTCCGAGGATGTCTCTGAGCCTGTCGAGGAGGAGACGGCTGAGTCTGAACCGACATCTGACTCATCTCCCCAAGAGGACTATCTCGCTTGGGCCAAAGCCGCGTATCAGAATATTCAACAGCAACAGGGGACGACCATCACAACAGACTCCCCTGAGACGGAACCTGAACCTGAGCCGGAA
>SIHH01000009.1 GCA_004299065.1 Phormidium sp. SL48-SHIP | reverse complement strand
TATTCGTTATCCTTAGAATGTCTCTATCGTAGAAAATGGCATCAAGTTCCCTAAAATGGGGCTTGTTCATGCCAGACTACATCGACCAATTGAAGGGTCAATCAGAACCGTTACGGTATCCCTGAATGCCAAAGGCCAATACTTCGCCTCGGTCCTAGTCGATGATGGGAAAGATCTCCCAGAAAAAACGACTGAAGGGAAAGCGGTAGGTCTTGATTTAGGATTAACTCATTTTGCGATTACCTCTGATGGGTCTAAGTTTGATAACCCTCGCTGGTTGGCTAAACATGAGAAAAATCTAAGAGCCAAGCAAAAGCGATTGTCCAGAAGACAAAAAGGCTCTAACAACCGCAACAAAGCCCGCAAACAGGTCGCTGGGGGCCTACACAAAATCGCTCGATGCAGGGAAGACTTTCACCACAACCTGTCACGCAGGATGGTCGACGAAAACCAAGTCGTCGTGGTCGAAAATCTAGCCGTTAGGAACCTGGTGAAAAACCACTGTCTCGCCCAAGCCATCAGCCAAGTGGGATGGGGTCAGTTTTGCACCATGCTGAAATACAAAGCCGAGCCAGAAGGGAAAGTCTACCTCGAAGTAGACCGATTCTTCCCTAGCTCCAAAACCTGCAATGTTTGCCTAAATCAAGTCAGAAGCCTGACCCTTGATGTTAGGTTTTGGCAGTGCGAAAAATGTTAAACGCAACATGACAGAGATATCAACGCTGCCAAGAATATCATTAGATGAAGGACTGCGTATTTTATCCTCACCGGACCGGGGAGATCGCCTATCGCCCAGGTGTAAGACGAGATCGTAGAGGACGCAAGAAATCTACGGTCTCGCGGTCGGTTGGGTAGGAAGCCGACGGTGTAATCGAGCGATTCACCGTTCGGTAGTTCACTTATAAATTGGCATGACTCCCCGTTGCAGGCGATCCCAATAGTTCTGTAAATCGGCAGCCACTTCATTGGAGAGAATAACACCTCCCAACATATTGGGAAAGGCCATCGTTAGTAGCATCATATCGCTGAAATCCAAGACTGATCCCAGGTTGACCACTGCCCCAACAAAGACGCAAAGCACAAAAATGACGCGGTAGATTTGGGTTTGTTGGTCTCCAAACAGATACGTCCAGGCTCGCTCGCCATAGTAACTCCAGGAAATCATCGTCGAGAAAGCAAAGAGAAACACCGCTAGGGACAGCAGAATCGGAAACCAGCCAATCACGGTTCCAAAGGCTGCCGCTGTGAGGTCAACGCCGGTGCGATCGAGATCTTGGTAAACTCCGGTAATCACCACCACGAGGGCCGTCATATTACAGACGATCACCGTGTCAATAAAAGGTTCGAGAAGAGCCACAATCCCTTCCCGTACCGGTTCCTTGGTACGGGCCGCCGCATGGGCGATCGCCGCCGAACCAATGCCAGCTTCGTTGGAAAAGACGGCCCGGCGTATCCCTTGAATGAGAACACCGATGAAACCCCCTTCGACGGCTTTGGGGGTAAAGGCTCCCGAAATAATGGTGGCAAAGGCACTGGGAACCTCGCTGATATTGGTCAGAATAATCCATAGGGCCGCCAGCACATACAGCAAACACATGGACGGGACAATGGCAGCGGCCACTGAACCAATGCGACGAATGCCACCAATAATCACCAGGCCCACCAGAAAGGCGAGGATTAATCCATAGGCCCAGTCAGAGATGGGGATAATATCGGAGACGGCCGAGAAGGACTGGTTAGCCTGAAACATATTGCCCCCACCGAGGGAACCACCAATGCAGAGAATGGAAAAAAGAACGGCTAAACCTTGCCCCAGGGGTCGTAGGCCTCGTTGGGCCAAGCCTCGGGAGAGGTAATACATGGGGCCGCCCGAGACGCGACCATCGGCAGATAGGGTTCGGTATTTCTGGGCGAGGGTGCATTCGACAAATTTACTGGTCATGCCGAAAAGTCCCGCCAGGGTCATCCAAAACACGGCACCGGGTCCCCCGGTTTGGACGGCGATCGCCACTCCGGCAATGTTGCCTAGGCCCACCGTTGCCGAGAGAGCCGCTGAGAGAGCCTGAAAGTGGGTGAGTTCTCCTTCTTCGTCGGGATTGTCATAATGACCGGCTATCACATAAAGAGCGTGTTTGAAGGCACGAAAGTTGATAAATTTCAGCCGCAGGGTGAAGAAAAGCGCCCCGCCAATCAGCCAAAGCACAATCAGGGGGATTCCCCCAAGGCTAAAAAAGAGCACCTGTGCCATGGCTGCCACTAGACCGCTAAAGATGCGATCGATCAAAGTCAGGATGTTCTCGGGGTTGTCGGTGGCTTCTTGGGCCGCTTCCTGGGCGATCGCCGCCGTGGGTAACGCCAGCAAGACGATAAATAGTAACCAACGTTGTCTCATATGGGGATGTTCCGCATCTTGCAACTAAATCTGAATTGGAGTTCACTCTACCAAATCTTCTGAGGATTGGGAGTTTTATAGCTCTGCGGCTTGCTGGTTGATCCCGGATGATGATGCGTCGGATTCATGAATCCTCAGACGGTATCATTTGAAACGATCCAATGATCTGAGGTGTGTGTTCGCGAATATCTAAGAAACCCTCTTCTGCTGAACCTGAGGTGGGTAGGCTCAAGCCAATCTGATAGTCCCCTGGAGGGAATATTACCGGAAGGGATAGGGATTGCTGATCGCGGATCGTTTTGCCCGCTTCGATGGGATCGTCTCCTAAAAATCCCTTGAGAATTGGACGGGGAATTGCCAGCAACACTCGGTTTCCTTGTTGAATACTGAGCGTAAAATGATGGTTGGAGGGAATCGATTTAAGAATATCCCAATAGAGAGTCAGTTCCAGGGATTCTCCTGGTTTTAGAGAGTCAGAGGCTAATGTATAGCCTCGCAACCGCAGCTCATCATTCCCAATAGACTCGATTGTTGAGGTGAGGGTTTGCATCTCTTCGGGGCGGGCAATTGGCCCTAGGTAAATCGAGGCGTAGTCAACGCCATTGAGTTGCACAACGTGCAAGGGATCTTGACGAGTGAAATAGTTAATAACCTCAGGACTCGGAATATTTCGCTGAATTTGATTAATATAAAAGACTAAAAAGTTGGCATTCCGTAACCAACGCTCCGCCCAAGATCCTCCTTGGCGAGGAACGGCCAACACTTCTCCCTGAGCATAAGGAGCCAACGCGGATCGATAGGGAACTGCAACGACTAAGTTTTGGGGGTTAGGTTGACGATTGAGCCACGCACCGACTCGATCTAACCCTTCACCATTGCCAATCATTAGGATGAATTTTGCGGTTTTTGTTCCCCCAAGAAAGGGGTTATGATAACTCATGTAATAGGGGAAATATGGATAAATTGTGATTATTTGAATGGCGAGGATGACTAAAATCAGGGTATTAAAGCTCAGCCAAGATTCTTGACGTATCCTGGATGTGATTTTGGGATGGTGGCGATTTATAGATTGTTTGAGTCTTTTAAGGATAATGAAGCTGGCGATCGCAGCGTTGAGGGTTAGGAAGGGAACAATGGGCAAAATATAGCGGTCAACCTTGTTTCCAGGGAGTGAGACTAGCCAGAGAAATGAGAGAATTAAGATGAAATTGGCAACCAGGTATTTTTGATAGATACCCCTGGGTCGCCAAGCGGGTACACTAGCCAGGAGAACAGAGATAAGGCTACTCAGTAGGAGCAGCGGCGAGAAGCGATAGAGAATGACGACAGGATAAAATAAGGCATTGATATGATCCTGCGATCGCCCTAGAAAGAAGAGACCTCCTCGCTGAGTTTCTCGTTGTAAGTCACTCGCCAGACGGTTGATGGTTTCCAGGGGAGCTACCCACATTGCGGGCCAAATCAGAATAAAGGTCGCGACCAGACAGAATGTCCAAATCCCAATATCTTTGGCTTGTTCAGCGATGCCTTTTTTGGGAAAGATTGGCTGAAAATAATTGAGTTCGGTTAAGACGGCGATCGCCATCAAGCCTGGAAATAAAAGAATTGTAGTAGTTTTGGTGGCGATCGCCATCCCCATCGCTGCTCCTGAGAGAATTAAATAGGATTTTCCTGACGCTAATCGCCAATGTAAAAACAAGGCTAAAACACTGACTAAAATAAACCCACATTGCAACGAATCGGTAATTACTAAGCGTTGATATGCCAGAAACAATGGTTCAAACGCTAAAATAGAAATCCAAATAATTGCAATTTTTAGGTTAACCAACCGAACCACTAACCAAGACGATAGGGTAATCAAGGCTGAGGTAATCAACCCTTGAATAACACGAGTGAGAACATAGGATTCAATGGGAACGAAATTTTGCTCTCTCAAGAGGTAAATACAGCTTCGGACTGAGTCTGGCTCAAGGGTTAACTGAGGGGGAAACCAATGGTCAACCACACAGCCGAGGGTGATGCCGAAACCATCGACCCACATAGTTGGAACTCCGGGATGATGTTGATAATAGGTCTCCTGAAATTTCGCCAAATCCCCCGATAAGACTTGAGCAATAAACCCACTTCCCCGGAAGAACCAAAGGTTTTCATCAACATTAATGGGAACGTGAGAGAAGAACACTCGGGATAAGAAGCAGATTAAGAAGACAAGAACTAAAAATACCGTTGGCTTGAAGCGTTTTAAGAGTACCATGACTTCAGAATAAGGGTAGTATTTAAGGGGATTGTCGTCAGGAGTGGCGGTGGCTATACATCTACTGGCTACAGCAATTCTTTTAACCTCTCGTGGCTGTTTTAGGGAAAAGTTTGCTCATCACCTGAGTAGCTTTGGGTTTGAGAACCTTAATATCGAAACGGGTGATGTAGTGTGAGGCAAGTAGTACGAGAAGGGTGGCAATAGGAAAGATAAGGGTTCGGATTGTTGTTGAGCCTAAGTTGATGCCCAAAAGTAACCCATAGATTAAAGCGTAAACCGGTCGATGAAATAGGTAGACAGCATAACTAATTTTTGATAAGTACTCAATTGGTTGAGAAAATTTCAACATAAATGGAGTGACGAGGATTCCCAAGTTTATAAAAAATAATGCCCAGAGAAAAATGTAGGAATAAAATCTCAGATCTACCCAACCGATCAAGAAATTATGAGGACGAGTTATACTCTCGCTATCAACAACCCTAAAAAGCAAAAAAGCGACTATACCTAACCCCAGGGTGAATTTCATAGCGTGGCGTTTTAAATACAAAAGATTGCTATCAAATCTACCTGCAATTACACCCGCCAGGAATAGTGGATAATTCATGATAATCCGATTTTCTACGAGGTGAATTGACTGGTGTTTTAGAACTATTTTAAGTAGAATTACCAGGGCAAAAAATAAGACATTCAGAATCAAGAAATTCTTGAATTTGAAGCGACTCATTAGAATAAAAAAGCCATAGTAAGTCACGAGAGCGCCAATATACCATAGGGTTGGAATATGGGAAATGTAACGACTTCTTAGAAATAACTGTAAACCGAAAAAGTGAGCGACTGTCGTAGCGGGTAATGGGGAAAAGTCCAAATTATGAAAAATTGACAGGACATGAAAGATGACAATAAACGTAAAAAGAGCCAACCAGTAAAGGGGAAAAATCCGAATTAATCTTTTTCGAAAGACCTCCCATCTTGTCCTCTTAGACTTTTTTTTGTTTTGAGAGCGTTGACAGAGAAACCCCGACAGACAGAGAAATAGGCCCACCCCAATGGGTCCCGGATATTTCATCAGTTCATTAACATGAGCCGACCAACCCAAATAAGCAGTCGAGTGACAATAGAGAACCAAGGCAATGGCCAGGACTCTCAAAAGGTCAAGTTCTAATAATTTTTGTTGCGATTGGGGAGACGGGGTCGGGTCATCAAGCGGTTTACTCTTAATCATCGCTGAGATATCCAAGTATTTTGTCCCAATATGGTCGCGATATTTGAGAATGTCAAGTGCTTGGATAAGAACTCAATTAAACGGATCTTCAGAAAATCGCGTGTAACTTGTTGCATTGGATGCCAGATTGGCGAACGGTGTTCAGCGAGCGACAGCCGAGCTGACGTTAAATAGTGAGTTGAATGAGAATAGAGAACGAGGCTAATCCCAATTACTCTGAGTAAATCGAGTTCAAAAATGCTTTGTCTTGATGCTTGAGCTGCCATAGAAAGCACAAAACGCCTGTGACGCTGGTTGATGGACAGTATGGGCTATTCGGTTCTCTCCCAAGATGCTCGCAATTTTGGGGAATGTCAAGAGACTCCCCCCGAAATAAACCGTACTCTCCTCAACCTCCATAGCGGTGGTGTATGCCAATCAAGGCAAACCCCCCTGTTTTCCGGGAAAACAGGGGAGTTTGCCTAAAGATTGTCAATGTCATTTAACTCATGGCTTTGGGACAGAGCCAATCTTCAGGAATCCCTGACGGCCAACCGCGTTTCATGGCTTCTAAACAAACACCATGAATGGTTAGTTGACAGTCTAAGAGATGGAATCCCTCTTTGTTGGTTGTTTTGACACCAATTTTTAAGACAGAATCGCTCTTAAACTCGATTGTTTTATTGCATTTTACACAGACTAAATGATGGTGATGATGAGGATAGGGCTGATTGATTTCATAATGCTTATGCCCTTCGGCCAGTTCTAGCTCTCGTAATAATCCCAGATGAGTCATCAGCTTCAGCGAGCGGTAGACCGTTGAGAGGCTGATTTTGCGCTGCTCCTGACTGCTTTGGAGCTTGTGATGGAGTTCTTCAGCACTCAAATGTTCTCCTTTGGGCAGTTGCTGAAAAATTTTGAGAATTTCCTCACGCTGAGGTGTCAACCGCAGTCCAAGTTGGTTGAGTTCCGCTTTAAAAGCTTCGCTATTATAAGCGTACATTGTTCCTAGATTTTAAGTTATATTTCTTACTCTTTATGGTAGTTCTTCTAAGAGCTAATGTCAACAATCTGAGCCTTATTGAGAACTTATGGCTATAAGCCTCTGTTGATTATCATTCCCAAAAACGACCCACCCCCAGACTGAGTTAAATCTGGGGGTGGGCTGACAAGCCTTGTCGGGTTTGAGCGGGAGCTAGCCGCCGTTAAACTTCTAATTCTTCGAGCATTAGCTTAGAATGACGTAATTTGGGGGGAACGGGAATAGGATAGTCGCCCGTGAAACAGGCTGAACAGAATTGACTGGGATCTTGTTCGGTTGCAGCTAACATTCCTTCCCAACTGAGATAGGCCAACGAATCGACGCCAATTTGGGCGGCGATTTCCTCGACAGATTTGGTGGCAGCAATCAGTTGTTTCTGATCATCGGTGTCAATGCCATAAAAACAGGGGTGGGTGACGGGAGGGGAGGAAACTCGCATATGAACTTCCTTGGCGCCTGCATCCCGTAAGGCTTTGACCAATTTGCGGCTAGTGGTTCCCCGAACAATGGAGTCATCGACAATAATCAACCGTTGACCATCGAGGACATCTTTGAGGGGATTTAACTTCATGCGGATGCCCGACTCTCGCATATGTTGAGTCGGTTGAATGAAGGTACGCCCGACATAGCGATTTTTGATCAGTCCCTCAGCGTAGGAGATTTTGGAGGTTCGAGAATAGCCGATGGCGGCGGGAATGCCCGAGTCGGGAACGCCAATGACGAGATCGGCATCGACGGGGGATTCTTCGGCTAAGACATGGCCAATCCGCATCCGATAGCTATAGAGACTTTCATCGTTCATCATGCTGTCCGGACGAGCGAAGTAAATCATCTCGAAGACACAGAGTTTTGGGGTTGGGTCTTGGCTCCAGCGTTGGGATTGTAATCCGTCAGCATTGGCAAACACCAGTTCTCCGGGGTTGACGTCGCGCAGGTAGCTGGCGCCGATGATGTCAAGTCCACAGGTTTCTGAGGCAAAGACGTAGTAGTTGGGGTTGGTGTCTAGGTTGCCGATGACGAGGGGGCGCACTCCATGAGGATCTCGGGTGGCAAAAATCCCGATGGGTGTGCCGATCACCAGACTGAACGCACCTTGACATTGTCGCAGTGAGGTTTCGATCGCCTGATGCCAACTTTTGCCTGCATCGACTTCTGAGCCAATTAAGATGGCGATCGCCTCGGAGTCACTGGTGGTGACACAATTACAATTGCGACGTTCGAGTTCTTCTCGTAGGTCACGAGTATTGACGAGGTTACCGTTGTGGGCCAGGCTTAACGTTCCGAGGCGCGTTGGCACTAGGGCCGGCTGAGCGTTTTGCACATGACTCGAGCCGGTGGTCGAATAGCGGTTATGACCGACGGCCATGATTCCGGGCAATTTCTGAAGCGTCGTCTCGTTGAAGACCCGTGAGACGAGGCCCATTTCTTTGTGACAGTAAACCTGGCTATCTTGATCAAAGGTCGCAATCCCTGCTGACTCTTGTCCACGATGTTGAAGGGCATAGAGTCCGAAGTACGTTAGTTTGGCAACATCTTCATCGGGGGCATAAAGCCCAAAGACGCCACAGGCCTCTTCGGGTTTGTCGGGTTGCAAGTCATCATGGAAGTGGGAAGGATTGGACATCATTGATTGAGAACCGTTCCTAAGTATGGGGCTAGTTAAGGGAAATTGTTGACAGGGGTGCAACGGATCGAAGCACCGGGTCGTGGCCGACTACCTACAATGTATCGTTTTGTCGGACGGCAAAACGAGGAAATTGGGGTGAGGCTAAAATTAATCCTGTCTTAATTTAACCGCAATTTGTACTTAATTGAAGGTCGAGTTCTCGTCTCGCAGATGGGGTAGGACTGAATCATCGAGTCAACTTCGAGCTAAAACGGGGTGCGATCGCCCCCAAAGACGCGATCGCACCCCGACCCATATGACGAGACATTCTCCCCCGTTCGAGTCTGTTATCAGACGTATCAGGAAGCAATATCAAACAATCCAGTCAATTTACAGTGCGCCAGCACTTTGTAAACCTAAAATCACCCCAACGCCAAGAATATGTCCAAAACTGGTCGTTGCCAGAATGGCGGGAATGCCAAAGCCACCGAACAGATTGGGGGAGGGGGCCTGAGGACCGACGCTAGGATATTTAATTGAGTATTTGCCAATGGCAATGGCGAGAATATTACAGACGACCATGACAATGGCGATGTTGGGACTCCAAGCCGATGTGGTGGGGGTCAGAGCGAAGATAAGGCTGTTGAGCATAAGAAGAATCTGAATTTTGGATTAAACTGTGGTTTCAACGATGGATGACGGCGATCGCAGGGTAACCCCCCGCATGAATACCTCATCGCCTTTCTTTCCTACCAGATTTCCTGAGATATCGACCGATTTTGTTGCAGGAATTTACATTAGGATTGCCTTTTCTGGAGACTCGGGCCAGACGGATTGAGCGATCGCACGACAGTCAACCTCGCGCTACAGTCAACAGAGATACCCCGACACCTCGGAAACGCGAACCCCTATGCTCATGCCATTTAACGCTCTCGTTGCCGGAATTCGCCTCGCGGCCATGGCCGTGATGCTACCCCCGTTAACCGCCACGGCGATCGAAACCCCAATCCAAACCCCATCCTCAGACGTACCCCTAGTCAGTCAGGGAGTCAGTCTGGAGGATGATTCTCCTCTCGAATCTGTCCCTTGGCAACTCAGCCGCTGGAACGGTAATCCTCTAAACTCGGAACTCCCCGCTATTGACCTTGAACTTAACCGAGATACCGTTAACGGTTCCGGCGGATGTAACACCTATTTCGGCAACCTGAGTCATTACCAAGGACAACACCTACGGTTTGGGGCAATTGCCAGTAGCCGCCGCGCCTGCGAACCCGTGGTGATGCAGCGTGAAACTCAATATCTACAAGCCTTAGCAGGAGTGCATAAATATAGGATTGATCCTGATGGGAACCTCGGGTTGGCCTATCACTCTGACTCAGAAACTGGAACCTTAGAATTCACTCAAATCAATGATACCCAATGAAGGACAACCTTAAACAGTTTTTTAAATGCTTAAATGCCCGTTTATCTCATGAAATTGTTGCCAAAGTTTTCCTAAGTATTATTGTAATTGAGGTGATCATCCTCATTCCTTCCTATTTTCGACGACAACAGGAGCTTTTAAGGCAGCTTGAAACCACATCGGAAACAGCCGTAGATTCCCTCATTCGTGTGGCTGAAGAGGGCATCACCGATAAACAGGAATTGTTAGCCAGTTTAGAGTTATTTAGTCAAGACCCCTTAATTACAGGCGTTTCCCTCTACCGGATCGATGGAACTTGGCTGGGAACATTTGGGGAAGTTCCCGAACTGGTGTTTGAGGATATTTCTCAACTCAGCCGTGGCATTCAGGAACGCTCCTGGCAGGGCGATCGCTATGATGTCGCCCGAGTTATTCGGAAAATGGACATGCCTTATCTTCTTATTGTGCGGCATGATTCGAGTTCTGTTCAACGAGAACTATTCGAGTTTACAGCTCGTATTGCGGGGTTAGTATTATTGATTTCTATTGTGGTCACCGGCTCGACTTTTTTGATTATTCAGCAACAAGTCATTACGCCCCTATTACAGCTACGGGATGACTTAACCTTAGCTGGCGAAGCCTTGAGTGAAGGTCGGCCCCGACCTCAGTTTTTATCATTCAACTCATTAAATGCTCAACATTATAATGAGTTAGGGGAGACGATTATTAGCTTCTCAAAAATGTTTGATCGCGTTGATGCAGAAATTAACCGTCGTCAGATTGCCGAAGTAAAACTAACCCAAAAAGCTTTTGAGCTAGAGGAAACCTTAGCCAACTTAAAGGATACACAATTACGCTTAATTCAAAGTGAAAAAATGAGTAGTCTAGGGCAATTAGTGGCAGGAGTTTCTCATGAGATCAATAATCCAACCACATTTATTCAAGGAAATTTAACAATTTTAGAAACCTATTTCAAAGATATCATCGAGATCTTAACCACCTATGAACATCTCGACATTTCTCAAAATCCTAAAATCAAGGAATTAAAAGATGCCTTAGATTTTGATTATATCCTCGAAGATATCCCCAAATCGATTCAATCGACAAAAGTGGGTGCAACTCGAATTGCCACGATTGTTGAAGCCTTACGAAATTTTGCCCGTTTAGATGAATCAGAACGAAAAACGGTCGATATTCTTGATGGACTAAAAAACACCATCATACTGTTAGAGTCTCCCTTAGAATCAGCCAAGATTCAGGTCATCCAAGACTATGAAGCTTTGCCGAAACTAGACTGTTATCCCGGCTTACTGAATCAGGCATTTTTAGCGATTTTAAATAATGCAATCGACGCTCTACAGCCGCGTGGCGATTTAGAAAACAGTCCGTTAGACGCGCCCCAGTCTTGCCGAAAACTGACCGTGAAAGCCCGCTATAACGCGGCGATCGCCCAGATTAACATTACAATTGCCGATAATGGCCCAGGGATTGCACCGGACGTCCAGCGCAAAATGTTTGACCCCTTTTTTACCACGAAGCCAGTCGGCCAGGGAACGGGGTTAGGGTTGGCGATCGCCTATCAGATCATTGTCCAAGATCATCATGGCGATCTACAGTGTGAATCAACCCCAAACCAAGGCACAGCCTTTCAAATTTCCCTACCCCAACCCCCAAGCCAAGGTGATAGCAATTAGCCGCCTCTTACCGTCTTCCCACCATGCCATTTCTTTTCAGCAACCCCCAGCCTATCCAAGCCATGATTATCGGTGCCAATCGTGGCATTGGCCTCGGATTTATCCGTCATCTCCTAGCCGATACACGAGTGGGAACCCTCTATGGAACCTATCGCCATCGCGATCGCGCCCAAGACTTACTACAACTAGCACAATCGGGGGGCGATCGCCTCGTTCCCGTACAACTCGACGTTAGCGAAGAATCGCAACTAGCCCAATGGAGTCAAACCCTCAGCCAACAAGAACAATCCCTGCATCTATTGATTAACTGCGTAGGCGTTCTCCATGACGGAGACCAGATGCAGCCTGAAAAGAGTTTACGGCAAATCGACGGCGATCGCCTCCTGCAATACTTCCGAATCAATAGCATTCCTAGTATTCTCCTAGCGAAACACCTGATGCCCCTATTTCGCCATAACCAACCCAGCGTTTTCGCCAGCATCTCCGCCAAAGTCGGCAGTATTGGCGATAACGATCTCGGGGGTTGGTATGGCTATCGCGCCTCCAAAGCCGCCCTCAATATGCTGATGCACACCACGGCGATCGAATATAGCCGCCGTTGTCCTCAAACCTGCGTCGTCTGTCTGCATCCAGGAACCACCGACACCGACTTATCCAAACCCTTCCAACGCAACGTCCCCCCCGGAAAACTCTTCCCCGTCGAGAAAACAGTCCGTCAACTCATGCAGGTGATTGAAGATCTCAACCTCGATCACAGCGGTCAATTTGTCTCCTGGGATGGAAGCCAACTTCCCTGGTAACAGATGCCTGATATCAAGCAAGGCAAGAAATGATACCCTGAATCCAGACCCATACGAGGAGAAAACAACCGTGGCAAAACCGCCCGCAGCAACCGATAAAGGTTTTGGTCAACCTAGCCCATCCGGCAAAACATCGACCCGTAAACAGCCCGCCTCAAGCGGGGGGAACTTCGGCTTTACCCCCAAAGCCGAAGTTTGGAACGGTCGCCTAGCCATGTTGGGCTTCCTAGCCGTCATCCTGACGGAACTGATTACCCACAAAGGGATTCTCGCCTTTTGGGGCTTACGCTAAGTCCTCGATTCGCCCTTGACATGGCGGATCTCAATTTCCGTATGAACATTCCCACGGGGGAGAAAATCAGCCCGAAGAGTGACCTCTAAGGGGTCACAGGCCGCCACAAAATCATCCAAAATTTGATTGGCGGACTCCTCGTGGGAAATGTAGCGATCGCGATAACGATTGATATACAGTTTCAACGCCTTCAACTCCACCACCGTCTCATCAGGACAATAGACGAGGTGAATGGTGGCAAAATCAGGATAGCCCGAAAACGGGCATTTACAAGTAAACTCGGGTAAACTGATGCGAATCTCATACCGCCGTCCTGGACGGGGATTGGGAAAGGTAATCAGTTGACCATCCTGAATTTCCCGTTCGCCATACTTCATCGCCGAAGCATCAGGCGGGTTCGTCGGATTCGGCGGACGTTGTGAATCGTGCATTCTCTGTGATGGTAAATTATCCGTGGTGGTCGCTGTTGGAGTCGAGAGTTCCAGCTTTAAACCGAATTTCCCCCTAAGAATAGCAAGCAACCCATGCAACATCCAAACCCTCACGGTTCCGGCAATCCCAACGGCCAATCTCCCTCAGTTCCCCTCACCGTTTATCGGGAACTCGCGGCTGAGTTGCAAGCCACCCAAGCCATGCTGGACTCTCTCCATGCCCAAAATCAACAACTGAGCCAAGAAAACCAGAGCCTATCCTACCAGAACCAACAACTCTTGAGTGAAGTCCATAACGTCGTTAACTCGGTCTTCACACTGCGACAAGTGGCCAACTCCCTCGAACCTTCCAACAACGCCGCTGAAATCTCACCCCACAACAGCAGCAATCCCCGACGCAGCGAGGCCCTTCCCCAACTCGATCGCCCCCAAACCGATCCCACCCCAGTCAACCGATCTCAAGACCCGGATTCAGCCAGGGACTTACCCCCCTTGTATCCTCATCAAACCTCTAGTCCAACATCCAACCCAACATCCAACCCAACATCCAACCCAACCCCCAACCCAGCCTCCCCAACCCCCTCACCTCGTCCCCGGTTTTCCACCGTTGAATTTAACGCCATCAGCGATGAGTTCTCGACGAAAGGGGGACTCTGGCTCTTAGTGGCCATTTTTGCCATTGTCATCACCGCGTTCGGAGCTGGCTATTGGTTCATGCGTCCCATTTATGAGCGACTGCTGCAACAACAACCCCAACAACAACCCCAACAACAACAACCCCAACAACAACAACAATACTTCCCGAACTAAGGCGATCGCAGTTGAGTGGGTTCCGGTCAGCGTCAAGGAAGGGGTCCAAACCTCACCTTGAGCGATTCCGGGACACCTTCTACCCCCCGATGGCTAGCGAACCTCTTGTCGTCTTCCGTCCGGTTCCCTTCTGTTTCCTCTTCCCTTTGGCCTCTTGCCTTTTGCCGTCTTCTTCCCCCATGTCTTCTTCGACCCCTCTCTGTTCTTTTATTATTGTCAACTATAACGGCGTTCACTATCTACACTCCTGTCTCGAAGCCGTCTATGGACTCGATTACCCACGCGATCGCCTCGATGTAATTCTCGTCGATAATGGGTCTCAGGATGACTCTCTAACCGTTGTCGAACAAGACTTTCCCGAGGTTCGTATTTTTGGCAATCACCGCAACAACTTCGCCGGGGCCTTGAATTTAGGCATTCAACAGTCCCAAGGCGAGTATATTGCGTTTCTAAACAACGATGCCCAGCTTCATCGAGATTGGTTAAAAAACCTGCTACCCGCGTTGCAATCCTCCAATCAAACTTCTCATCAAACCGGGGCGAAAATTGGCGCTGTGGCGGGTAAAATCCGCTTTTTGGATGGACGTATCAATAGTGTCGGCCATCGTCGCCTGAGGAACCATTACTGGGCGGATATTGGCTATGGGGAAGCCGATCACGGTCAGTATGATAAAGCCAAAGACGTTGAGGGACTCTGTTGGGCGGCGACCCTATTTCAACGGGATTGTTTGCAAGATGTGGGAGAAATCGATGAAGATTTTGTCATGTATTTTGAGGATGTAGAATACTCAAAACGCTGTCGCGATCGCGGTTGGACATTTCGCTATATTCCTGAAGCGATCGTCGATCACCAAGTCGGAGGATCGAGTACCGGCTCAGTTTTAACCGAGTATTTTTGCAACCGCAATCGCTTTCTCTATTTAGCAAAACATGAACCGGAACAGTTAATCAATGCCCTCCCTTCATCGGTATTTTGGATTGAACAGCATTATGATTTACTCTATGATTGCTTGCCTATTATTTTCAAGAAATTACTAGAAGAAAATAGCAACGATGTCGTTGATTCTATCCTGCCTAAACTTTGTCAAAACCTCGAAAAAATCTACGGTTCTCGGGATATTGACAAAGTTTTAGCACGACTCGAAGTTATCTTAAACTATCGCAAACCCACGTTAGCTATTTATGATAATGCGCTGCACTTTATTGGCGGCGGACAACGCTATCTAGCAACCTTAGCCTCTATTTTACAAGATAGATTTGATATTACCTTAATTGGCGATCGCCCCGTCACACGGGAACAACTCGAAAACTGGTATGGATTGGACTTATCCCACTGTCAAATTCGCATCATTCCCTTGCCATTTTTCGATAAACGAGGTTCAGACATCATCGACGCAACTTGGGTCACCGCCGAAACCCCAAACCCATTTGAGGCGATCTCCCTAGCCAGCAAAGAGTATGACATTTTTATTAACGCTAATCAAGTTACAAAAGTCACACCCTTAGCCCCTGTTTCTATCTTCTTTTGTCACTTTCCAGATACTCATCGTGAAGCCTATTTTGCCGTTGATCGCTACAGTTTGCTCGTTGCTAATAGTCAGTACACCCAGCGATGGATTCGCAAACGTTGGCGGCTAAATCCCACCACATTACTCTATCCCCCAGTCCAAATGCAGCCGCCAGAGTTGCCGAAAGACAAAGAAACCCTCATTTTATCCGTGGGACGATTTGAGCCTGGGGGGACGAAAAAACAGCAAGAGATGATACAAGCCTTTCAACGACTGTATGCGGCGCATCCTCAAGTTATGCAGGGTTGGCGGCTAGTTTTAGTGGGAGGAAGTGGCAAGAAAAACAGTTATCTGCAAGGGTTAGAAAAACAGATTAAACAAGCAGAACTTCCCGTCACATTAGAGGCAAACGTATCTCTGGAACGGTTGCAGACACTTTATCAAAAAGCGGCCATTTTTTGGCATTTATGTGGTTTAGAAGAAACCCATCCCGAGCGATTTGAACATTTTGGCATGGCGACAGTAGAAGCGATGCAAAATGGCTGTATTCCGGTGGTGTTTCGGGGTGGGGGACAGCCGGAAATTGTGGACGGGGAGTCGGGGATTTTGGTGGAGTCTCTCGACGAGTTGGTACAACAGACCTATGATCTCTGTTGCCAACGAGAGAGTCAACCCGAAGCCTGGGCGGGGCGACAAGAGGCGGCCCGCCAGCGGGGCGCCTGTTTTGATGGTGAACGGTTTAAAGAGGGGGTGTTGCGCCTTTTTGAGA
The DNA here is from genome assembly GCA_004299065.1 of Phormidium sp. SL48-SHIP. Lineage (GTDB taxonomy): Bacteria > Cyanobacteriota > Cyanobacteriia > Cyanobacteriales > Geitlerinemataceae > Sodalinema. The sequence continues at coordinate 20,133 of SIHH01000009.1, read as the reverse complement.
CCATTGAGGCTGAATATGGCCAGGTGAGGTTGCCGAATCCGGCGGATGTGGCGAAGCGGCCGACCTTATTGCGGGAATTGCCGGAATTGTAGGATTGTAGGGCGGTTCCCTTGTGAACCGTTAAAGTCAGGGATTAGGATAGGGTTTTTCTGGAACTGGAGTGGCTAAGATGACGATGAAGTCAGTGACGATTTATACAGATGGGGCTTGTAGTGGTAATCCTGGCCCCGGCGGCTATGGAACGGTTCTGATGTATCGGGATTTCCGGAAGGAACTCTCGGGAGGCTTCCGACGCACGACCAATAATCGCATGGAGATGATGGCGGCCATTGTGGGCTTAAAATTGCTGAAACAGGCCTGTCAGGTGACGTTATATTCCGATTCTAAGTATATTGTGGATGCGATGCGTCAGGGATGGGCCAAACGGTGGAAGGCCAAGGGGTGGTGGCGTAATAAGAAGGAACGGGCTAAAAATCCCGATCTTTGGGAGGAATTATTGCAGTTGTGTGAGTTCCATCAGGTAGAGTTTGTTTGGGTGAAAGGCCATGCGGGAAATAAAGAGAATGAATGTTGCGATCGCCTGGCGGTGGCCGCATCAAAAGAAGCCGATTTACCCATCGATGAAGGCTTTGAACGAGGGGAAGCGTAGGCTTGAGGGAGACGGGTGAGATATCTTAATCCGACATTAACCATTCGCGATCGCCAATTCCGTTGGGGCGATCGCACCTATATCATGGGAGTGCTGAATGTCACCCCCGATAGTTTCAGTGACGGCGGAGAGTTCATCTCCCGGAAAAACGCCCTCAACCAAGCCCAACATCTGGAGATCTCCGGGGCGGATATCCTCGATATTGGCGGCCAATCCACCCGGCCTGGGGCCGAGGAGGTGTCTCCCGAAGAGGAAATCAAACGGGTGGTTCCGGTGATTGAGGCCCTGCGATCGCGCTCAAACTGCCCCATTTCCGTCGATACCTATCGCGCCGCCGTCGCAGCGGCGGCCTTGGACGCCGGGGCGGATATCATCAATGATGTCAGTGGCGGAACCGCCGATCCCGAAATGTTACCCCTGATTGGGGAACGTGACGTTCCCGCCATCCTGATGCATATGCGAGGAACCCCCAAAACCATGCAATCGCTGACCCAGTATGAGGATGTGGTGGCCGAGGTCGCCGAGAAACTGCAACAACATATCCATGCGGCGATCGCCTGTGGCGTCTCGACTCAACAGTTAATTCTCGATCCAGGGATTGGCTTCGCCAAAACTCAGGACCAAAATTTACAACTGTTACGGGAATTGCCCCAATTCCACAAATTAGGCTATCCCCTCCTACTCGGCGTCTCCCGCAAAAGTTTTATTGGCCGCATTCTCGATCGCCCCGAAGCCAAGGATCGCGTCTGGGGAACAGCAGCGGCCTGTACCGCCGCCATCGCCGCTGGGGCGGATCTTCTCAGAGTTCACGATCTCCGGGCCATGTCTGATGTGGCCCGAGTGGCCGACGTTCTCTTTCGGGGTTAATCTCGTGCATCGAGGGCAACAATCCCCGAAAAAAGATGCCGCCGGAACCAGAATGTGGCAAAATTTGTAACAACCGTCCACCACCAACCATCTGATGACCCGCAATGGCAACTCCGTTGATTTCTCTGCGATCGCCTATTGGCGCTATGTTGTAGGGATTCTGGTGGCGTTATTTGCCATTCCGGCCCTCTTACAAGGGGCGATGGCGTTCTGTCGCGCGTTCTTTGCAACCCTAACGACGATGCTACTAGCGGTGAACGTGGTGGCATTTGGGGCGATCGCCGCCGGGGTGGGAGTGTTTTTCTGGCAACGGGAACGGCAACTCGCCTCCAAAGACGACTCTCATGCCACCCTTGAGGCGAACTCTCGGGAGGCTTCTCGGCTGCAACAGCATCCCCAGCCACCGGTTCGGGCCAATCTCGACCATCAACAGCATCCTAACCTGCCAGCATCGCCCAACCCGACAACCGGCGATCGCCAACCGGGCCAACAACCAACACCCGTAAGCGTCAATCAGGACGTTCAAGATGTCAAGGCTGTCAAGGCTGTCAAGGCTAAAGTTGAACAACCCCAGACCAACACGATGTCGGCCTCAGCCGCCGCTGAACCTCGCCAATCCCTAATTCAAGCGCAACTGGCCCGCCGCTTGCAGGTGAGTTCGAGTACCATTGGGAAGCGCAAACATAAGCCGGATTTTAGTCAGTGGGCGCAAACTAAAGATCCAGAAGGTCTGTTGTGGCAGTACTGTAGTGACAGCAAGGAATTTTACGCCTCACATCGCCCAACCTAGGCCGGCGACGGGATTGGGGATCGCTTCCCCAAGTCTCAACATCCGTCCTGATGTACGTTCTAGTTGTTAACCCGTTTTGACCGAAGCTTTGGATCGATCCACCCTATCTGCCCTCAACCGCGCGATCGAGCGTCATAACCCCTTTATTGGGTTGGCCACGCTGGAAGAAGCCGATCTCTGGCGCGGTAACCTCCCCGACTGTCCATCGCCTCACCGCAGCGCCATGGCGTTGGTACAATCGGCCTTGGCGGACATTGAACGCGGTAAGCGTATTTGTTCCCTCGTCATCCTCGGGGAGATGGGAACCGGTAAAACCCATTTTCTGGCCCAAGTTTGGCAAAAACTCCAGCTTAGTGGGGAAGCGGCGTTTATCTATATCGACCTTCAGCAGTTTCAAGATAGCACGACAGTCCGTCAGGTGTTGCTGAGCGCGATCGCCCAAAGCCTAACTCGTAAAGGGGCGTCGGGCTTCATGCAATGGCAGGAACTCGCCAGCGCCCTGGCGACTCACGCCCTGGAAAGTCTCGATACACAAGTCAAGGAGTTAACCCCAGAACTCGCCGTACGGCGGCTACGGGGACAACCTCAAGACCGCAATCGCCATTGGGTCGATCGCGTCGCGGAAGGCTTCTTTAAGCAGCGCCCGGATATTGGCGATCCCGATGTGGTACGGGCCATTTTATGGACCTTAGCCCCCGCCCAGGCCCCCTTCGCCCGTAAATGGCTGGCGGGGCGATCGCTGGCCCCCTGGAAACTCGAAGAACTCGGCCTTCCCCAACGTCAGGGGGAAAGTCGCGAAAGTCGCGCGGCGGAATTGCTAGAGGAAATTTTGCAGGTGTTGGGGGATTGGAAACCCCTAGTGGTGGCGTTTGATCGCCTCGATGGGGAAGAATTGGACGAAACCGACGAAGACGCCCTCGAAGATGAATGGGATATGCGAGTTCCGGTGGGGGCCATGGTGCGCCTCTCCCAGAGTTTGCGGGCCTTGCGTTGCACTCATGGAACGGTGTTGTTGAGTGTCATGGACCCGGAAACCTGGGATCGCATTGTCCAGCCGATGTTAGGGCGCATGACCCGTCATTTGAGCGATCGCGCCGATCCCATTGAACTCCCCGAAACCGATGAAACCGTGGTGCGATCGGTGATTCGGGCTTGGTTACGCAAGTTCTATCACGATCGCAAGTTAGTTCCGCCCTCACCGCTATATCCCTTTGATGACTCGCAATTGAAGGCCTTGGCCCGGGAAGGGTCTGATCTTCATGATGCCATCGAATGGTGTGCCGAGAACTTCCGCCCCGTGGAAAATGACCCCCTCGAACGGGTGACGCAAGCCTTTGAACGCAGTCTGGCCCAAGTGCAAGATTTGGGCGAAATGACAGAAGCGGCGGTCATTGAAGCCCTCGGCTTGGGGTTTGAGAGTTTGCTGGGAACCACCGTAGAAGGGGTTGAGATTCGCGGCGTGGAACAGCGCGTCTCGGGGAAATCTCAGCGGCGTAAAACCATTGATTTGAAGATTATCGGGAGTGAACGGGGCCAGGATGTCCGAATTGGGGTGATGGTGGTGTTCGATGAACGGGGACAACGGGTGGGAAATCGCCTACGCACTCTCTGCGATTTTGAGGACTTTGGCCTGACGCGAGGCGTTTTAGTCCGTCCCTTTCAGGCCGAGATTCCCTCAAGTTGGAAGGCCCGAGAGTGGATTAGCTGCTTAGAAGCGACTGGCGGCGCTTGGCTGGATTTGTCCTTGGAGGCGATCGCCCCTCTCCTAGCCTTGGCTGAGATTATCGCCCAGCGACAGGAATGGGGACTCTCGAAATCTCGGATCTTAAGTTTCGCCAATGGGAAGGGGTTAGCGACGGGAAATCCCCTCATTCGGCACCTATTACGTCCCTCGACACCCGAGGCGATCGCCCCCAACCCGAAACAGGATGGACCCCCGGATTCTCGTTATTCCTCACACCAGCAGTCGAGCGATATTGAACGCTAGAAGGACTTGGCCGGTTCAGCCCGAAAAATTAGTCCCGACTCGGGCCGCATCTTCGCCGGGACGATGCTAAAATACGGCTGCAACATCCCATCGTGCTTGTTAATTGTTGATTGTTAAGGGTTGACGGTTAAGGGTTGACGGTTGATTGTTGACGGTTGATTGTTCCTAATTTACGGCGGTAAACGCTTCAGCTCAAGCCCATGTTAGAAAATCGTGACTATACGTTAATTGTTGACCGCAGCGGGAGTATGTCCGAACAAGACCAACCCGGTGGAAAAAGCCGCTGGGAGGTGGTTAAAAACTCGGCGATCGCCCTAGCAGAAAAATGCGATGAATATGATCCCGATGGGATTACCGTTTATCTATTTTCCAGCCGTTTCCGTCGCTATGACAACGTGAATGCCGACAAAGTTCGGAAAATTTTTGACGAGAATACCCCCGTGGGTAAAACTGCATTAGCGGCTGTTTTACAGGATGCCCTGAATAATTACTTTGAGCGCAAAGCCGCCGGAACCAGTCAGCCAAACGGCGAAATTATGCTCGTGATTACCGATGGGGAACCCGATAATCGCAAAGATGTGATTACACTCCTCATTGAAGCATCCAAAAAAATTGATCGCGATGAAGAACTCGGGATTTCCTTTATTCAAGTCGGCCAAGATCCCAAAGTTCGGGAATTTCTCAAAGCCCTCGACGATCAACTCCTAGACGCTGGGGCCGCTTTCGATATTGTTGATACGATCCCCTTGGATGATATGGAAGGAAAATCCCTTTCCGATGTTCTTCTCAACGCTATTTTAGACTAACGTTCTGATGACCGGAGCAACTGCTACACTACTACTATCTTGCCCTGATCAACAGGGACTTGTTGCCAAAATTGCCAACTTCATCTATTCCAATGGTGGCAACATTATTCATGCCGATCACCATACGGATTTTAATGCTGGCTTGTTTTTAAGTCGCATTGAATGGCAATTAGACGGGTTTAATCTTCCCCGAGATATTATCGATCGCGCCTTTGCTGCGGTAGGAAAACCCCTCAACGCCACCTGGGAACTGCATTTCTCCGATGAACGCCAACGGCTGGCCATTTGGGTGACGAAACAAGACCACTGTTTACTCGATCTCCTCTGGCGACAAAACGCCAAAGAACTCCCAGCGGAGATTCCTTTAATGATTAGTAATCATCCGAACTTGGGGGCGATCGCCGAGCAATTCAACATCGACTTTTACCACATTCCGGTCACAAAAGCAAGTAAACCGGAGGCAGAAGCCCAACAATTAGAACTGTTGCGTCAGTATGATATTGACTTAGTGGTGTTAGCCAAGTACATGCAGGTGGTGAGTCCAGAATTTATTGCCCAATTCCCAAAAATCATCAATATCCACCATTCCTTTTTACCCGCTTTTCCCGGCGCCCGCCCCTATCACCGCGCCTACGAACGAGGCGTTAAAATCATCGGCGCGACGGCCCATTATGTCACCCAGGATCTCGACGAAGGCCCCATTATCGAGCAAGATGTCGCCCGAGTCAGTCACCGAGACTTGACAGAGGACTTGATTCGTAAAGGGAAAGACTTAGAACGCATGGTGTTGGCCCGGGCCGTGCGATCGCATCTCCAGCAGCGGGTTCTGGCCTACAACAACCGCACCGTCGTTTTTTCGTGAGTTTTTTCCTAAGTCTTGGTCTAGATCTTGTCCTAGATCTTGTCCTGAACACCCCACTTAAACCCCAACTTGTTCAAGGAGGGGTTGCATCGTCTCCCAGGTGAGGCCATGCTGAATATAGCGAGGCTGCTCTGGGAGATAGGGACTCATTAAGCGGTCAATCTGCTGAATTTGGGCGTTATCGGGCAACACCGGCACATCCGGATCCGCCGCCGTTGGCCGCATCAGGGAACTGGAAAACCCCTTAAACACGAGAATTTCGTCCGTTTCATCGTCCCATTGGGCTAACACCCGCAAGACTTCATCGGGACATTTGAGCGTGTATTGTTCCAAACGAGCGATCGCAGTCATGATCCAGTATCAATGGCGTCAACCTTTCAATTATGCGTGATGATTATGCGTGATGGCCGGTCGATTATCCCATCGCGGAACGTCCTTGTTTGCCCAGACGAACAAAGGCAAAATAAAGCAAACAGAGAACATAGGCGACTAAGCCAACAATGCCAAGAAATCCTAAAATATCCGGTGACGCATTGGCGTGGAACATCGCTTGATAGCCCCAGGGCGCTTCCAACCAGACACGACAAGTCGTCGTCGAGAGAACCTCCTCCCGAGAGAGTGTCGCACAGGAGAACGCCGGGAGTTGAAAGAGAACCCCAATTAAACAGTAAACCGTCATCGCCCAACGCCAGGAGGTGAGGACCCATTTCAGGGGTTTACGGGGTGCGTCATCGATTTCATCATTCAAATCCGCCCAAAACCAGAGCGCAATGGGGATGAGGATGCGGGCCAGCCCCCCCGTCAAAAAACTAATGGGAAGGGAGGCGATGGCCAAATAAACCGTAATGGCCAGCAAACTCGCCACTCGCCAATAGATGGTTAACAACCGTTGAATCGCCTCAAATTTCTGGACAAATGCCCAAATGAGGAGAATCAGAGGCAAAATTACCGTAAACACAACCGCGAGACGGTAATCAAGCCAGACGAGAGATTGTAGGGTGGAGTCGTTGAACATGGTTTGAAGAAGGCAAAAGGCAAGAGGCAAAAGGCAAGAGGGGTAAGAAGGAAACACCGGAACCGGGAAACCCCCCTCAAATATGGCTGACAATTAACCGTCGACTGTTAATTGTAAAGAGCCAGACAGATTGAGAAGGCCTTGGGTACAGGTTAAGGCCTCGATGGATACCGTAGCATCTAAGGGAATCTCGCGGCGGGGGAAGGTTTGGGGATTCGCCTCGCCATTTTGCCGCAGTTGGGGGCTATCCAGGTCAATCTGGGTTCCTTTGTCGTTGGCGATCGCCTTGAGACCAACATTGAGATGGTAGCCTGGGGGGGGAGAGGTGAGCAGATGGAGGCGATCGCCCTGGAGTTGAATCTCTGCCCCCGTTAGGTCAGCGTCAGCCGGTAAAATCCCTGCAAACACCTCAAAGATGGCGTTTTGGAGTAGAGGCGAAGCCAGAGAAGCGGTGAGATCGTCTTCCTGAAGTTGGACCGCCAGTTGCACAGGAACCGGTTGCAACAGACGTAGGGGTTTTCCCTGGAGGATTTGCCGTAAATTCAGACGGACGGCCCCCGCTTCGAGCCTGACTTGTCCGAGGTGCAATCCTTGATACACGACCCCTTGAGCTTTGACCTGAATCTGGGGGATTTCACCTCGCAGCAGTTGGCGATTTTTCCCGGAAAACTCAATCGTTAGGGTTTCGGCTCGTTCGACTTGCGATCGCAGCCAAAACTGAACCGCAGCCGAGAGAATCGAGCTAAGAGACCCTTTTGATGTCGCAGAGTCGGACAGAGGAGCTGAGACGGTCATAACCAGTTAGAAACAGGGGGCTAGAAATTCTAAAATTAGAGGATCTTCTGGGTTCACGGTGATCAGGAAAATTGATGGCGGATTATATTCCTTGCTGTAGGGGCGAAAAATCCCCTCCTGGGAGGGGCTAGGGGTGGGTTCCCCTACCATTTTGTATCCAATGCTCCACCGTATATCCTGAAAACCCAAACTAGACCCATTGGCGATCAATCTTCAAGGTGATAGCCCAATTCTGTCAAGCGGGTGCGAGACTGTCGCCATTTGGGTTGCACTTTGACAAAGAGTTCCAGATAAATCTGACCACTGACGAGTTTTTGGATCTGTTCGCGAGCCGCTGAACCAATTTCTTTCAGCATCGACCCTCGTTTGCCAATTAAGATCCCTTTTTGGGAATCTCGCTCGACGTTAATCGTGGCAAACACCCGCGTTAACTTAGGAGTTTCCTCGACTTTCTCGATGGCGATCGCCACAGAATGAGGCACTTCTTCACGGGTTTTGAGCAAGATTTGCTCTCGAATCAACTCACCCATAATAAAGCGTTCCGGGCGGTCGGTGACGAGATCCGGGGGATAGTAATAGGGTCCCGGTTCGAGATGACTGACTAGCGTATTGAGGAGTTCTGGGGTTCCGGTTCCCTTGAGGGCGGAAAATTTGACGAGTTCCCAGGGGCGATCGCCGGCCAGTTCCCGATAGGAGGCATCAATCGCCTCAGCTTGATCATAGGACTGACAATCGACTTTGTTAATACCAATCAACACCGGAACCCGCACCTCATGCAGTAATTCCGCAATATAGCGATCGCCACCCCCCGCCACGCCAGAACCATCCACCAGAAACAACACCATATCCCCTGAGGAAATCGCTCGCTTCGCGTTCTGCACTAACACCGTCCCCAGTTGATGATGGGGTTTATGGATACCGGGGGTGTCGATAAAGATTAGTTGGGCCTCATCCGTGGTGAGAATCCCCTGTAAGCGGTTGCGGGTGGTTTGGGCCACCGGAGAGGTAATCGCGACTTTTTGCCCCACCAAGGTATTCATCAGCGTCGATTTGCCCACATTGGGGCGACCGATAATACTGACGAACCCCGACTTAAAGCCAGCGGGAGAAGCGGGGATGAGGGAAAATTCAGCGGGATTCATGAGGAAACGAAGAAGGGTCGAAGGATCCATCTTATCGCTTTTTTCCAGTTCACTCGTCATCAGATTGCCACAAAACTCAGTAAAAACACGGATTCGTGGTCTCAGTAATTTAACCCAAAGACTGGCGCACCTTTACCTAAATCACATAAAACTCGGTCTTAACTTAAACCTTTCATAAAGATGCTCGCTAGGAACGAAAAGTCCAAAACAAGCAGAGTTATGGTGGTAACCAAGAGCGGAATAAATATAGTTACTGTGTCATCTACTCTATTTTAATCATACCCACTTCACCTAGGAAACCACCATGAACACCTCAATTCTTGCCGGATTCACCGCGATCGCAACCACGTTAACCCTAGCTGGGTCTGCCTCAGCGTTTTCAATCCAGAATGCCGATGATGATTTCAAAAACCTGACTGAACTCGGTGTCTTTGACGATTATATCCATACAGAAAGTAAAAATCTGGCTCCCAACATCGTTGCCAATCACAAACTCGATCTGAGTCAGTTGACCCTAAATTACGACCATGAAGTGAAGGTTCACTTCCTCAGTGAAGGTGCTTGGTTCCGCAACCAACTCGGTGTTAGTAGTACCGGAAGCACCGAACTCGCGGAAACCGTTCTCTTCGATGATATCGTCTGCGTCACCGACAGTTGTTCGACCTATACTCGCTATCGTAACTCTGGAGGAGATCCAACCGATTTACCCTTATCTGCCGGAGATTTTGTCAGCCTCAATACAGTCCAAGCCGGTACCACTCTCGACTTTTTCCTCAACTCTGATGGCTATGGTCGCAGCAATCCCAGACAGTTACATCTCGATGCTAGCCGGAATCCTGGAGGACATCAACAGGTCATGGCCTATCAGCAATCGGGTTATCTCGTGTTAGCCTTTGAAGATGTTGTGATTGATTGGGGCGGAAGTGACGAAGACTTTAATGATGTCGTCTTTGCGATTGATATCGGTGAAGACAACCTGAACCATATCATTAAAGAACAAGTCCCCGAACCGACCCTTCTCTTCGGTTTATTGGGAGTCAGTGGCGCCTTTTCTCTCTTAGGTCGTAAACGCGAAAACGCCTAAACTCGGGGGCTGACGGTACTATTGAACCTTATTAAGGCCAGACCCGTCAGGTGAGACCCATCCATCATCCAACTGGGGAGATCGAATCGCAAGCGATGAGGTCTCCCCGTTTTGCTGACTCGAACCTAAGCCAGTAGCGGCGTAGGCGATCGCGCCGATCAGACCCAGGATCACCATCCCCGTCACTGTTCCCGCCAGAAACGGCAACCAACGAGAGGGCGATCGCGTCGGTTGTACCGCCGTCAACGGCAATTGTTTACGTAGAATCTGCTGTTGCTTATCGAGGCGATCGCAGGTCTGTTGAATCTCGATCCAGGGAGAACTCGCGTCCCCCTCAGCGGACCCCTCCTCCCCAGATGAAGCCGTCTTAGATACGCCGAGATCTGACAACTCAGCGATCGCCCTGTGATACTCACTCAGCAACCGATCCGTAGCCGCCAAACCCCGCTCAAAGTGCTGTTGGGCCATGGCCACCAAAGTTAACGCCAGCTTACTCCCCACACGACTGCTGCTGAGCAACCGCTGCCAATGTTGGCGATGAATCATCAACAAAGTACTGGGACTCGTTGCCCGTAAACTGCTGCTATAAGGGCGTTCCAAGATAAATTCTAGGGCATTGATCGTTTCTCGGGATTTGACGGCTCCCAGCAGCAGTAATTGCCCGCTATCGGCTTCCTGGAGCCGTTCCGCCCCTCCCTCCAAGAGTAGCCATAAATAATCACTGGGACTTCCTTCAACAAAAATCAACTGTCCCGTCTCGGCATCAGAGAAACTCGCCGCCTCAAGCAGATGCTGCCGTTCACTATCCGATAAATTCTCAGTCAGGGGAGTGCGTTTGAGGAGGCTTAAGAGGCGATCGGAGTCCATGGACAATTCACAATGAGCAATTAGGGGAAACTGGCAAAAGATACGGGTTAGGGAGTGAGTTTGACCAGAACTTGGGCGCGGTGAACTCCAGTCTCACTACCTTCAGTGGTCAGCAGGAGCGATCGCACATGATCAAACAGCGGATTCCCCGTCAGTTCCAACACCCGCAAAAATGGCAATTGCTGCCGCAAAGGTCCCTGACTCTGTTGCCAATTGAGATAGAAATAGCCATCATTCTCATGGGGCAGTAACGGTAACTCCTTACGAAACTGACCGTTAGCCAACAGAGAGTTGCGGCGGGGAGAGGTATAGGCCCAATCAATGGCCTCAATAGAACTGGCCAAGAGACGATAGTCATTCAACTGTCCCCGTACCCCCAAAACATCCGCCTCTAAGCGTAATCGTAAATTGCCCTCCGTGGTTTTTCCTTCCCGAGTCATCAAACGAGTCCAGGCCAAAATCCGATGTTGATCCTTGAGAGTAAACGGTCCAACACTGTAGCCATTGGCCGCCGCCGCCGCATCAAGTCGTTCAATCGCCGCTTGGGACTGGGATTGATTGTTAGGGGGATCCTCGGCCACGAAAATCCAATCTAAGCCATCCTGGTCCACATTGGGCAACAGGGCCAGGGCATAATCCCCAGTCACCCAACTAAAAATCTCCTCTTCTAAGGAAATTCCCCAGCGGCTTTCTAATTCAGCCAGAGGTTGAGTCAACAACCGCGAGAGGAGATCTCCCCCCGATACCGCTTGAGCGAGGCGACGCCACCGACTGGCTAGATCCTGTCCCGCCAAGACCACTGCACTATCATCGGGGATATAGTTCAACGCCGCCACCGGATGATCTAAATCGGGGGGGACGCTACTATCATCGTTATTGCTGGTCCAGACCGTATCCGCCAAGAGTCCCTGACGGCTAAGACCTAAACCAATGGCGAGGGTATCGGGGAGTTTAGAGTCAGGTTTAACGGAATCTCCGCCTAGCCAGCCACTGAGTTGAGGGACATCGGCCAGGACGAGGCCGATGCGTTGTTGGTCCAAACGGGCGATCGCCTTCTGATAGGTCGGCGATCCTTGCAAGTTGAGATCCGCCACCTGAGCGTCATTGATGGCTTTACGGAGGACTTGCGGGGCGTTGGCGAATAAGACGAAGCGATCGCCCACCACCGCACTCGACCATTCTCCAGCACTTTCTTTGGCAAAGGGGTTAAAGTCTTTCAGTTGCAAGCCATCCCCCGTCGGCGGCCGCGTTTTACGGCTGTAGATGAGGTTGACCCCTTTATATTGCTCAAAGCGCAACTCTCGCCCCGAAACAGCCTTATTTTGCCAAAACAGATCCAAAAACTCCCGACTGCGTTCCCCATCGCGGACCGCCAAGGCCAGGAGATATCCCGGCTGTGTGCCATTTTTGGGGTTGCGATCGAGGTCAGGAGTTGTCACCGCTAAGGTGATTTCCTCGCCCAGCCAGGGTTCAATATCCCGCTCATAGTCTAAATTCGTATCCGTCAGCAAACTCGCTTTCAACCGCTCAAACTCAGCCTTGGCCTGGCCTCGTTGACGTAACGGCGTGCGCAGTTGTCGTAAATCTTGTAATTTCTGGGGATTGGTGAACAGCGACATCACCAGAGGCGCATCTTTCGGGAGAAACAACGCCGCCGCCGGTTCACTCATCGGCGCACCTCGCAGCAGCGTCAGAGAACTCTGGAAGCCAAACCAATACACCGTCCAGAGAACAGTGAGGAGAATCACCCCCAGAAGGGTGAGCGAGAGGGGAGACGAGGTACGTGACGTCATGACGGTTCCTGAAACTTGACCCGATCGCCATTATTCCACTTCTTTCAGCAATTGCGAAATGATCCATAATGGGGAGTGTTCGAGGGTGGCCCCATCTCAAGGCATGGCACAGATTCGCCTTGGTGTTGTCGGTTTTGCTCGATCGCTCCACTTCACCCCTCACCCTAGATTTTCGTTATGGCACGTGGCGACCAGATTTATGTGATTCGTCCTTTCTTCAATCTGGAGGGTTTGTATGAACACCACGGGATTGATTGCGGCGATGGAACAGTGATTCACTATTCCAAGCGAGAAGACGAGGCCACAGTCAAACGCACATCCATAGGGGCATTTACCGGGGGGAAACGGGTCTATACCCGCCAGTATCCCGCCCATTATATTGCTGAAACCACCCTACAACGGGCCGAGAGTCGCCTAGGAGAGCGCGAGTATAATCTACTGTTCAACAACTGTGAACATTTTGCCACCTGGTGCAAGACCGGAATCAGTGACAGCAAGCAAATTCGCAAGTTTGCCCCCTTGTTGGCCACCCTCAACCCGGATCAGTTATCGGGTAAAATCAACCAGTCCTTCCAAGATGGTCATCAGCAGGATGCCGCTGGGATGCTAGATCAGGCCTTAGGAGAGATCAAGGTCGCCTGGGATGACCTACAACCTCGCTACAATCAGGCTGTCCGTGAGATGGAGTCTTGGGATAAGGTGGCTCACACGGCCCTGAGGCGCGATCGCGAAGATCTGGCCCGGGCCGCCCTTGGGCGCAAACGCAAGTTCCGCCTCAAAGCCCAAGATCTCAAGCAACACCTCGATCGCCTGGCCCAAATGACAGAAAAACTCGTCGAACAACGCCAGACCATCGATAGTTAAATCGATAATTAACCGGGGTCAGGTTCCGCCAGCGAGAGGTGCATTCCAGCAAGTTTGAAATGAACGCTCAAAGCTGACCAGGATGGCAAGCCGAAACACCCCCTACCTCTTGCCTCTTGCCTCTTGCCTCTTGCCTCTTGCCTCTTGCCTCTTGCCTCTTGCCTTCCCCCCTAATTCACCCGCATTCGCCGGCTAACAATCGTAATACCTCCCTGGCGAACAATTGCCCCGGATACCCAATAGTCTCCAGCACCATCTTCAGCTTGGCCAACCTTAAATAACCCGCCAGCATTGAGGGGTTCAAGTTCCAAGGCATTGGGATTAAGATGGGTGTTACGAGAAATCAATTCCTGCATCGCCGCACCTAGGATTAAATCGTCTCCGAGGGGTTCTTCTACGATTAAATCAAAGTGATAGCGGCTATCTAGTGAAGCTTCGAGAGGAAGGTTCACGCGGACATTGGGGGGATTGTCGCCTGAGAGGATGCGGATTTCTTCTTCGAGAATCTCCTGGGAGACAATTTGCCCGTTTTCATAAGTTTGGCGCGATCGCACGGTTCCGTGAAGTTCAGTATTAGGCAAATCCCTGGCCTGTAACCCGAGAATGGTGGTTTCGGTTTCAACTTGGTAGCCGTTAGCCGTCTCCTCCCAGGAGAGAATCTCGGTATCGTAGCTTAGATTGGGGAACCGTTCCCAGAGTTGTTCGAGGGAGGCGCGGAAATCGTCGCGGTTGAGGCCATCTGAATGATCAAAGTCATTGCTGTAGAAGTCCATTAAGCCCTCGATATCTCCCTCGGTTGAGGTACTATCAATGCTGTCTAGGAGATTTTCCAGTTCACTCGGAGCGCTGTCTGCACTGTTGGCCCAACTCGGTAGAGCGACTAAGGTTGAGGTGAGGCCCGAGGCGATCGCCCCGAGAATCAGCGAGGAGAGAAGACGAGGAACGCGCCGTTGCAGGTTGGGAGTCTTGGAGGTCATAATCGACAACTACACAGAGAAATCACCTCTAGTCTAACGAAAACAAACGACCTGCTACAGAGACTGTAACAGGTCGTTTGCGTTTTAAAGTGGAGCCTACGGGAATCGAACCCGTGTCCGCCTTGGGTATTGACCTCACGATCATTCACAGGCTTAGCCCCGTTAACCCTTGGGGCGGGGACCGTCCCTTATCCCGGACGGTAGGATGCTCTGGTATTGTCTTAACTCAGTTCACTGACCAGAGACAGTGAATGAGTGCATCCGTTGGGGTTTACCTATAGCCCTTAACGGAGTCGGACTATAAGTGCTCGAACCTATTGGAGGTTTTTTCTAGGCAACAGTAGCTGCTTTGCGAGCGAAAGGAACGATGTTGTTCGCATTTACTTTTTGTTTTGAGCCTTTGATTTACGAGAGGAGACTCACTCTCGGCCTGCATCACGCTTCGGGTTTCCCCAACACGTCGAAACCATGAAGGCCCCTCGTGAGTGACGTGAATGCTATCGTTTCCTTTCTGGATCTCTTATTATAGGGGAAACTTTCAGAAGTGACAACCGCATCTGGGGAATTGCCTGTTGCCTGTTGCCGATTCCCTATTCCCTTCTTCCCCCCTGTTCCCTTCTTCCCCAAATGAGAGTCAGGTTGTTGTTTGGTCGTATTGGCTCTATGATGCCACAAACGACTGAGACATCTGGCTGAGAGTCTCAGTTGGAAGCTGTTGAGAGGACTTGGGGCAGGCAAAACCATGACCGACCCTCCCCATTTTTTCGCGAACCCATTAGCATATAGGTGTGACTAACCTGAGACACCCGTTACATTCCTTAAAACAAGGCACCTGGTTTAAGTTAATCTGCGGTGCCAGTTTTCAAGATCTGCCCGCCGTGCATAACCTGAGTTTGGCGTATACCTTGGCCGGAGTTGATTGTATCGATGTTGCAGCCGATGCAGCGGTCGTCGAGGCGGCTCGTGGGGGCATTACGGCGGCTCAGGCCTATGTGGAGTCAGCGCGATCGCGGGGGCTATCTCCCAATCCCAAGCCCTGGCTCATGGTCAGTCTAAACGACGCCGATGATCCTCATTTTCGCAAAGCGCACTTTAACCCCAATCACTGTCCACCGGACTGTCCCCGTCCCTGTGAAGCCGTCTGTCCAGCGGCGGCGATCGCCTTCACGGAAGAGCATCAGGGCGTGATTCAGGACCGCTGTTATGGCTGTGGCCGTTGTTTACCCATCTGTCCCCAAGGACTCATTTGGGCCAAAGCCTACCGCACCAGTCCCGAAACTCTGGCCCCCTTTATCCTGTCTATGGCCGTTGACGCCATTGAAATCCATACCCAACCCGGTCATCGCCAAGATTTCGAGGCCCTGTGGCGGGCGATCGCCCCTTGGCGAACCCACATAAAACAACTGGCCATTAGTTGTTTACACAGTCGCGACAGTCTCGACTATCTGCGATCGCTCTACGAGATTATCGGTGATGCCTTTCCCGAACCCATCTGGCAAACCGACGGGCGATCGATGAGCGGTGACATCGGCAAAGGAACCAGCAAAGCCACCATCCAATTTGGACAACAGGTTCTCAAGGCCAACCTTCCCGGATATGTCCAACTCGCCGGAGGAACCAACCAGCACACAGTCCCCAAACTGCAATCCCTAGGTTTGTTTAACAACCGATTAAATTACGAACAATCTTCGTCTAACAGCCCTTTAACCCGGCCAAAACCCGCTAAATATATAGCAGGGATTGCCTACGGCAGTTATGCCCGGGCTATTTTGTCCCCTATTTTGACCGCATTAAACAGCATCGAGCGGGGTTCTGCCATGTACCTAGACCAGCATCCTCAACTTCTCTGGGCCGCCGTCGAGCGGGCGCGATCGCTCGTGGCCTTGCACCATCAGCCCTCAGCAGCCCTAAAAGCCCACTAACCCCACTTTCCGGGTTGACACTGTTGCTATTTCCAGCATTCATGGTGAGTTCAAATCCCAACCCATCATCTTCTATCCCTTATGGGCGATCTCCGTCTCCTGAAGCCGCCCCTTCAGAACCAGAACGCGATATGCAGCGCAGCACCGACGATCTCACTCGACTCCTCAGCATTCTCCCCGAACCCATCCAAACCCACATCGAACACCATCCCCAGCGGGACGTTCTCATCGAAATTGTCATGGACTTAGGGCGACGTCCCGAAGCCCGGTTCCCCGGCCAAGCCGAATATCTCAGCGACGATCCCATCACCCAACAAGACTTACAAGATTGCGTCGATCGCGTGGGCCATTTCGGCGGCGACAACCGCGCCGGAATCGAGCAAACCCTCCACCGCATCAGCGCCATCCGCAACCGCAGCGGCGACATCATTGGCCTTACCTGTCGAGTCGGGCGGGCCGTCTTCGGCACCATTGGCCTGATTCGCGATTTAGTCGAACGAGGTCAATCCATCCTCATGTTAGGTCGGCCCGGCGTCGGTAAAACCACCGCCCTGCGGGAAATTGCCCGAGTTCTCGCCGACGACTTACAAAAGCGTGTCGTCATTATCGACACCTCCAACGAAATTGCCGGCGATGGCGATATCCCCCACCCCGCCATCGGCCGGGCGCGACGAATGCAGGTAGCCCGCCCCGAACTGCAACATCAGGTGATGATTGAAGCCGTCGAGAACCATATGCCCGAAGTGGTAGTGATTGACGAAATTGGCACCGAACTCGAAGCCCTGGCCGCCCGCACCATTGCCGAACGGGGGGTGCAACTGGTGGGAACCGCCCACGGAAACCGCATCGAGAACCTCATCAAAAACCCCACCCTGGCGGACTTAATTGGTGGGATTGGTTCCGTCACCCTCGGAGACGACGAAGCGCGACGGCGGGGAACCCAAAAAACCGTCCTCGAACGCAAAGCCCCGCCCACCTTCGAGATTGCCGTGGAGATGTTAGAACGGTATCGCTGGGTGGTGCATGAAAGTGTCTCGGATACCGTGGATATCCTCTTGCGGGGACGACAACCGAACCCTCAAGTACGGACCATGAATGAGAGTGGTAAGGTACTGATTTCTCATGAGTTACCCGATGCCCCCATTGCCCCAAAACCGCCAAAAAATGCCGGAGTGCGGGGCTGGCGAGCCTCCGGGCAAATGAAACCCCTACCGCGCACGAACGGAGTGGCGACGAGTTCCCCTCAGAAACATTTTGAGCAGTTACTCGATGCCTCTCTCTCGAATAGTCCTGAGTTTGACCGCTTTGGCAATGAGATGATTGATGAGGAGGAGCGATTTTATCTCTATCCTTATGCCATTAGTCGGGGTCAGTTGGAAGAAGTGATTGGGGTGTTGGAGTTACCGGTGGTGATTACCAAGGATTTGGATGAAGCCAATGCAGTTTTGGCGTTGCGATCGCACTTCCGCAATCATTCCAAACTCCGCCATGTCGCCAAAGCCCGACAAATTCCCATCCATCTGATTAAATCCAGTACCATCCCTCAGATTACCCGAGCCTTGCGACGGTTATTGCAAATGGATGATCCGGGAGTTCCCGATGTGGCGGATTTACGGCTGTTTAGTCACAATGCCAGTGATGATGAGATTGAGGCCTTAGAAGAAGCCCGTCTAGCCGTCGAACAGATTGTGCTTCCGAAAGGGCAACCAGTGGAGTTGTTACCGCGATCGCCCAAAGTCCGAAAAATCCAGCATGAACTGGTGGAACACTATCGCCTCAAATCCGATAGTTTCGGCGATGAACCCAATCGTCGCCTGCGGATTTACCCCGCCTAATCCCTCCCCCAAACCGCGATGGGAGGCTTGAGGGAGCCAAATCGGGCTAGTCCCCTAACCCATCGCGAACCCGTTGCACCAGCGCCTCAGAAACGCCCAACGCCGCTGCAATTTGTGACACATCGAGACCCATCGCCAAAAAGTTGCGAATGGCTTCTTCCTGAGCCTGCTGAGCCGCGCTCTGGGCTTGATTGAGGGCAGCTTCTGCGGCTTCGGCTCGTTGCCGTTCCCGTTCCGCTTCTTCTGCGGGAGTGGGGATACAAGTCCAATCCGCGTCATACCAACGCAGCCAGCGTCCGTTCACGCCGCGATAGGGGCCAGTCCAAACTCCTAACCCTAACCCCAGTTCCTCGAACCAGAAACGGCGTTCGGGCAAGTCTTGTTCTTGATAGCGGCCGCCCGTTAGGATAAACAGCCGGAACTGATTTTGGATGCGATCGAACACCGCATAGAAGGGAACTTGCAGAATTTGCTCATAGACTTGCCATTTACTGGGAGGTTTATCGGCCAGGCGCATACTGCTGCGTCCTAAATCTTCCGCCTCAGTCCCCGGTGAGAGGAGTTCTACCACGAGAAAGGGAGAGATTCCCTCTTGCCAGATGACATAACTCCAGCGTAACTGGTCTTGTTGGTCAACATGAGTCGCCCCAAGAACCAGGAACCAATCGGGCCGTTTATGCCAGAGGGTATGGTGAGGGTCATAGTAGACATTGAGGTCTTGAGCGGTCAAACAGTCCTCTGGCGGGTAGTTTGACGGTTTACAGGTAATGCTCAAGAGCGTCGGTTGCAACTCATGAAATTGATCCGGCAAACCAAGTTCCTCCGGGAATTCGCTGGGGAGGTCATACATGGTCGGTAAGGGAGTTTGCCAGCGGCGAGAGGCATCAACCATGATGGGAACCCATGACTAAAAACGATGATTTGATTCTAGCAAAGGGGGATTAGGATACAGCAATCACGGTGACACCGAGAACCATGATGGTGGTTCCAAGAAGTCGTTGTTTGAGACCCGTTTCGTGGAAGATAAATCGCCCCCAGAGGACATTAAATAAGGCGCTGGTGCGTTTAATGGCGATGACGTAGGCGACGAGGGTGAGGGAGAGGGCCGTCATCTGACAGGCGACGGCGATCGCATTGAAGCCGCCAATAGCCAACAGAGGTAGGGGTTTGGCTTGAATTTGCTGTCTCCAACCTTGGCATTTGAGCAACATTAGGGGAAATAGCCAGAGAGCATTGGCCGCATAGACGGTGGTGACCCAGAATAGGGGTGAGGAGTTTTGCACGCCAATTTTGTCGAAGTTGGAGGTGAGACTCCAGAGGAAGGCTACGAGTAACATAAAGCGAGCGCCTCGTTCATTGATGAGGGCGCGCAGGGGTTGGAGATAGCCGCTTTTACGTTGAGCGAAGTTGAGAAGATAGGCGCCGCTGACGATGAGGAAAATCCCCACTAATCCTGTCGTATTGGGAAATTCACCGACAAGGATGGGGGAGGTGAGGAGAAGAAATAGGGGGGTGAAGGTGGTGAGGGGAGCGACTTTGGAGAGGTCTGAGAGGCGGATGGCCTTGATAAAGTAGAGGTAGGCGATCGCATTCAGGAAACTGCCGGCTAGCAAGGCATTCCAGAAGGGGGGGTTAATGGTAGGAGTCCCTAAGAATAGGGCGAGGGGGAGTAGGAGAAGGGCGGTAAAGGCGTTGAGGGACCAGGTAATCACGTAGTCATTGTGAAGGGTGGATGAGGTTTTGTTGGCGACATCTCGCAGGGATTCAAAGAAGGCGGTCACCAGGGAGAGAATGAGCCAGAGCATTGCATGGGAAACTAGAACGAGCCTCCAGGATAGCCCATGGTCTCCCTCCTCCCTCCTCCCTCGTGACTTGGCT
>SIHH01000529.1 GCA_004299065.1 Phormidium sp. SL48-SHIP | reverse complement strand
CCACCTCCTAAACGATGGAAATGAAGGTCGGGGAGGGTCAAGAGATACAACAAGCCGCCGAGTTCCACTTCGGATAAGTTCACCACATCAATATCGAAGGTAAACTCAGTCCCCACTTTGACCCAGTTTTTCATCGACCGATTTTGGTCGTCTTTTTGTTCAACTCCGTTGTTTTGCGGACGGCGGTATTCTTGGTAATGACCTTGAACGTCTCGTTGTGTCTGATCTTGCTGGGGATTGTTCCAGTGACCCTTGGGGAGTCCTTGATGGTGGACATACACTTTTCGACCCCGCAAACCTTGATTAGTGGAATTGTAGCCGCTGCCTTTGCCTCTTCCTGGGTTAAGGGGGTTTCCTTGCCGGTTTTGGGCATTATAAAAGCCAGCTTGTTCGGGTTTGGGTTGTCCGAGGATAGCGAGGGGGACGGGAGTACGGCTGAAGTCATCTAGGGGGTCATCACTTTGACAGGTGACGCTATGAATCCGCAGTTGTCCTTTGTAAGACCCTTTACCTTGTTGGTTAACCCAGCCGAAAACTCGGTCTGCTGGAGAAAGTTGGCTTTTGTCGGCTTGGGTAGCCGGCTTGAGACTTGAATGTAGTAGTGAGATGGGGGCTTGGTTGAACAGTCCCCGAGTAATCATGACGGGATAGAGTTCGTCCACTTGACAGCCTTGACCCGAATTGCGGGTTTTGGCGTAGCAGAGTGACCCCTCACTTAACTGACGTTCAGCGGCACCGCTAATTACCTGTCGCGACCAACAGGAATTGTTGAGGGCGGGGGGAGATGTCCAGCCTTTACGAAGGTCGTCTTTGTGGATTTCTTGATAGTTGGTGATGAGTTCTTTCCATTTAGTTCTCAGGTCATTAGACAGAGGACAAGAAATGGGAGCATTTTGACTAAAAAAGACTCGTTCATCATGTTTGCCGTCAATGTTTTTGTTGGTGATATAGACAAATCCAGAAAATTGACGGAGTGCTTGTCCAACTGATTGGTGACGTCCCGAACCTGATGATCGATTGGGGGCAGTCCCGAGGTTTCCTCCAGATTTGACGATTTTACGAACTTTCCAATAGGAGAAAA
>SIHH01000175.1 GCA_004299065.1 Phormidium sp. SL48-SHIP | reverse complement strand
TTGCCTATTCCCTGTTCCCTGTTCCCCGTTCCCTCCCCCCTCTTGCCTCTTGCCTATCGCCTATCGTACTCTGGATGAACGCCCAGGGAAACTGTACCGAAATGGTTGCGCCCCAGCCGTAAATCCTAAACAACCCCGGTCATCGGAAATCTTTAACAGCAGTTGCAATGCGTGTCCTATTCCTACATCCGAACTTTCCCGCCCAGTTCCGCCATGTCGCCACAATCCTGGGGCGAGATCCCAATAATCAGGTCGTCTTTGGCACGAAAAACGAACGCCCGGAATGGAAAATTCCCGGCGTAAAAAAAGCCCTGTTTACCCCCAGTCGCGACCCTCGGCCCGAAACCCACCATTATGTTCGGCCCCTTGAAAGTGCCGTTCTCCATGGACAGGCGGTGTACCGTACCATGTTGGCGCTCAAAAGTCAAGGCTTTGTCCCCGATTTAGTCTATGGTCACTCCGGCTGGGGACCCACACTGTTTGTTAAAGATGTGTTCCCCGATAGCAAGTTAATGTGCTATTTTGAGTGGTTCTACTGGGCGCATGGGTCCGATGCTGATTTTGACCCCGCTGACCCCCTCAGTCCCGATGACGAGGCGAAAATCCGCGTCAAAAATGCCCCAATTTTGATGGATTTATACTCCTGTGATTGGGGACTCTCACCCACAAAATGGCAGAAGTCACAATTTCCCCATGAGTTCCAGCGGAAAATGTCGGCGATGCACGATGGCGTGGATACGGAGTTCTTTAAACCCAATCCGGGGGCGAAGTTGGTGTTACCGAACCTGGATTTGTCCGGGGCCGATGAAGTGGTGACTTACGTCTCACGGGGGATGGAACCCTATCGCGGTTTCCCGGAGTTTATCGAGTCGATCGCCTATCTGCAAGAAAAACGCCCCAACTGTCATGTAGTCGTGGTGGCCTCGGAACGGGTCTGTTATGGGAAATCCCTCCCCAATGGACAAACCTATAAGGAACAGATGTTAGCGAAAGTTCCGTTGGATATGTCGCGGGTGCATTTTGTGGGAACCTTGCCCTATGGCCAATATCTCAAGGTGTTGCAGGCTTCGGATGCTCATATTTATCTGACTCGTCCCTTTGTCTTGTCTTGGTCCATGATTGAGTCGATGTCCACCGGCTGCGTGGTGGTGGGATCAGATACGGCCCCGGTGCGTGAGGTGATTCGCGATGGGGAAAATGGCTTCCTGGTGGATTTCTTCTCACCGAAGCAAGTCGCCGATCGCGTCCATGATGTTTTGGAACATCCAACTCGCATGGCCCATATTCGGGAAAATGCTCGCAAGACGGTATTGGAGAATTATGCTCACTCGGTTCTACTTCCCCGTCACATTGAGTTAATGCAAGAGGTGGCCCAAGGGAAGTTTCCTGAACCACAACCCATCGCCTCGATTCCTGAACGCAGTTTAGTTACCAGTGGTTAGGGAATCCAGGGGAATTTTAGAACGTGATTAGAACGTTCATTAGAACGTTCATTAGAACGTCATTAAAACTTCAGTCGTAGAGGTTGATTCGTAGAGAGTCGTCACGCCGAAACCGGGACATTTAAAGGAGGAAGAAGACAGGGGATGAGTGTTAGTATAGCGACGGCGATCGCGTCCCACCGGACGGGAGAGGTCGAACGTGCAGAACAGTTATATCGGCAAGTCTTAGCGGAGACCCCCCAGGAGGCGGCGGCCTTACATGGGTTAGGGATGATTGCCTATCAACAGCAACAGTACGATCGCGCCATTGAGCAAGTTCAACAGGCCATCACCCTCGATAATAGCAATGCCGCCTATTACAATACCCTGGGCCTAGCCTATCGCGGCCAGGGGAACCTCGATCAAAGTCTGGGCCACTATCGTCAGGGATTGCTGTTAGATCCCGACAGCAACGCCCTTCAGGAGAATTTTACCCGCGCTTGGCTCGATTGTATCGATCGCGATCGCCCAGTCGCCCTCAATCACCTCATCCAACTCGGACGAGCCTATCATCGTCTCGGCAAAATCAGCCAGGCCCAACAACTCTATGAACGGGCCTTAGAGTATGATGCCAACCAAGCCGATGCTTGCCAAGGATTGGGAACCCTCGCCTATCAGCAACAGAACTATGATCAGGCGGTTACCCTCTTGGAACGGGCGATCGCCCTTGACCCCAATGTCGCCAGTTATCATCATAATCTCGGGGCTGTCTATCAGTCTCAAGGGCGAGTGGGCGACGCAGCGGCGGCCTACCGGCGGGCCGTGGAGATTAACCCCAATTTAGAGGCTCCCCGCAAACAACTCAATCTACTCCTCGAAGATCTGCGGCGAAAAGACCTGGAGACTTGGACCCAGGAAATGCTCAAGTTAGCTCAATGTTTTCGGGAGCAAGAAAACTATCGCCAAGCCGTTTTTCTCTATAAAAAACTCCTAGAAATTGACCCCAACTCGGCAGTTGCCCATTACCATTTAGGGCAAATTGCCTATCATCACCACCAAAGCTATCAGGCGATGGTGGACTTAGAAAAAGCCGTTAAATTGGCGCCTCAAAATGCTGAGTATTACAACAGCTTTGGCTTAGCTTGTATTCAGCATAGTGTGCCACAAATGGCGGTGGAGAAGTTCAAAAAAGCCCTGGAACTCGACCCGGACAATAGCGAGTATCAGGACAACCTCAATGAGGTGATTACCTATTTCTTGCGCTATTACGAAGAATGCGCCCAATGGCATTATCACTTAGAAGAATATCAAGAGGTTGCCGCCCTAGATTTTCAAGCCGGTAACTTTATTAAAGAACATACCGGACGACTGCAAACCGCTCAACGCTACTATGAACAAGCCCTAGCTCTTTATCCCGAATTTCCCGAAGTACATCTGACGTTAGCGGAGATGTATTTAGAGGAGAAAAACTTTGCCAAAGCCATTGATTCGGCACGGAAAGCGGTTCAAGGAAAACCTGACTATGCTGAAGCCTATAAAGCCTTGGGGAATGGCTTATTAGGGCAGAAAAATGGTGCGGCGGCCATGAATGCTTATCAACGGGCGATCGCCATCAAACCGGACTTCGCTGAAGTCTACTCCAATGTCGCCAGTATTTACTTCTTCCAGAACCAAAACCAGCAAGCCCTAGAACTCTATCAAAAAGCCCTTTCCTATAATCAAGAATTGCCGGGGATTCATTGGAATCTCGGTAAAGTCTATGAACGGATGGGCAAAGTTGACGAAACCATCCAATGTTGGCAACGGGCCTTAGAACTTGACCCGAAATTTGGCGGCGGGATTTCCTATCAACATTTGGGGGGTAAATACTACGCCAAGGGTAAAAAAGAAGAAGCCGTTAAACTCTTCCATAAAGCCGTTGAACTCCAGCCGGATTTAACCGAATCCTATTGGGCGCTGTGTGAGATTTATAACACCAAAAATCAAGCGGCGGCTCGAGCGGTGTCCCTCAAGTTCTGCGAAAACGTCAGCGGAAAAGACTATATTATGGCCCTGTTGGCGGCCATGAAATCTCACCTGAACTCTGGGGTGAGTGACGTGGCGATCGCCAAATTCAACGAAGTCGAACCCCTCATCTACGACGCCATTCAGCAATATCCCCTCACCTACAACGAGGTGGTACGTCTCTATCTCAACCTGGCCTTTGATATGCCCCACGTCCGCGATGACGTGGCTAAAAACGCCAAACTCTCCAAAACCTTAGCCCACCTCTATCTCAAATACCTCGAAGCCAAAGCCAACAGCGAAAAACACGCCGAAATTCCCATTCGTCCTCGCCCCAATCCCGGCCATCCCCTGCGCATTGGCTTCCTCTCCAAACATTTCCGCCGTCACTCCGTCGGTTGGCTGAGTGTCGATATCATCGAGGCCCTCAGCAAGATTACCCCCCATATTTTCCTCTACGTCACCGGCGATATGGGCCGCGATGGACTCACCGAACGCTTCGAGAAAGCCGCCGAGAAGTTTAGCCGCCCTCAAGGTGCCCAGGCGAAACTGATTTTGCAAGAAATTGCCCAGGATAACCTCGATGTCTTGGTGGATATGGACTCGGTGACGGTGATGCCCAATACGGAGGTCTTTTATAGCAGTCCGGCCCATGTTTGTCTCACCTGGCTAGGCTTTGACGCGCCCTATATTACCTCGAAGAACTATTATCTCGGCGATTGGCAAACCCATCCGGCCGGGGTTGAGGAACATTACATCGAACAGGTGGTTCGCCTTCCCGACTCCTTCGCCGCTACCGCTGGACTTCCCATTAAAGCCGTGAATCGTGAGGTGTTGCGGCGTTCGATGCGCGTCGCCCCGAATCAGGTGGCGTTCCTCTGTGTGGCTACGGGGAATAAGTTCTGTCCGGAGTTAGTCGAAGCCCAAATTAAGATTCTGGCCCAGGTTCCTGATAGTCTTCTGTTCTATAAAGGCCGGGTGGGGGATTTGTTGGCCATTGAAGAGATTTATAAAACTGAATGTCGCCGTCAGGGGGTGCGGACGAATCGTATCCGGGTTCTCCCTCGCACTCAGACGGAAGAGGAACATCGCCTGATTTATCAGTTTGCCGATGTTTTGATTGACTCTTATCCCTATAGTGGGGCGACGCACGTTGTTGAGGCCCTGTGGTTCAATATGCCGGTGGTGGCCTTGGTGTCGCAACAGTCGTTTGGCCGTCAGGCGTACTCGCTGATGAAAGCCGCTGGGACGGATTTGGGCGTGGCTTGGACTTGGGATGAGTATATTGATTGGGGCGTGCGTATGGGCCGGGATGAGGCGGTTCGTCAGCAGATGCGATCGCAACTCGAACAGGGTAAACAGCCTCACAGCCTGGCCCCGCTTTGGAATCCTCAGAAGTTCGCCGCTGATATGTATGGCATCTTCAAAGAGTTAGTGGCCCAACGGGCAGCGGGATAGGACCATCTCCGGATAATCGCCGCCAATCTTGTAAGGATAAGGGATACCTTTGGCATGATGACTGGTGATTATGGGGACTCACACTTTACTTGCACTTGCTGCCTTATTGGCACCCGAGGGCAGTCTCGAACCGTCGGTGTTACCGATGCTGCCCTCTCTGGAGAATTCATCTTTAGAAACCTCGGCTGACTCGAATCTGGCCCCGGAGGTGGCTATGGCCGTTCCTGAGATGAGTCACCCAGAATCTCAGCATCAGCCACAATTTATGATGGCCGATGTCTCCGGGGTGGATAATCCGGCCCAAACGAATCTTTTTGGTCAATATGTGACGCTGTATCAGGCCCTGTTGATGACGTTGGCCTTGTCTCCTCTGGCGACGTTGGCCACGTTTGCGGTGATTCGCCATCGTATTTTGGAACGGTTGGTGGCTGATGTTCGTCAACGCTTAACTCAGTTGGGGGATTTGGAGGGCCAGTTGGATGCGTCGAGTCAGAAGGCCAATCGTTTGTTGGAGGATCTCGAACGGCAGATGATTGAGGCCCATCAGCAGGCGCGATCGCAAGTCGATGGCTTGACGCAAGAGATTGAGGTACAGATGGATCAATTGCATCACGTCGAACGCATCCGCAATGAATGTTTGCATCAGTTGCAGGTGGCGGTGTTGGAGGCTTACGATGCTAAGGACACGAAACTCAAAGAAATTAACAAAATTAGTCCTCGGGCGATTTTGCAGTCTATGAAGCCGGAGTTACGGCAAAAAATTGATCGGGTGTCTCAACGACTGGCGGCGATTCAAGCGATTCAGGAAGCCAACCGAACCTTACCCATTGCGGCCCCTCATGCGGTGGCGAATCCTGAACCGCCAAGACACACTCCGGCGTCAACGGCTTCAACGAAGGAAACGCCACCACCGCCGAGGGAAGCCCCCACCCAGTCTGAAAAACCCTTATCTCTCCCCGATGGGGCCTCGGTTCAGGAACGGTTGGTGTATTATGAAGCCCTTGTTAATCGTCAACCGGATCATCGTCAGGGATGGCTGGAGTACGCCGAAGCACTCCTGAAAACTCAACAATGGACCGATGCGATCGCCGCCTATGAACGGGCCATCGCCCTAGACTCCCAGGATGCTGATGTTTGGCTACGTCATGGGACTCTACTCTATCGCACGGGCCGCTATGCCAATGCGGTCGTCAGTTTTGATAATGCCATTGAACATCAAACTTCTGAGGAATCTGGGGGCCGCGATCGCCTCGTGGAAGCCTGGTTTGGCCGGGGAAATACCTTAGGCCGCCTACAACGGTATTCTGAGGCGATTGACAGTTACGATCGCACCTTAGAATTGAACCCAGACAAGTATGAAGCCTGGTACAACCGGGGCAATACGCTCACTAAGCTGCAACGGTTGGATGAGGCGTTGAAAAACTACGATCGCGCTTTGGAGATTCAGCCGAAAAGTGCGGAAATTTGGCATAATCGCGGTGCAATTCTCAATCGGATGCAGCATTTCAACGAGGCGATCGCGTCTTATCGCCAGGCGGTTAAGTTGCAACCGAATAAGTTTGAGGCTTGGTACAACTTGGGCAATGTCCTCAGTAATATCAAGCGCTATCAGGATGCAATTTCAGCCTATGAAAAAGCGAGTAAAATTAACCCAGATCGCTATGAAGTGTGGTATAATAAAGCTGCGATTCTTGTAAAACTTGATGAGCATACCGAGGCGATCGCCTCGTATCAAAAAGTCACACAACTCAAGCGAGATCACCTAGAATCGTGGTATAACCAGGGCATTTTACTCGAAAAACTCGAACGCTACCCTGAGGCATTAGACTGTTTTGATGCTGCCATTGAACTGCAACCCCAATCCTATGAAGCCTGGTATGCCAGTGGTACAACATTACAGAAACTTGAGCGTCATGAAGAAGCTCTAAATGCCTATGAACGGGCGATCAAGCTCAAACCTGAACAATCCGAGGCTTGGTACAATCGGGGTCAGTTATTGTCTTTGTTGAACCAACATCAAGAAGCCATTGCCAGTTTAGGCAAAGCCTTCCAAATTCAAAACAGTATGCTGCAAGCAACAGCAATGTAAGCTTAGGTAAAAATAAGCCTATTGAATCATTGAATTGATTGAAACAATTTCGACACATGACTCGTCTAAATCTAGTAGAATGCATTAAACTAAAAGAGTTGACGTGCATCCTAGAAAAATCCAAAGAATCCACGGGTGTTTCTGCCTAGAACTTTGTGTAAACCTGTGGAGGACAACATGGCTAATATTATTGGCACATTAATTGCAGATTTGATTATTCCCGGCGGAAATATTCAGGGTGAACCCCTCCCTGATCTGTCTGGTGATGACATTATTGATGGCGTTGGCGGTGATAACGTCATCGCCGGGAGCGATGGCAACGATAGCATTGTGGGCCGTTCTGGCCGAGATATGTTATTCGGCAACCAAGGGGAAGACACCCTCGAAGCCGGTGGCGGCGATGACAGTCTATATGGCGGTCAAGGAAATGACGTTCTCCGGGCCGATTCAGGGAACAACTATCTCTCGGGTGATCTCGGCAATGACAGCGTTTTCGGTGGCAGTGGTAACGACTTCATCGTTGGAGGAGAAGGCGACGACTACCTCGACGGGGGTTCTGGCGACAACACCATCGCTGGGGGAGATGGCAATGATACCCTCGAAGCCGGAAATGGCAATGATGTCCTCTTCGGCAACCAAGGTAACGATGTTATTCGTACCGGAGAGGGCAACAATACGGTCTATGGCGGGGCTGGGGACGACACTCTGTTCGCCGGTGCCGGTAGCAACTTCCTCTCTGGAGACTTAGGGGCTGATGTTCTCGTGGGTGGTGAGGGACAAGATACCTTTGCCATGTCGCGCCGCAGTGCGGATCTCACCACCGGCGGCGTAAACCTCTCCGATGCCGATCGCATTCAGAACTTCGTGCGCGGTCAGGATAAGCTGATGCTTGATGGCCTCCCCTTTGCTGATCTTGACATTGAAGTGAATGGCGAGAATTCCATTATTAAAGACAAGGTAACTAATCAGTTCCTGGCTGTTGTTGAAGGGGTCTCTGACCTCGATGCGACCGACTTCTCGAGTGATATCGCCGATCCGGAACCGCCGCGAACCTTCGAGTTTGTGGATGAAAACGGTGAACTCGTCAATCTCTACGAGTTCAATCAACAAGATGGAGGAAGCACCGCCGGCGAGTTAATCCCCCGCAGCATCTTCGTCAAACGCAGTGGAACCACTGGGGAAGACAACCTCTTGTTCAACAAAATCCCGGCGACGGCCCTCGAAGGTGTTGATTTTCAGGGTCCCGGTTCTGATGTCGAGTTATTGAATGGACAACGAGTCGTTAGCTTTGCTGATGGTGAAGGAACCGTCGCCTTTGATATCAATCTCCTCAACGAAGTCTTGGGAAGTGACGGCGGTGAGGGAGGCGATCGCTTCTTCTCCTTACAACTCCGGCAAGATAACATTGTGGTCGATAATGCCAACTTCCTCATCCAGCGTGGTTCCGCCGCTGTCCTCGGAGGTGGCTTCACCTTTACCCAAGCTCTGAAAGAGATTGGTACTGGTGTTGACCAGCGTCAAGACGGGCTGGCAAGCTTTGTCCCCGCCGATCCTGACTTCATCCGGTTTACAATTGTCCGCCCCGA
>SIHH01000174.1 GCA_004299065.1 Phormidium sp. SL48-SHIP | reverse complement strand
AAGAGCATCCCAGCCTCTGTGAGCGGTGCGTCGGTGCTTTAGCCGGTCAGTTTTAATCCAGTATGATTGGTAAGTTACGTCAGATAGCCCTCTACGAGCCATTAAATACGCTCAAACCTCTATCGGAGAATCTTTGGATTGTCGATGGTCCCGTGGTCAAAATGTCCCTTTTGGGAGTCAAGTTCCCCTTTCCGACTCGCATGACCGTCATTCGCCTCAAAACGGGCCAGCTTTGGTGTCACTCCCCCACGGTCCTCACCCCAGGGTTACAAGCAGAACTGGGAAAGCTTGGCCCCGTTACCTATTTGATTGCCCCTAATAAGCTGCATTATGTTCATCTTCCCAATTGGAGGGACAAGTATCCAAATTCTTTGACTTGGGTAGCAGATGGAGTCACAGAACGAGCAGCACGGCATGGGATTTCGATTCAGGTAGATGCCCAGTTACGGGAGTCAGAACCAGCACCTTGGGAGGATGAGATTGAACAGTGTCATTTTCGGGGGCAGTTCATGGAAGAAGTCATCTTCTTTCACCGACCAAGTCAAACGCTGATTGTGACGGATTTGATAGAGAACTTTGAGCCAAACCGGGTTCCCCTTGGGCTGCGAATCCCCCTAAAACTAGCCGGAAATTTAGCCCCTCATGGCAAGGCTCCCCTGGATTTACGATTAACTTTTTTGAGGAACAAACCCCAGCTACGACAGCAACGCCAGCGACTCTTAGATTGGAGTCCTCAGCGGATTATCCTTGCTCATGGAGCTCTGATTGAAAATGATGCCGTCGAGAACCTTGAACGAGCATTTCGTTGGCTGGGTTAGGAGGTTGCCGTTTGGCAGAATCTGAAAAAGATGTTAGTTTGGCCTGGGGTACGTTGCCTTAATCTGACGGCCAGAAATAGCTAAACATCATAGGAGGATCAATATTAGAACTATTCCATTCCTGGAGAGGCGAGGCCTGTTTGTCTTGAAAGTTTTGGAGTATCAGCGATGCGAGTTATACAGAATAATCAACAAAAGCTCCAGTTAAAAATAGTCCCTTGGCGAGTATGGTTAGCCAGTATCGGCATGGTTTTGCTCGGAATTGCTCTATTGCCGCCATCGGCTTCGGGACGACTTCAATGCGAGCGAGGTGGTAATAATGCAGAGAGCAATGACGTGAATCAATGTCAATTTAGCTATCGCCATCTGCTTGTACCAGGGGTTGACTTTGACTCGAGAAGTATTCCCATTCAGGAGATTCAGCGAGCTGAGGTTGAATCCTATGAAAGACGTCGCGAACGACGTGGTCGGAGACGAAAAGAGACTCGTTATCAGCTCGTTTTACAGACTCGATATGAAACGATCGAGATGAGTGTTTCCGGTCGCCGTCAAAGGTCTGTCCAACAGAATTTGGCTCAGGATATTAATCAGTTTTTGAACAATTCGGAGGAATCGCAACTGGTGGTTCAAACTCCTCAAGCTTGGGCCTCTCTAGCCATCCCTCTTGGGTTGATTTTGATGGCGCCGTTAATCGCCATTGAGTTTAGAAAAACTATCTCATGCACCTTTGACAAAACTTCAGATCGCTTGACCATTCTCCGTAAGGGAGTTGCTGATGAACAGACACTCGATTATCCTTTGCAGGCAATCACCGAGGTTACAGTGGAGTCGAGGGATACGGGAGATGATCACGAAGAACATCGGCTGGTGGTACAGATCGATGATGAGAAAACCGTCCCAATTACCGAATATGGGCATATGCTTGGCTTTTCCCATCAAGAGGCGATCGCTCAAAGAATTGAAGCGTTCCTCGGTCTATCTGATTAGTCAAGGTTTGGAATTGAGTTGGGCAGTTTGATGGGGTTCTTCAAAGAGTAAGTGACTGACAAAAAGCTTGAGGAAGAAAAAGCTTAAAAACCATTCTAAGCCTTCAGTGGGGACGAAGATATAGCGATCGCCCAACAAGACCAATCCATACAATCCCAGAGCGATAGGACGTTGAAGATACAATGGGGCGCGTAAGATGGCGATCGCCCCAACCATCAAATATCCCGATACCCCGAGGAAAAACACCCCATCCCCGCCCCGGAATAGCCAAGCCACAGCGGCGATATGTAACAAATGGACTAAGACAAAACTAAAATGCTCAGTGAACCCCTGTCCCGGTCGGTGATACCAGCGTTTGGCAGTGGCGGTGGCATTGGTGAGAACCCCTCCCAGCAAATCTAAGGCCAGCAATGCCGCTAGTCCCAATTGCCAGGGACTCCAATCTAACTCTTGGCTGATGGCATAAGCGGGGGCTAGGATAGCCGCAATCAAAGGGGGCAGAAATTGCAAAACTAACTCCGCCCGAGTCGCTCCTGGCCCGGTGAAACGATCTAAGACTCCAGCGAAACCAGAACGGGGAGATACATCAACGGTCATGATACAAGGGGGGTGGCTGCTCAATTACCCTCGTGGTAGCAAGAGGTCGCTTCCTTTGTCAATAGGATTGTCAATAGGATTCCCCCCAGCCATTGCCCAGACAATCCTCTACACTTTTCTCAACGATGACGATGGACATAATGATGTACACCGCTGCCGATTGGATTGAGAAGCTGGAGTTGGTTCCCCTCCCGGAAGAGGGGGGAATGTACCGCGAACTCTATCGTTCCGATGAGATCATCCCTCAATCGGCACTTCCAGACCGCTTTGAGGGCGATCGCACCTACGGCACCTCCATCTACTACCTCTTAGAAAACCCGGAATTTTCCGCCTTCCATCGCATTCGACAGGAGGAAATCTGGCATTTCTACGAGGGAAGTCCCCTAACCCTAGCCATCCTCACCCCCCAGGGAGAACTCTCGCAACAGAAGCTAGGACGCAATTTTGAAGCTGGGGAGCGATTACAGGTGGTCATTCGCCGAGGGGATTTGTTTGCAGCCACAGTCGATGAGACAGGGGGCTATAGCCTCGTCGGCTGTACCGTCGCCCCAGGCTTTGAGTTTGCTGATTTTGAAGCCCCCAGTCGGGAGGTGTTGCTGCAAGCCTATCCCCAACATCGAGCGGTGATTGAGCGGTTGACTCGCTGAGTTGACAGCTTAGGGGACTAGCATCCCTTGCAGATGGGGGATGAGATTGGGTTGGTAGCCGAAAAGATGATGGAGGCGATCGCCTAAAAGACTCAAAATCAGGTCAGTATAGGTCATATTGCAGTCTTGCAAGCCCTGGGCCACCAAACTGGTTTGATTGGGAGTAGGACGTTTGAGATCCGGTTTAGGGTTCGCTTCGAGGACATACAGTTGACCCTGGCCATCTTGTCTGAGGTCAATTCGCACCAGGCTAGTCAGGTTAAAGGCCCGATAAATCTGTTGGGCGATGGCTTCGAGTTGCGATCGCAGTTCCCGTTCTGACTCATCCTGGGGCGATAACAGTCGCATCCGCTTGGCGGTCATCCCCTTAGCATCCATTGAGGTAAAAATACGCTCATCAGCGTCTAACACCCGCTCAATGGCGGAAAAGGCGAACGGCTGGGGATTGCTCTCAAACCCCCCTTGGCGATAGGTAATGGGGCCACAAACCGAGACGCAAAACTCCCGTCCCGGTAAATAAGCTTCAATGAGAGCGGTGTTAGCGGTGAGGTGATGGATTTTGGCCACCGCTTCCCCTAACTCTCGTGCGTCATCCACCACAAAGACATTGAC
The DNA here is from genome assembly GCA_004299065.1 of Phormidium sp. SL48-SHIP. Classification (GTDB taxonomy): domain Bacteria; phylum Cyanobacteriota; class Cyanobacteriia; order Cyanobacteriales; family Geitlerinemataceae; genus Sodalinema. Next base: position 4,919 of record SIHH01000174.1, on the reverse strand, counting down.
GGAAGCTCGCCCTGAAACGGGTTTCACCACAAAGGGACCGGCAGTGTCGGCAAAGACCCGCTGAAATTGAGGATCTGTCTCTGGACGAAAAGGCTCCTGGAAAGGATGGGACACCACAAAGGGAGCCGTGGCGATTCCCAAGGCCTGCAACTCCCGTTTAAAGGCGTGTTTGTTGTCCAAGATGGAACTATTGAGGGGATTATGACCGATATAGGGAACCCCCAGCATTTCTAACATGGCGGGGGTGTGACAAACCGGGTCATAGCCTTGTACGCCGCCGGTGTTGAGCCAGGCCAGATCAATCTGGTGCTGTTGCAGGGTTTGCGGGAGGGTCATGTCGTCGGCTAAGAGGCTCACCTGCTCGAATCCCAGCTCCCCTAAGGCCTCGGCAATATCTTTGGCGACGGTGTGATAGGTTTTCGTGGAGCGGGGATTGTGGGTGGGGTAAATGACGGCTCCGGGTTGGGTTTTGTCGCCTCCGTGGATGACCGCAAGACGCCGTTGCGATCGCATCCGCGTCACGATATCTGTTAACTGGGTGAAATCGTAGGCCACTGTAGAATTCGCTGAATCAGACCGCATGGTTAAGCATATTGGGCAAAGAGATCTTATTGACTGGGATTATCGCCAGTTTGACCTTCGGAAACCGTAGGCGAGACAACCGCTTGCGTGGCACTGCCACTGGACCGGGTTAGATAAATCCCTGAGAGTACCATGGCAAATGCCAGCCAGTTCGTCCAGTCTAGGGCTTCGGCGAAAATTGCCCAAGCGAGGATGGCCGTTAGAATCGGCTCTAAGAGCAGAACAACGGCGATAAATCCTGAAGAGAACTGTTTAAGGCTATAGACGAGCAATCCTTGCCCTAAGACTTGACAGACGAGGGCCAGAGCGGCGACGGCTAGCCAGACTTGCCAGGTTTGCGGGAATAGCTGGTCTTCTAAGAGGCTGGCGATGGGGAACAGCAGCAATGTGCCAACGGCGCAACGCCAGAGGAGAATGGTACTGGTACTCAGGCGCGATCGCAGTCCCTCGACGAGCAGTAAATTAGTTCCATAGAGGACTGCTGAGAGCAAGGCTAAGCCGTCTCCGAGAAGATGCTCATGGCTAATTTGGAAGTCTTCAACACCGATGGCAATGGCACCTAAAACGGCGATGATGGTTCCGAGGATAAAACGACGATCAAATTGTTGTCCCAGGAGAAGCCAGCCCCCCAAACTGGTAAAAATTGGGGTGAGGTTGCGTAGTAAGGTTGAGTTAGCAATACTGGTTTCGGTCAGCGATTGAGCCCAGAGGACGACGGAGGCGGAGGAGACGGCGGCCACCGCAATGAGTTTAATGCTGTCCTTGAGGCGGTCTGCTGATGGCGGTTGCCAGTCTTGTTTCCAGTTTAGGGAGAGGCTTGGCGGCCAGGGTTGACGCCAGTCTTGAATGGCGGTTAAGACCCAAAAGGCAACGGTGGCGATCGCCAAACGATTCAAAACTGTGGCGTTGGCCCCGAGTTCTTGTTCGGCAAAACGAATAAAAATTGCGGCACAGGAGACGGCCACAATGGCGAGAGTCAGGGTGAGAAAGGGTAACAGTTTGCTTGAAGCGATTTCTGCGGTTTTGGGATCGGTTGGGTTAAGGATTTCCCTCATCGTTTTAACGTTCATTTAACCGCTAGATGGGATGTCATCGAAGGATAGGTTAGACGAATTCAAATCATGATTCAATTATGATAATTGTCTGGGTATCTTTATCTACTATTTTCAAAAAAAAGGGATTTTAGGCTACTATAGATCCAATTAATTGGGAGAAAATGTCTGTGAGCAGTCTTTAAGCAGATGTCCTAGATTACGCTCTAGGTTACGGTACCAGACCGGATAACAGTTCCTTCGGAGCGTTGTTTCTTTATGAGGATAACCATTATCTCGTGGAATTTCTGACCATTTCAATGATTGGGGTAGGACTAGCCGCTGACGCTTTTGCGGTCTCCCTCACCAGTGGCTTGTATATCCGTCATCTCAAATGGCAAAAAGCCTTTAAGGTGGCGATCGCGTTCGGCATCTTTCAGGCAATTATGCCGCTCATGGGTTGGGGGGTCGGTGTTGGCTTTCGCGATTATATTATTCGCTTTGATCATTGGATTGGATTTATATTGCTGACGGCTCTCGGCCTGCGGATGATTCACGAAGCCATCTCCCAAGAGGAGAAGGAGAAACCGTTTAACCCCCTGAACCTGGAAACCCTCTTAGTGATGGCTGTGGCAACGAGTATTGATGCTTTAGCCGCTGGGTTAGGCTTTGCCGTCTTAAAAACCCCGATTCTCCTTACAATCGCCGTGATTGGGGTGATTACCTTCTGGCTTTGTCTCGGAGGAATTTATCTGGGCCATCATTTCGGCGATCGCTTCCAAGATAAAGTCGAAGTCATCGGCGGAGTGATCCTAATCGCGATCGGTAGCCGCATTCTCTGGCAAGGCCTCACCACGTGAATCCTCAAAGCAAATCCTCAAAGCAAAAAGCCGCTTAACCTAAGTCAAGCGGCTTTTTCTTAAAGGTGGCGGGAGGCGGATTTGAACCACCGACCTTCGGGTTATGAGCCCGACGAGCTACCAGACTGCTCTATCCCGCGTCGCCTTTACTACTATAACCAAACCAATCATGATTTGGCAACCCCTTGGGCAAAGTTTTTTGGATACTACCGGGTTAAAATCGCTCAAACCCTTACAGCATCACTAATTCGCCTTCGATATTTAAGCGTTTAAAATCATCGATCACCGTAAAGCGTTCAGCGAGGGCATCAGCCTGATCCGGTTGAATCCAGCCTAACTGGCGCAACAGATGTAGGGCAACGGCGTATTTAGCCCGTTTCGAGCCATCCGTGACCTTAATCGCCAATCCCATGCCATCACCAATCCGGCCGACGCACTGGATGCCCTCAGCGCCCGCTTTACTGACGAGGGAGCCATTGCTGATGCGCATCACTTCCGTATCAAAATGTCCCTCGCCGCCAACCATATCAGGATGGTGGGTCATCGCGCGGACAATCCGTTCCATATCCAGACTCTCGCCTGAGGCCAGTTGAGCGAACAGAGACGCCATCTGATTTAACTGCATGAAATAGGTGGGAGCGCCGCAGTCATCTCGGGCCACCATTAACTCATCAGGGGGCATCTGTAGCAATTCCGCTACTTTTCCCAAAATGAGGGTTTGAACGGGGTGATTGCGCTTGAGATAGGTTGTTAGAGGCACTTGTCGCTGTTGACAGACTGCCAGCATTCCGGCGTGTTTCCCGGAACAGTTATGTTCGAGGGGCGATCGCTTCCCCTGGGGAATCGGACAGAGGAGTTGTTCGGGTTCAATGGAACATTGCCAGAGAATGCGGAAGACTTGGCGCACTTGCTCAATACGCGCTTGGTGGGAGCCACACATAATCGCTAAATCGCGATCGCTGAGGTGATAGCGTTCGAGGGTTCCCGTAGAGGTGACGGCTAGGGCTTGAAAGGGTTTGAGGGCTGAGCGGATAAAGGTAGCGGTTTCGGGATCACCAGCGGCGGACAGCACCCGCCCTCGGCGATCGCAGACCACGGCTTGGACATGATGTTTCGATTCAACAATTCCCTCCCGTAACAGTTGCACTTCGAGGGGGTGGGTGTGATGACGTTTGGCCATAAGATAGGATCTTCAGGTACAGATATGGGGACTAGGCAAGGCTCCAGGCGATCGCACTCACCACAAGAAACAATCCTAACCCGGCCGCGGTTCGACGCAAGCGTTGGAAAATCGGTTGCAGTTGATACTCAACAATTAGGCGATCGCGAGCTAAGACGGACTCAGTTTTCGTCCAAATTTGTCCGTCATACCAACCCGACTCTTCATAAATCACAACGGGGCTGTTGAGGCGATCGCGGATATATGTCCAGCCCAAAAACAGTCGCAACACCGCCAACGCCAGCACTAACGTTGCCCCCAGACTAGCACTGAGGACAAACTGTAGCGGAAACCGCTCCGGGGTAAAACTGGCGGCGGCGATGGGAGCAACAATCAGCCAACTCGGAATCCAAATCCAGCCCAGACTCTTGAGATAAGCGGGGAGGGTTTCCTGGCTAGCACGAAACAGACATCCATCTTTCAGGGCTTGATATTCCTGAATTGGCTGTTGCTCTTGGGGAACGGGACATCGAGAAATATCGAGATCGTTCATGCGGCGTGTTGACAGAGGTGACGAGGAGGTTACGAGGACAGACTGGAGTTGGCGATCGACGAGAGTTCGAGGCGTTCAGCATGTCCCCAGAAGGCTTCAAGATTATAAAACTCCCGTTCTTCGGGCATGAGAACATGAACCAGCACATCCCCATAGTCTTGTAGCACCCAAATTCCCTCGGATAGCCCTTCGACGCGGACGGGAGGACGGTCTAGATCAACCTCAACTTGAGCTTGAATGGCTTGGGCGATCGCCCGCACCTGAACCCGCGAGAAGCCGGTGATAATCACAAAGTAATCGGCGAGATAGGAGACTTCCTCAACCCGCAACACCACTAAATCCGCCCCTTTGCGATCTTCGGCAGCTTGAACCGCCGACGCAACGAGGCGATAACTCTCGGACTCATGGATGGGGGGGCGATCGTGGGAGGAGACGGTGGAATTGGACAGAGCAGGGGAATGAGGCTTATCGGTCATAGAATTGCCAAATCGTTAGGGTTCGGGAGATAGGATTATCGTATTTTTGTTGATATCCTAGCAAACCTGGACGTTTAATGCAGAAACCATCCTGAGAGCTCAAAACCGAAGCGGTGCGTTCGGGCAAGTTTTAACCAAGTTGTCAAAGCCCAGACGTCACTGAGGCCCGAACGCACCCTACCCCCTGTTCCCTGTTCCCTGTTCCCTGTTCCCTGTTCCCTGTTCCCTGTTCCCTGTTCCCTGTTCCCTGTTCCCTGT